>CAMZEG010000062.1 GCA_947305635.1 uncultured Clostridia bacterium
GCGAGCGAACCGGCGGCCTTGCGCACGTCGGAGATCACGGGCACCAGCAGGTGCGGGATGCCGTTGTAGACGGAGAATTCGACCTGCTTCGGGTCGATCATCAGCAGCTTGACGTCGTCGGGTGACGCGTTATAGAGAATACTGCAGACCATGCAGTTGAGGCAGACCGACTTACCGGAACCCGTGGTACCGGCGATCAGAAGGTGCGGCATCTTTGCAAGGTCGGTGCAGTTGACGTGGCCGGTGATGTCCTTGCCGAGCGCGACGTTCAGCTTGCTGCGGCTGGACTGGAATTCCGACGACGCAATGATCTCGCGCAGCGTGACGCTGGCGCGGGACTGGTTCGGCACTTCGATGCCGACCGCGGATTTATTCGGGATCGGCGCTTCGATACGCACGCCGGACGAAGCGAGGTTCAGCGCGATATCGTCCGCGAGAGACGTGATCTTGCTGATCTTGACGCCGGGGGCGGGCTGCAGCTCATAGCGCGTCACGGACGGGCCGCGGCTGACGCCGATCAGCGTGGTTTCCACGCCGAAGCTTTTGAGCGTATCGACCAGTTTCTGCGACGTCTGGCGGATCTCGGCGGAGATGTCGCCGACCTTGCTGAAATCCGGCTCATGCAGGCAGCGGATCGGCGGGAGAACGTAATCCTTCTTGCTGCGGTGCTTTTTGTCCTCCGGGAACGCGAGCACCTCTTTTTTATTCTTCAGCGCGTTGCGCTTGGCTTCCTTGACCGCTTCGTCTACCAGCCGGTCTTCCTCCGACTGGGGCGGCGCGGCGTCGACTTCCTCAAAACCTTCCGGCAAAACGACTTCTTCCGGCGTCTCCGGTTCAGCAATCGGTTCCAAAACCGGTTCCGGCTGCGGTTCTTCCGCTTCGGGTTCTTCGGGATCGGAATCGACATAGGTAAACAGCCGCGTCTGCGGATTATAGGGCTTCGGGGTGCGGTAGGCGCGGGACGGCCGTTCGTCCTGCAGCTCCACCTCGGTCTTTGTAAAGTCAAAGGTCGCGTGGCGGATCTCCTGTTCGCGGCGCAGGCGCTCTTCTTCGCTCACCTGCTGCATCGCTTCAAGCTTTTGCTGCTTGTCCAGTTCGCGCTGCTCCTTGCGGACGGTGCGCTTCTGGCGGTTCGTCTCGTGCGTTTCGCCGATCTTCTGCTTGCTTTTGGTGATTGCAGAGGACACCGAATCGCTGACGGTGTCGACGCTGATATTGAGATAGAGGATGATCGCGAGGATCAACAGCGCAAAGACGATCACAAAGCCGGCCGCCTTGCCGCAGGTATGCAGCAGCGCACCGCCGAGCAGAGCGCCGAGAATACCGCCGGTCATCTGGAAGCCGTCGTAGGCGATTGAAAACCCGTCGGTCGCCGCCTGCCGCAGCTGGTCAAGGTAGGTCCCGTCCACCACGGAGAAGGTCGCGAGATGGATGATGGAGCTGAACACGGCGGTCAGAAAGACGCCGGCCAGCGACGTCAGCAGCAGCGAGCGCCGCAGGCTGTCCGTCGCCATCCGCAGCCCGATGATGAACAGGCAAATATTGAACACATAGAACGAGACGCCGAAGAACGCGAAAAAGACGCCGCGAATCTTCGCCCAGACGTTGAAGCCGGGAATAAACGCCACGCAAAGGAACACCAGCGACAGCACAAGATAGATCAGCATCAAAAGCTTGCGGTGGCTTTCGTAATAGCTGACCTGCCCTTTTGCCTTTTGGGTCTTTTTGGTTTTTGCCGCGCCGCTCTTTGTCTTTGCGGCGGACTTTTTCCCGGACGCGGCTTTCTTTTTGGAAGCCGCCTTCTTTTTCTTTTCTGCCATAACTCCTCTTTTCACTTAAAACACAAAGGCTGAAACTGCAATAAACAAGCCGAATACGATTGAATAAACGGCAAAGAAGACAAAGTGTTTGCGCAGATTGAATTTGCTGATCAGATGGATCATCAACAGGCTGCCGAGGCCGGAGCCGAGCGCGGCAAGGACGATCATCACGGGGTTCAGGACAATGCCGCTGAGGATGTAGCGCACGATACGCGCGACGTTGATGACCAGCATGGACGGCGCGAGATACAAGAGCATTTCACGCACGAGCACCTTGGGTTCCACGTCAGTGATCAGAAGGCTCGTGCCGCCGACCGAGACGTTGGACACGCCGGGCAGCAGGTATGCGAGCAGCTGATAGATCGAATAGCGCAGCACCGAAAGCGGCTTTGCCGAGCGTACCGGCTCGGCGTAATGCTGGCGGGTGTACCAGACGGCGATCAGCAAAAACAGACCGGAGCCGACGCAGCACGACGCCGTCACGAGCAGGTAGTTTTCCTGCAGGAGATTCGTGAACACGTCCATCAAGAGCGCGTCTTTTGTCACCGGCACAAAGAGCACCGCGGCCGGAATCAGCGACAGCAGCAGATTGGCGAGGATCTTCCGGTAGCTCTTTTTGGAAGAGGGGTCGCTCCCCTTCTTGGTAAAGACGGAATAGAATAACGCCTTGCGGTAGATCCGCCGCAGATAGCCGAACACGACGATCGCGAACGCCGTCGCGATCACGGCATAGTAAAAGCCCAACAGCGCCTTGTCGTTCGTAAACGACAAGACGGAGGACAGATAGGCGTAATGGGCGCCGAAGGAAACGGGCAGCGCCGTAAACAGACCGCTGATCAGCGCAATGATCAGCATTTTGATATAATAAAGCATCGTTGTTCCCTCTCTTGCATCATCTTGCGGCTTTTTGCGCCGCCGGGCGGTCAGGCCTCTTCGTCGGGCGTTGTCTCTTCCGCAGCCGGTTCTTCAGGCAGCGCTTCGGGCGTCTGCGCGGCACCGACCGTGCCGGTCTCCATCAGCTGTTTGAACTCCGCACCGTCGATCTTTTCGTGCTCGATCAGATAGTTGGCAAGCGTGTGCAGCTGATCCTCGTGGCACGAAAGGATCGCTTCGCAGCGGGCGTAGGCGTCGTTGACAATGCGCTTGACCTCTTCGTCCACCTGCGCGGCGACGTTTTCGGAATAGGCGCGCGCGTTGGAATAATCGCGGCCGAGGAAGATTTCGTGCGAACCGGACTCCAGCGAAAGCGGGCCGATCAGATCGCTCATGCCGTAGCGGGTGACCATGTCGCGGGCGATCTGCGTCGCGCGCTCAAGGTCGTTCGACGCGCCGGTCGAAATATCGCCGAGAATCAGCGCTTCGCTGACGCGGCCGCCGAGCAGAACGACGATATCGTCGAGCATATCGGTCTTCGCGCGGTAGGACTTGTCCTCGGTCGGCAGCGACATCGTGTAGCCGCCGGCAAGACCGCGCGGAATGATCGAGACCTGATGGACGGGGTCCTGCCCCTCCAGATGGTAGGTCGCGACCGCATGGCCGGATTCGTGGTAGGCCGTCAGGCGCTTTTCCTTGTCGGAAATCTTATGCGAACGCTTTTCGGCGCCGACGACGACCTTGATCGTCGCTTCCTGGATCTCCGCCATCGTGATCGCTTTTTTGTTGCGTCTGGCGGAAAGCAGCGCCGCTTCGTTCAGCAGGTTTTCGAGATCCGCGCCCGTAAAGCCGGCCGTGGACGCCGCGATCACGGACAGCTTGACGTCCGGCGCGAGCGGTTTGTCTTTCGCGTGGACTTTGAGGATTTCCTCTCTGCCCTTGATATCGGGATAGCCGACCGTCACCTGACGGTCGAAGCGGCCGGGACGCAGCAGCGCCGGATCGAGAATGTCCGGGCGGTTGGTCGCCGCGATGATGATGACGCTTTCGTTCGCGTCGAAGCCGTCCATCTCGACGAGCATCTGGTTGAGCGTCTGCTCACGTTCGTCGTGGCCGCCGCCCATACCGGCGCCGCGGTGACGGCCGACCGCGTCGATCTCATCGATGAAGAGAATGGAGGGCGCGAGCTTTTTCGCCTGCGCGAACAGATCGCGGACACGCGAGGCGCCGACGCCGACATACATTTCAACAAAATCGGAGCCGGAGATCGAAAGGAACGGGACGTTCGCTTCGCCCGCGACCGCGCGCGCCAAAAGCGTTTTACCGGTACCCGGCGGGCCGACGAGCAAAACGCCCTTCGGAATCCGCGCGCCGAGCGCGCTGAACTTTTTCGGGTCCTTGAGGAACTCCACAATCTCCTGCAGTTCCTCTTTTTCCTCGTCGCAGCCGGCAACGTCGGCGAAGGTGGCTTTTTTCTTCGCGTCCTTCGCGTCGGTGACGCGGGCTTTGCCGAAGCTCAGCGTCCGGTTGTTTTCCATCGTGATGCTCTGACCCATCTTGCGGTAGATATAGAACATCGCGAACACGAAGATGCCGCCCATCAGCAGCATCGGCAGCATGCTGAACCAGAAGGAGTTGTTGGTGCCCGCCTTGTAGTCGTATTCGATCTGGTCGTCCGGGTGTTCCGTGTTATACTGCACCACGTCCTCGTGGATATCCATGATGAACAGATCCACGCTCGGCAGCGCGTACCGTTTCACCGTGTCGTCGCCCTTGACCTTATACTGCAGCGCGCCGGAGCTGAAATTGACAGTGTATTCCGTGATCTGATGCTCCCGGAAGAGATTCATGATCTCCGAATATGTCGCTTTCTTTTCCGTGCGGCCGCCCGAAAACGCGGCGATGCTGAACAAAAGCAGAAGCGGAACGATCAAGTACAGAAGATTTCCCCACTTGCGTTTATCTCTCATTGCAAAACAACACTCCTTCCTGTGTGCGCCCCCCTGTGCGGCGCGGTGTTTACTGCCGGTAGATATCCGGCTTCAAGATGCCGATAAACGGCAGATTCCGGTATTTTTCGTCAAAGTCGAGGCCGTAGCCGACCACGAACTCGTTGGCGACCTGCGCGCCGACATAGGTCGGCTTGATCGTCGTGTTCGGGTCGCGGCGCTCGGGCTTGTCGAGCAGCGTGCAAATCGTCACGGACTGCGCGCCCTTTTCCATCAGGAATTCCGAAAGCGCCTGCAGCGTCCGGCCCGTGTCAAGGATGTCCTCGACGATCAGGATATCGAACATGGAAATATCGTCATATTGGAGAATATCGGTGATCTCCGGGCGCGGCTGGGCCGTCGTTTTGTTTTTATAGATCGACGACGAGATGAAGTCGATCTTGCACGGGATCGTGATATGCCGCAGCAGATCCGACATGAAGACGACAGAGCCTTTGAGCACGGAGATCAGCAGCAGATTCTTGCCGGCGAAATCGGCGCTGATCTGTCTGCCGAGGGTGGCGACGATCTCGTCCAAGCGCGATTCGCTGAAAAAGATCTCCAGAATGTCGTTGGTCAGTGCGGAACCGGCGAAGCGCTCGGTTACGGTTTCTTTTGCCATAAGTATTCTCCTTTATGATCGTTCGCTGTTTATTTAGGCTGCTGCAGGATCTCGACCAGGAGATCCGTTCCGGCAAAGCGCGCGTCCGCGCCGAAGCCCTCTGCCCAGACCACCGCGCCGTCCAGCGAAAGCAGGCAGACACGGTTGCGGTCGGCAAGCGGGATCTTTGCCTCGTTCAGCAGCTTTTTGATTGTCTTGGTCACGCCGCGGGACGCAAAGGAAAAGGTGTCCCCTTCCCTGCGGGAACGCGCGCAAAGGGCGTTTTCCGGCGTGAGTTTTGCGCTGTCAAGACAGCCGCTGCCGTCTTCGACCCGCCGCAGCACCAGTGTGCCGCACGGGGTGACGGCAACGCCGTCCTTTACCGCCGCTTCCCACGGCGGAAACACCGCCGGGCGGGCGGACAGGCGTACGGAATCGCCCGACGCGAAGAAGAACAGGTCTTCTCCCACCTGCACGGCGCCGCCGGTTTGCAGCGCGGTTACGCACAGCAATAGTCGTTTGCGCGTCAGGTCTTTTTCGAGCTGCCGCGACAGAATCTGCCGCAGCGCTTCTCTTCTCAACGCCGGATGCGCTTTCTGCAGCGGGGCTTTCGCCCAGCCGTCGCCGATTTTTGCCGTTTGCAGCAGTTCTTCGGCGCACAGGCTGAGGTAATCTGCCTGTTCCCGCGCGGCGTCCATAAAGCCCGAAAACGTCTCTTCAAACGCGGGGTTCAGCGTCTGAAACGCCGGGACAATGTGGTGGCGGATATAGTTACGGCTGTAATCGTCGAGGTCGTTGGTCTCGTCGTGCACCCACGGGATCGCGCGTGCGGTGAGGTACGCTTCCACCTCCGCGCGCGTCACGCGCAGCAGCGGACGGATGACCTTGTCCCGCCGCGGCAGAATCCCGGCCGCGCCGCGGACCGCCGTCCCCCGCGCAAGGCGGAAGAGCGCCGTCTCCGTCCGGTCGGACAGCGTATGCGCGACTGCGACCGCGTCGCAGTCAGACGAGAGGAACGCTTTGTAGCGCAGCAGCCGTCCGGCTTCCTCGACGCCGAGCTTGTGTTTGCGGGCGTAGGACGCGACGTCCAGCCGCAGCACGCGGCAGGGCAGCCGCTTTTTTTCGCAGAGCGCTTTGACAAACGTTTCGTCGCGCAAAGCTTCTTCGCCGCGCAGCTGGTGGTTGAGATGCAGCGCTTCGAGCGTGTAGCCGTAACGCGGCTGCAGTTCGCACAGCACTTCCAGCAGACAGACGGAGTCCGCGCCGCCGGAGACCGCCGCGCAGACGCTTTTCACGTCGCAAAGCAGGCCTTCTTCTTCGATTGTCGCAACGACCTTACTGATCATGACGCAGAACCTCGAGATTCGAGAACAGCGTGTAGTCGCTGTTCCACGCGACTGTGACCGTATTGGTCGGGCCGTGGCGGTTCTTCGAGATAATAAACTCCGCTTCGTTGATCGCCGGCTTGTCCTCTTCGGGGATATCGCCGCTGTCGTTCGTATAGTATTCCTGGCGGTAAAGCATGATCACGATGTCGGCGTCCTGCTCGATCGAGCCGGATTCACGCAGATCGGACAGCTGCGGGCGGTGCGCCTTGCCGTGTCCCTCGGTGGAACGCGAAAGCTGCGCGAGCACGACGACGGGGATGTTGAGGTCCTTCGCCATCAGCTTGAGGTTCCGCGTGATCTCCGAGACCTCCTGCACGCGGTTTTCGACGCGCTGGCCGCTTTTCATCAGCTGTAAGTAATCGACAAAGACGACGTCCACGTCTCTGAGACGGCGAATCCGCGATTTCATTTCGGGCACCGTCATGTTGGACGTATCGTCGAAGTACAGTTCGCAGTTACTCAGCAGGGACGTCGCCGTCGCCAGCCGCGCCCATTCGTCGCTCGAGATATTGCCAGTGCGCATCTTGGTGCTTTCCACCCGCGCTTCCGTCGCGAGTACGCGCTGCGCGAGCTGCTCCTTGGTCATTTCCAGGGAAAAGAAGAGCACCTTTTTGCGGCCCATCATCGCCGTGTTGCGCGCCATGTTCAGCGCAAGGCTCGTTTTACCCATAGCCGGGCGCGCGCCGATGATTACAAGGTCGGATTTGTTGAGACCCGTGATGCTGCGGTCGAGATCGGTAAAACCGGTCGTGTAGCCCTTATACTGGTCGCTGTCGGCGGACGAGAGCTTTTGCAGCCGGTCGTAGACCTCGTTGATGATGATGTCGCCGATCTTCGTCGGGCCTTTCGTCACCTTGCCCTGCCGGATGTCGTAGATCTTCTGTTCCGCGGAATCCAACAGCAGGTCGGCTTCGTTGTCCGAGCCGGACGCGTCCTCGATGATCTGTTTGGACACGTTGATCAGCGTACGGATGTAGTACTTCTCTTTGACGATCCTGCAGTAGCTTTCCACATTCTGGGTGGAGGGCACGGACTGCGCGAGCTGATAGAGATAGTTCTTGCCGCCGACGTCGTCATAGACGTTTGCGTTCTTCAGTTTGTCGAGCACGACATGCGGATCGACTTTCCCGCCGAGGGCGTCGATCTCCTGCATCACCGTAAAAATAGCCTTGTGCTGCGGCAGATAGAAGTAGTCGCTCTTGAGCAGGATCTGCACCTGGGTGATGCAGTCCGGCTCGGTCAAAATCGACCCGAGCACCGCCTGCTCCGCTTCAAGGGAGTACGGCAGCTGAACGTCGTCAAGCGAGACGATCGTCTGATTGTTCGCCATGATTATTCACCAACCAAAACGTAAAGCTGCGTGCTGACGCCGGGATACAGCTTCACTTCAAATTCATACGTCCCGTACTGTTTGATCTCTTCCACCGTGATCTTGCGCTTGTCCACGCTGACGTCGAAGGTCGACTGGAGCGTTTCGGCAATTTCCTTTGCCGTGACGGAGCCGAAGAGTTTGCCGTTCTGACCCGCTTTCGCGGAGATGCGGATCGTTTTGCCCCCGATCCGTTCGGCGGCGGCTTTCGCGGCGGCGGTCTCGGTCTTGATGCGGTAGCGCTCCGCGTCCTCCTTGTTCTTCAGTTCGCTCATCGCCTGGGCGTTCGCCTCGGCGGCAAAGCCCTTCGGGAACAGGAAGTTGCGCGCGTAGCCATCGGAGGTGTTGACAAGCTGGCCTTTTTTGCCAAGGCCCTTCACGTCCTGCTTCAAAATAACTTTCATGGAAATGACCCCCTATCTTAAATATCCAGAATCTGGTCGATTGCCTGTTTGAGTTTTTGCATCGCGTCGTCGAAACGGATCTCGCCGAGCTGACACGCCGCCATCGTCTGGTGGCCGCCGCCGCCGAGCGCTTCCATCACGAGCTGCACGTTGACTTCGCCGTAGGACCGCGCCGAAATATGGTAGGCGTTGCCGAGGCGGAACAGCACGAACGACGCTTTGACGTTTTCGATACCGAGCATTTCATCCGCCGCCTGCGACGTGATCAGCCGCTCGTTGGCGCATTCCTGCGTCAGCGTGGAGATCGCGCAGACCTCGCGGTAGCGCACGGCGGAATCGATGATCTTGTTGCGCGCACGGAAGATGTCCATATCCGTCGAAAACAGCTTTTTGCATTCGACGGTGTTCGCGCCGCGCGAGCGCAGATAGGCCGCCGCTTCGAACGTCCGGACGCCGGCGCGCAGAACAAAGTTGCGCGTGTCAAGCATGATGCCCGCGAACAGCGCGAGCGCCGAGACCGGGTCCAGAATCGGGTTCTTGTCCATATACTGCGCCAGTTCCGTGACCATTTCGCTCGCGGAGGAGGCATTCGGGATATGGTAGAACACCACGGTGTTTTCGATGAACTGCACCGATTTGCGGTGGTGGTCGATCACAATCACCTGCCCGACGCGGTCCACAAGCGGCGGACATTCAGTGAAGTCCTGTTTATGGGTGTCAGTTACAAACAACAGCGTGCCGTCGTTCGCCGCCAGCAGCGCCTTTTCCGGGGAAATGAAGGCGTCGGGGTGTCCGTTCTCTTCATAGAGCCTGCACAGCGGCTCCGAAAGCGTCGTGTCCCGGTCGACGACGATATAGGCCGGTTTTCCGAAGAAGCGGGCGATCTGGTACAGGCCGACCGCGGAGCCGATCGCATCGTAATCGGAGAAGCGATGGCCCATAATCAACACCTGTTCGCTGTCGCGGATCGTCGCGGCGATCGTCTTCGCGAGCAGACGGGTCTTCGCCTTGTTCTTGCGCTCGTAGCCGGCGGAAACGCCGCCGTAGAACTGGTACTGCGCCTCGTGGCGGATGGCGGCCTGGTCGCCGCCACGGCTCTGCGCCATATCGAGCGACTGCCGCGCCGCGTTGTTGGAGTCGTGGAAGTTGCCCTCTCGACCGACGCCGATCGACAGCGTCAGGTCTGTCTGTTTGCCGTCGTAGGTGAATTCGCGCACGCGGTCGAGAATATTGAACTTGTCGCTCACCATGCGCTGCAGCGCTTTTTCTTCTACAATAATGAACATCCGGTCGGCGGAAAGCTTGCGGCAAAGCGCGCCGTAGGACGTCGCCCAGTCGTCGATCATCTGCTCGATCATCGAATAGATGGCCGCGCATTCGCTCTCTTTGAAGATCTGCAGCAGTTCGTCTGCGTTGTCCAAAACGGTGAGCATCACGCTCGGCCGCGAATCGTAATAGGCGCGTTCGGTTTGCCGAAGCGTTGTTTCGTCGAAGAAATACAGCAGATACAGCGTGTCGTCGTCCAGCGGCACTTCGCTGGAATAGACGGCGAAGAAGCGGTCGCCGAAGCGGATCTTGAACCCGCGTCCCTCAAAGAGCTTTTCAAGGCTGTCGCGGCGCAGCAGCTGCTGCAGCGAGCAGGAAACGGTCTTGCCGTCGATTTCGAACGATTCTTCGAACGCCTTGTTGAGCCAGAGAATGCCGCCGCTGCCGTCCACGACGCAGCACGCGACGCTCAGCGCGGAGAAGGCTTTTCCCTTTTCAAAGTCCAGCTCATCCGCGACTGTGTTCACCTGATACAGCAGACGCTGCTTGACGTGTTTATGATAGAGCCATTGCAGCAGGAAAAGCACGGCGAACACACCCGCCTCTATGAAGGCGAGCGTCTTGCTCAACGGGAAGGTCAGGCCGGCGAACACCAGTCCTGCCAAAAAGATGAGCAGCGACAGATCGAGGCTTTTCCAAAGTTTTTTCATCAGTCAGTCTCCAAAAACAGAGGTAGAATCATCGGACTGCGCTTCGTGCGCTCATAGACGAGGCGCGAAACGTCGTCGCGGATGCGGTTTTTGATCGCGTTGTATTCGCGGATATTGCGGTCGTAGCATTTGAGGATCGTCTTGGACGCGGTGCTCTTGACCGCTTCGATCAGATCCTCCGATTCGCGGACATAGACGAAGCCGCGCGAAACGACGTCGGGGCCGCTGGTCAGATAGCCGGTGGTACGGTCGATCCCGGCGGCGATGATAATGATGCCGTCCTCGGCCAGATGCTTGCGGTCGCGGATCACGACAGAGCCGACATCACCGACGCCGCTGCCGTCGACAAAGACCTGTCCGGCGGGCACGCTGCCGCACTTTTTGATTTTATCCGGCTGGACTTCGACCTGCACACCGTTGTCGACGATCAGGATATCCTGATTCGCCATCCCGACGGCGCGCGCGAGCCCTGCGTGCTTTTGCAGATGCTTTTGTTCGCCGTGGACCGGGATAAAGAACCGCGGCTGAATCAGGGAGAGCATCAGCTTGAGTTCCTCCTGACAGGCGTGGCCGGAAACGTGGACTTCGTACATCCGCTCGTAAACGACCTCCGCGCCGAGCTTCATCAGCTCGTTGACGACGCGGCCGACCGTCTTTTCGTTGCCGGGAATCGGCGTTGCGGAAATGATGACATAGTCGTTCGGGGTGATCATCACCTTGCGGTGGTCGGAAAGCGCCATGCGCGTCAACGCGGACATTGGTTCGCCCTGGCTGCCGGTCGTGATCAGCACAAGTTCCTTCGCGCTGTAGCGGTGGATCACATCCAGCGGGATCAGCACGTCGTCCGGGACTTTCAGATAGCCGAGCTCGCGGCTGACCGCCACCACGTTTTCCAGACTGCGGCCGGAGAGCGCCACCTTGCGCCCCTCCTTCTGCGCCACGTCGATGATCTGCTGCACACGGTGGATATTGGACGCGAACGTGGCGATGATGATGCGCCGGTCGCCCGCGTTTTTGAAGAGGCGTTCAAACGATTCACCCACCTTGCGTTCGCTTTCGGTAAAACCGGGGCGCTCCGCGTTGGTGGAATCGGCGAGCATGCACAGCACACCTTCGCGGCCGAGCTGGCCGAACCGGGCAAGGTCGATCATGCCGCCGTCGATCGGCGTCGCGTCGATCTTGAAGTCGCCCGTGTGGACGATCGTCCCGCCGCCGCATTTGATGGCGAAGCCGACCGCGTCGGGAATCGAGTGGTTGACATGGATGAATTCCACGTCGAAACCGCCGAGCGTCACATGCTCGCCGGGCGCGACAACGTTCAGGCGCGCGGAGGAAAGCAGATTGTGTTCCTCCAATTTGCCCTTGATCAGACCGATCGTGAGCCGCGTCGCGTAAACGGGGACGTTCAGTTCGCGCAGCAGAGATGC
>CAMZEG010000063.1 GCA_947305635.1 uncultured Clostridia bacterium
AGGTAGTCGATGAAGCTGTATGAGATCAACGAAGAAATCAACAATCTGATCGACGCGGCAAGGAGCGTTTGCAAGCGAACAGAACCGCCGTGTGTTACGCTTTTGCAGTTGAACAATGGCTATCTGCTGTTGGCAAAGACTCTGCCGAAACAAGTGTGCCGTCAGCTTTCGGAATACATGAAGTCCGTCTTTCTGACAGACTCAACATGTGCCGTGTTGCACGAACATAGCGTTGTTTTGCTGGACGATCAGCCGCTTTCAGCCCTGCGCGGCGGCGCGTAGCTTTGCAATCGTCTCTTTCGGGTCGGGCGAGCCGAAAATGGCGCTGCCGGCGACGAGGACGTTCGCGCCCGTTTTGCCGCAGACAACGGCGGTTTCGAGGTTGACGCCGCCGTCGACCTGAACGTCAACGTTAAGGCCGCGCCGCTCGATCTCTTTGCGGACCGCCGCGACTTTCGGCATCATGTCGGCCATGAAGCTCTGGCCGCCGAAGCCGGGCTCAACGGTCATAACAAGCACCATGCCGAGCTTGTCGAGATAGGGGAACACAGTTTCCGCCGGGGTCGCGGGCTTGAGCGCGATCGCCGGAACGCAGCCGAGCGAACGGATCAGATCGACGGTTTCTTCGACTGGGGAATCGGATTCAATATGGAACGAGATAACGTCCGCGCCGGCCTTGACGAAGTCGGGGATATACCTTGCCGGGTCGGAGATCATCAGATGGACGTCGAAAACGAGGTCGCTGCACTTGCGCAGACATTTGACCAGCGGCGCGCCGAGCGTGATGTTCGGCACAAAATGGCCGTCCATGACGTCGATGTGCAGCCAGTCCGCGCCCGCTTGCTTCATGCGCTCGAACTCTTCTCCCATTTTCGCGTAATCGCAGGAGAGAATGGACGGTGAAATCTTAACCATACTTACACCTCGGTTTCAGCTTCGGGAACGTCGTCGCTTTGCGCGGCGGCTCTTTTTTGTTCACGGTTTGTCATATCGGCGCGCAGCTCGTTGTAGACCGCGGTCGCTGCGGGAACGCTTACCATCATGCCGGGGATGCCGAAGATGCTGCCGCCGAGCGTGACGGCCGCGAAGACGATCAGACCGGGCGCGCCGACGGATTTGCCGACGACCTTCGGGAAGATCAGGTTGCCTTCGATCACCTGTACCACCATCAGCATGGCAAAGAAGATCACGGCCTGTACGGGTGAGACGGCAAGGATCATTACGGTGCCGATCACGGCGGAGATCGTCGCGCCGACGATCGGAACGAGCGCCATCAGGCAGACCAGCGCGCTGATCATCGGGGCGTAGGGCAGTCGCAGAATCAGCATGCCGACAAGGCAAAGCGAGCCGAGAATCAGCGCCTCAAGGCACTGCGCCACGATATACTTATGGAAGCAGTCGTTGAACACGCCGGCGTAATGGAACAGTTTTTCGCGGATTGTCGGACGCAGGTAGTTGTTCGCGAGACGATGGATGTTGCGCAGAATCGACGCGCGGCAGGCGAGATAGTAGACCGCGAAGACGATGCCGATCACGACGGCGCCGATTGTGGACGCCGTGGAGGAAAGGGCGCTTGTGATCTTTGCGCCGGTGGAGCCGAAGCCGGCTTTCAGAATGGCGGTCGCTTTCGCGACGATTTCGGACCAGAACGCCTGATCGGTCAGCTTTTCGCGCCAGTTCGCCAGCCAGTCATAGACGCTTTCCGGCAGATACTGCACGATCTTGTCGTTCTTGAGCAGCGCTTCCACGCCCTTCGGTGCCTGCTGCACGATCAGCTTGACGCAGCTGATCAGCTGCGGAACGATCAGGATGATAATGCCCGCGATCACGCAGAGAATCGTCAGAATCGCGCAGATAAGACAGACGGCAGTCCGGCTCTTTTGCGCAAAGGGCGGGTTCTTCTTCGCGAAATAGTGCCGCTCGTAAAAGCGCATCAGGATATTGATGAGATACGCGATCACCGCGCCGATCAGGCACGGCAAAACCGCCTTGTAGATATCGCCGATCCATGTCGCAATCGTTGCCCAGTAGTGGATGACGAGAAAGATGCCGATCACGGCAAGGGAAAGGCGCAGCAGGAATTTTCTACCTTCTTGAGTCATACGCTGCCTCCGATATCGTTTTTTCTTATTATATCTGCTTTTTCCTTTTTATGCAAGCCTATTTTCAAAAAAGAAAACCGCCCCTGCGCCGGGCGGTATGGAGATTGGTTATTTCAGCGTCGCCTGATATTTGTCGAGCAGCAGATGCAGCTGCAGATACGGGTCGTCGACCATCCCGACGGTTTTGCCGAATTCATAGACACGGTTCGGCGCGTCGTTGAACTTTTCCCATGCGGGCGTCGTACTGAGCAGCGGATTCCCGTTCTCTCCGTTCGGGTCGCCGCAGCGAACAAAATTGACCCAGCAGTCCATCATATATTCCGACAGCGCATAGTCGCTCTCGTCGTATCTCGACGGATGCGCGTCAAGATTGCCATAGGCATAGGGCATTTCGCCGCCGTGCGCCGATCCTAGCGAGCCGTTGTCCTTCGTGAACCAATAGAGCCAGACGGGCGTGCCCTTTTCCGCCAAAAGGTGGGACCAGTTATAGTGGCTGTAGCTGAACCACGCGGCGGAATAAACCTTGTTGAACGAACCCTTCGCGTCGCCGCCCTGTTCGACGACCGCCAGCTTGTACGCGGGATCGACCTCTTCCGGCGGATAGAGTTCGACCGCCTCTTTCGCGTAGTCGCCGAGCACATCTTTGAGTGATTCCTCGTAGTTCTCGCTTGTGACCTTTTGCAGGAAGGTGAAATAATCCGCCTCATGGACGTTGAAGCCGTTCATCAGCGCCTGCTCGTTGTATTCGCCCTTTTCATAGGTCTTGTAAGGCTGTTCCTTGATCGCGTAGCCGTCGACCGTCATGGAGGAATTGTTCTGCTTCGTCAAAACAAGCTGTTCCGCCGGAATGGCGCGCAGCGCTTCGAGATCGTTCGCGCCGAACTCCTCCTGCAGCGCCTGACCCGATTTCAGCGCGGATTTCAGGCTGCGGAATGTGTGATACGGACGTATTGCCGTGATGCCGCTGCTTTCCGCAATGGCGTAGCGGAACAGGTCCTTCGCGAGCGGCGAGACGCAGATTGCGTTGACCGAAGAGGAACCCGCCGATTCGCCCGCGATGGTGATCTTTGTCGGGTCGCCGCCGAACGAAGCGATATTGTCGTTGACCCATTGCAGCGCGGCGATCTGGTCCAAAAGACCGTAGTTGCCGGTCGTGCCGTTGGGCGACTCCGCCTGAAGCAGCTCGTTCGCGTAGTAGCCGAAGACGTTCAGCCGGTAGGCGCAGTTGACGACGATGATCCCGCGTTTGGCGAGGGCTTCGCCGTTGTATTCACTGTAGGAGGTGTTGCCTGTCGTCAGCGAACCGCCGTGAATAAAAAACAGCACGGGACAGTCCTTCAGTTCGCCCGCGGGCTTCCAGATGTTGAGATAGAGGGAATCCTCGCTCATCGCCTCGACAAAGTTGTCCTTCAGGCTGATATTGAAGTTGTGGTAGCCGACCATCTGCGTCAGCGTGCTCATGATAACGGAGGAATCCGCCTGCATCGAGCGCGGCGCGAACGTGTCGCAGACGCGTACGCCGTCCCAGCTGGCGGGCGGCTGCGGTTCTTTCCAGCGCAGGTCATCGACCGGCGGCGCGGCATAGGGGATGCCCGCGTAGACTTCGACGCTCTTGTCTTCGTTGTATACGCCGGTCAGATCGCCCTGCTGAACGGTGACGATTTCGGTTGCCTCCGGGTTCTTCACGTCCACGGCGGGTACCTGCTTTTGCGGCGGTGCGGAAAATCGGAACGTTACGCAGAGCAGGGCAAAAAAGCCGACGAACGCCAGCAGCCGCAGCGGGAACTTTTTGCTTGAGAATACCTTTTTGTGCAATACAAATGCGGCGACGAACAGCACGAGCAGCACCGCCCAGCCCCACAGCGTATTCTTGCCGAGCTCAAACAGCGCCGCAAAAATGATCAGCGCGAGCAGAGAAAACACGATAAACTTCTTCTTCATGGTCGGATCCGTCCTTTCCAATCTGTTGGCTCCATTGTAACACGACCGACGTGGAAAAACAAGGGATGCGGCGTTTCTTTGTGCGGTTCAAATGATTCTTAATGGTTTCCGAATACTTTCCCACCGAGTATAAAAACAGCTGAGCGCGGGCAATCTGTAAGAAGAGGTGAGAGCATGACCGTCCTGTTATTGCGGTGTGTGATTATGTATGTGGCTGTCATCGTCGGCGTGCGGCTGATGGGCAAGCGGCAGATCGGGCAGCTCCAGCCCGAGGAACTCGTCGTGACGATCCTGATCTCCGACGTCGCAACCATGCCGCTGCAGGATATGCAGATCCCGCTGTTGCAGCCTCTGATGATCATCGCCGTCATCATCGCGTGCGAACTGCTGTTCTCCGTGCTCAGTCTCAAATCGCGGCGTTTCCGCACGCTTGTGCAGGGCCACCCGATCCCGATTGTCAAAAACGGAACGCTCGACCAGACTTTGCTGCGTAAGATCCGTTATACGGTCGACGACGTACTGGAAGCGCTGCGGCTCAAAGACGTGTTCGATCTGTCCGAGGCGGAATATGTCTATGTGGAATCCAACGGTTCGCTCAGCGTATTGAAAAAGCCGCAGCCGGCGCAGAAGAAGGCAGTGCTGCCGTGTCTTGTTGTCTGCGACGGCAAGATTGTGCCGGACGAGTTTTCGCTGTGCGGCATGACAGAGGATAAGCTCGAAAAGCTGCTGCGCAGCAAGCACAAGAAGGTTAGCGACATCTTTCTCATGACCTACGCGACGGACGGCAGCTGTAATATTATAGAAAAGGAAGCGACGAAATGAAGCGACTTTGGGTGTGTCTCGCGCTGCTGCTGTGTGCAGTCAGCGTCTGTGTCTGCGCGCGGGTCGGTCTGCGCCGCGTGACAGTCGGTGAAACCGCGCTGCTGGAACGCGCCGGACAGGCGGTCGCAGTAGGGGAGACGGACGAAATCGACGCCGCGCTGCAGGCGTGCGAAAACTATTGGAAAGAAGAGAGCCTGCCGTTTTATCTATTTATCGATCACAACTTTTTCAATCAGTTTGAATACACGCTGTTCCACCTGCGCGACTACGCGAATCGCGATGCCGGTCTCGCGCTGGAACGGATCGGATACTGTACCGCCGTGCTGGAAGACCTTGCCGACAGTCAGCGTCCCGTGCTTGAAAATATTTTTTGAAAAAGTATTGACAAGTGACCCTCTTTTGTGGTATAGTGAACCTAAACAAAGGGGGTGAAAGGCATGGATCGGCTTTTGATTCTGTGGATCGCGGCTGCAGTCGTGTTCGCCGTGATCGAAGCCGCAACCGCGCAGATTGTGACGCTCTGGTTCTGTGTCGGCAGCATCGGCGCCATTATCGCCTATGCGCTGGGCGCTTCGCTCACTGTGCAGATCATCGTCTTTGTCGCTATCTCTCTGCTGACGCTGCTGATTGCCCGTCCGTATTTGCGACGGTTCATGGAGACCAAAAAGCAGCCGACGAACCTTGATATGTGCGTCGGCCAGGATGCGCTCGTGACCGAACGGATCAGTAATCTCGACGGCACGGGGCAGGCGAAAATCCGCGGCGTCGTCTGGACGGCCCGCAGCAGTGACGAAAGCGTCATTGAAACCGGCGCAAAGGTGAAAGTCCTTGCCATCGAAGGCGTCAAGCTCATTGTTGAGCCTATCGCGCCGACATCCGAAACGTAACACTCATGTAAGATAATTAGGAGGTATTAGTATGGGCCCCATCGGCTATGTTCTTCTCGGAATTGCATTTCTTGTACTTATCATTATTGCATTCAATATCAAAATCGTGCCGCAGTCGCGCGCTTATGTCATTGAGCGCCTCGGCGCCTACAGCGCGACCTGGCAGACCGGTCTGCATTTCAAGATCCCCATCTTTGAGCGCGTCGCGAAGATCGTCTCGCTGAAAGAGCAGGTGGTCGATTTCAAACCGCAGCCCGTGATTACAAAGGACAACGTCACGATGCAGATTGACACGGTTGTGTTCTATCAGATCACCGACCCGAAGCTGTACACCTACGGCGTGGAGCATCCGCTGTCCGCAATTGAAAACCTGACCGCGACAACGCTGCGTAATATCATCGGCGAACTCGAACTGGACCATACGCTCACTTCGCGCGATACCATCAACGCGAAGATCCGCGGTATCCTTGACGAAGCGACCGACCCCTGGGGCATCAAGGTCAACCGCGTCGAGCTGAAAAACATCCTGCCGCCGCGTGAGATTCAGGACGCGATGGAGAAGCAGATGAAAGCCGAACGCGAACGCCGCGAAGCGATTTTGCGCGCCGAAGGTGACAAGGAGAGCAAGATCCTTGTGGCGCAGGGCCAGAAGGAAGCGAAGATTCTTGCTGCGCAGGCGGACAAGGAAGCCGCGATTCTGCAGGCGGACGCCATTCGCGAGAAGAAGATTCGCGAGGCGGACGGCGAAGCGCAGGCCATCCTTGCGGTTCAGAAGGCGCAGGCCGAATCCATCAAACTGATCAACGAAGCGAATCCGGGCAAAGGCGTGATCGCGCTGCGTTCGCTCGAATCGCTTGAAAAAGTCGCGGACGGCCAGTCCACGAAGCTGATTATCCCGTCGGAGATTCAGTCCGTCGCCGGCCTTGCGGCAAGCGTGAAGGAAATGATCGAGAAATAATCCGAAAATCAAGTACAACCGGCTGCACACGCGGCCGGCTGTTTGCTTTGCTTGATTCAAGGATTCCAACTGCTAAACCGCAAAATACCGAACCACACTTGCAGTGCCGGAAATCGCGTTATCTCTGCGATTTCGTGATGGGTTTGCGTCATGCGTGAACCACAAGTGAACCACAAGCGAACCACGAGTGCACCACAGGTGAACCACGCGTGAAGACTTATAATAAGAATGAAAGAATAAAGAATGTAACAATGATATATAATAGCTGCCGCGCGTTTTTGGGTGCGCGGATTTTTGCTTTCCGATTGACAACCCCAACCGAAAGGTATATAATCAAAAACATACCGGCCCGGTGGGTTTCCATGGGCCGAACGGAGGTGGATTGATGCAGTATTTCTTTATCGCGCTTGCCGCCGCGCTGGCAATTCTTCTGTGCGTGCTGATCGTGCGCGCCGTCAGTATGAAGCGCAAGCCCGCCGCATTGCAAGAAGCGTTTACGGCGTCGTTTGACGAGGACGCGGCGCTGGATCGTTTTTGTCAGGCCGTGCGCCTGAAGACGGTCTGGCCGCGGCAGGGGGAGATCGACTATACCCAGTTCGACGCGTTTCTGCCGCTGCTGCAAAGCATGTATCCCGCGTTTTTCGCGCAGCTCGAGGTCAACCGTGTCAATACTTACGGCATTTTACTCAAATGGAAGGGCAAGTCCTCTGAGCAGCCGATCGTCCTGATGGCGCATTATGACGTCGTCGCCGCCGAAAAGGACAGCTGGAGCTGCGACCCGTTCTGCGGCGAGATCCGCGACGGCAAAGTCTGGGGCAGGGGAACGCTCGATACGAAGTGCATCATCACCGCGCTGCTCGAAGCGGGCGAACTGCTGACGAAGCAGGGCTTCTCCCCGGAGCACGACGTGTATTTCTCCTTCGGCAACAACGAGGAGACCGGCGGCGACACCGTGCCCGCGATCGTCGACTGGCTGCAGGAGCACGGGATCAAGCCGTGGTTCGTCCTCGATGAAGGCGGTGCCGTCGTCACGTCGCCCGCGCTCGGTGTGAAAGGCGACTACGCCATGGTCGGCGTCAGCGAAAAGGGCGTCTGTGATACCGTCGTCACGATGCACGGTCTGCCGGGGCATTCCTCCACGCCGAAGGACACCGACGCGCCCTTGCGCCTCGTCCGCGCAATCGAGCGGATCGAACAGAAGCCCGATCCTGCCGTCCTTTCCGAAACGACGAAGTATATGCTGACCGAGATTGCCCGTGACGCCTCGTTTGCGATGCGGCTCGTGTTCGGCAACCTCTGGCTCTTCGGGCCGCTTGTCCGTAAGATCATGGCGTCCAACCCCGAAACGAACGCCATGGTGCGCAGCACGGTGGCGCTGACAAAGCTGCAGGGCAGCGACACCGTCAACGTGATTCCGAACGAAGCCGTCGCCGCGTTCAGCGTCCGTGTCGCCCCGTGGAACACCACGCAGGAGATGATGGACAAAATCGCCGCTCAGGCGGGCGAATTCGCGGACGTCACGTCGGAATACCGCGTGGAACCCTCGCCCGTGTCGCCGATCGATACCGACGCGTTTACGCTTTTGAAAACGGCAATCGACGCCGTCTATCCCGGCGTGCCGGCCGTGCCTTATGTGATGAACGGCGGCACCGATTCCAAGCACTTTACCCGGAGCTGCGACAACGTCTACCGCTGTGCCGGCTTCCGCTTTTCCAACGAGGAACGCGCGGCGATGCACGGCAACGACGAAACGCTGCGCGTCCAAAGCTATCTGGACGGCGTCCGGTTCTATCTCAAACTGCTGCAAAGCATCTGACAGGAGGCCTTTTTCATGAAACCCTTGATTCCGATGACCGACTATGAAACCGCTTCTCCAGCCGTGAAAGCGGAATATGACGATCAGATCGCGAAGCACGGCCGCATCACCAATATGAAGCGCACGATGCTGCACGATATTCAGACGTTCAAAACCTACATGGACTGGTACACGCTGTATGATGAACTGAAACCCGTTTTCGGCGACCGCGCGCTGTCGATCTTCTCCTACGCGATCTCGACCGGCAACGACTGTCTGATTTGCGGGACGTTCTTTCGAAAGATATTGATCGACAACGGCGAGGATCTCAACAACCTTAAACTCAACGAGACCGAAACGCTGCTGCGGGATTTCGGCGTTCAGATCACGAAGAACCCGCACGCGATCGATGAAGCGATCTATGAAAAGCTGCGCGAAAAGTACGACGACAAGGTGCTGACGCAGCTGGTCGGCTTTGCCGGCATGATGTACGCGACGAACCTGTTCAACACGGTCGCCCGTGTCCCGCTCGACGATGTGCTTTACAGCTATATGAACGATAAGGCCAAGGAGGAATAAAGCTATGGGTGAATTTACAGGAAAAGTCGCGTTTATTACGGGCGCGGCGCACGGACAGGGACGCGCCACGGCGCTTGCGTTTGCGAAGGAAGGCGCCGCGATCGCCGCGTTCGACGTTGCAAAGAAGATCGAATACCCCGCCTATGCCTACGGCACCAGCGAGGAACTCAAGAGCCTGAAAGCGGAAATCGAAGCGTTGGGCGGTCAGTGCGTGATCAGTGCCGGCGATGTGCGCTCCGACGAAGACGTGACCCGCGCGGTGGAAGAGACGATCAAAGCTTTCGGTAAGATCGACATCCTCTTCAATAACGCCGGTATCTGCGCCTACGCCGAGATCGACACAATGACCGACGATGAATGGAACGCGATGATCGACATCAACCTCAAGGGACCGATGAACGTCACGCGCCGCGCCGTGCCGTATATGAAGAAAGCGAAGAGCGGCGTGATCATCAACAACTCCTCCGTCATGGGTCTGCGCGGCGGCAACCGCCTGTCGCACTACGCCGCGTCCAAGTGGGGCCTGACGGGTCTGACGAAGTCGTGGGCGATCGAGCTTGCGCCGTATAATATCCGCGTCGTTTCCATCCATCCCACGGGCGTAAATACGCCGATGAACGACGGCCTCGCCGCGATGGAGGGTATGACGCCGCAGGAGATCGCGGAGCGTTCTGCGGGTAATTTACAGCCTGTCCCGTGGATCGAGCCGGAGGACACCGCGAACATGGTCCTCTTCCTTTCGAGCGACAAAGCGAAGTACTGCACAGGCGGCCAATATCTGCTGGATGCAGGCTTGCTGTCAGTATAAAACAATGTAAATATGAAAACCGCTGCCTTCCTTTTGGAAAACAGCGGTTGTTTACATTATAACTGCACACTACACACTTGTCAAATGTGGAATGTCGCTTCCATCTGCGCTTCCACGCGCTCCGGATATTTGAAGTAGAGAACCAGCAGCGCGACGATCGTGATCGCGATCGTGAAGAGGATGTACGCCAGTGTCATATGGTGGATCACGGCGTGCAGGAAGAACAGCATCTGAAAGAGAAAGCTGGTCACGAGTGCGACGGCGGCATGCATCAGTGTTCCTTGTTCCTTCAACCCGTAAATCAGATAGATCACAGCGATAGCTGTCAGACAGACCGGCGTGACGCCTGTCCATAGGTTGCTTTCGCCGAGCAGGACGCTCAGCGCACTGATGACAAGCCCGACGCGCAGCCAGTGGGGGTTCGGCTTTTTGCCTTTGTATTTTTCGCGGACAATATTGTCATAGGAAGGGTAGGGCGCTTCGTGCAGCTCCGGCAGCCTGGCCGGTTCGTCAGTTGTTTCGGCGCCGCAAAGGGGACAGAGCTTTACGTTCTCCCCGAGATCGATGTTGCATTGCGTGCATCTCATGCTTTCACCTCCCCGGGCAGATTGCTTTCCACAAAGACGGGAATACCGTCCGCGGTCATGAAACGGAAAAAGGCCTGTTGGAACGACGTGTCTGTATTGGAATTGGAAAATGCGAGCGTCATCAGTCCATTGACCGAGAGCGCGGCGCAGCCGAACGGCTGATAGGGCGTGTCGCCGAGAATGAATTCCGCGCGTTCAATATGCGCGAGCACCGCTTCCGGCGCGTCCATGATGCCCCAGTTGGAAAAGAAGGTCGTGAACAACGTCTGATTCTTACGGTAGGAGTTCTTTAAAAACGCGCGTTTGAGGAGATAGGGGATCGGCCGCAGCAGCTTCGACTGCTGGGCGGCGACGTTGGCGGAAATCTCCGCCAGCAGCGCCTGCGGATTGCCTTTTTCGAGCAGCTCGCCGTTGATTGTTTCCGCGATCTCTTCAAAGGAGACGTCTTTTCTGCCCTTGGGCGAAAAGCTGATGTCTGCCATATAGACGAAGTTGCGCACGTTCAGCGTGCCGAACCGGCGGCGCAGATCCATCGGAACGCTGACGCAGATTTCGTCGTTCAGCCCGCGCGGCGCCGTCTGAATGAAGCAGTAGATCAGCAGGGCAGTCACATATTCGGTGATCGTCAGCGAATGTTTCGCGGCGGCAGCCTTGATATCGTCTACGCGGAACGTGCCCTGAATGACCTGCGCGAAATCCTTGCAGCTGTCCCATTCAATATAGAAAGGCTTTCTCTTTTCGGGGTTCTGCGCCTTGGCGCCCGGCGTCGCGTGCAGGCGGTAGGCGTCGCAGGTCTCTTCCTCAGTCGGTTCGTCCTCCATCCGCAGCGCGTGGTCGTCGTGCGGAATCGTTTCGCCTTTCAGTTCATAGTAGCGCGTCAGAAGTGCGGACAGGAAGATCGTCGTTGCGCCGCCGTCCGCGAGGGAGTGATACATCTCGATGCTGACGCGTCTGCCGAAATAGAGCACACGGAAATTCGGCTGATCGGTACCGGTCAGCCGGATCGGGCGGTAGGGGTAATCGTGTTCCTCTTTCAGTTCGGGCGTCGCGTCTGTATGCTGAAAATAGCTCCAGAACATGCCGTCCTGCAGCTGTCCCTGAAACGACGGGAACCGCGGAGTGATATCCGTCAGCGCCTGCTGCAGCAGGGCGGGGTCAACGTCCTCTTTCAGCACGGCGCCGATACGGAACGTGCGGCACCATTTTCTGCGCCGCGCGGCCGCGTAAAGGTTCGCCGCGTTGTCGACTTCAAACCAGCGTTTTCCCGTTAGAGAGCTGACTTGACGAGACGATTCATCCATGAAAAATACTCCTTTCGCTGACGTCTTTTATTTTTTAA
>CAMZEG010000064.1 GCA_947305635.1 uncultured Clostridia bacterium
TTTCCATGTTTGAGGCATTTCAAAAAACAATCGGTTACACATTTCAAAACGAAGCGCTTTTGCTGACGGCGTTTACCCATTCGTCCTATAAGAACGAACAGGGGCTGCGCCACGATTGCAACGAGCGGCTGGAGTTTTTGGGCGACAGCGTGCTCGGCATGATTTCCGCCGATTACTTTTATCAAAACCTCAGTCACTTGCCGGAAGGGGAGATGACAAAGCGCCGTGCAGCGTGCGTTTGCGAAAAATCGCTCTTCGGTTTCGCACAGGAGATCGATCTTGGCAAATACATACTGCTCGGCAAGGGAGAAGAACGAACCGGTGGACGGTTCCGCGCGTCGATTCTTGCCGATGCGTTTGAAGCGATCATTGCCGCGATCTATCTGGATGGCGGGCTGGACGCGGCAAGAGACTTTGTGCTGCCGTTTTTGAAACAGGCCGCAAAGCAGACGCCCTCCTTCAGCGATTATAAAACGGCGCTGCAGGAGATCATCCAAAAAAATCCGGACGAGCATCTGAGCTATGTGCTTGTCGGCGAAAGCGGACCGGATCATCAAAAGAGCTTTGAGGTGGAGGTCCACCTGAATTCTAACGTGATCGGTTCCGGCGTCGGCAGAAGCAAAAAGGCGGCGGAACAGGCCGCGGCAAGAGCGGCGCTCGAACTGATGGGCGTGCGCGTATAACGAACGAAGAAGAAAACAGAGGATAAGGAACAGCGACATGATACTCAAAGCAATTGAAATGCAAGGCTTCAAGTCCTTCCCGGAAAAGACGGTTCTGACCTTCAACAAGGGTATAACCGCGGTCGTCGGTCCGAACGGAAGCGGCAAGAGCAATATTTCCGACGCTGTACGTTGGGTGCTCGGCGAGCAGTCGACGAAATCGCTGCGCTCTTCCAAGATGGAAGACGTCATTTTTGACGGTACCAAGGTGCGTAAAGCGCACACATTCGCCCAGGTGACGCTGCGTCTGGACAATACCGACCGGACGATCAGCGAAGTGGACGAAGACGAGATCACCGTGACGCGGCGGTTCTTCCGCTCAGGCGAAAGTGAATAGAAGGTCAACGGCAAGACCGTCCGTCTGCGCGATCTGCACGCGCTGTTTATGGATACCGGTCTCGGCCGCGACGGCTATTCTCTTGTCAGTCAGGGCAAAATCGCCGATATGATCGCGGGTAAGGGCCGCGAGTGCCGCGATATGCTGGAAGAAGCCTGCGGTATCTCCGCGTACCGCTACCGCCGGCAGGATTCATTGAAACGGTTGTCGCAGGCAGAAGAAAACCTGCTGCGTCTGCGCGATATTCTGACCGAGCTTGAAGAGCGGATCGGACCGCTCAAAACGCAAAGTGAAAAGGCGCAGCAGTTTCTTGTCTTGTCCGATGAGCGCAAATCGCTCGAAATCGGGCTTTGGCTTTATACGATCGATAAACTGAAGGATGAACTGCGTGCGCAGGAGGATGCGCTCGCCATCGCCGACGATCAGTATGAACGCAGCGAAGCCGCGCTGAAGGAGACCGAAGCGCAGACCGAAGCCGCCATTCAGCGCGCGCAGCAGATCACCGTGACGATCGACGATATCCGTACGGAGATCGGAACGATGGAAGAGGAAGCCGCGCAGCTGGATGCGCAGGGCGCCGTTTTGAACAATTCCATTCAGCATAACGAAGAGACGATGGAGCGCATCGGCCGCGACCAAGCCGAAACAGGCGAAAGCCGAGACCAGATCCAGAAAGAAATCGACGCCGAAAAGGGCCTGATTGCGCAGATCGAGTCGATCAAAGCGCAAAAGCAGACGAAGCTGGACGAAGTGCAGGCTTCCCTGCAGCAGACCGGCGAAGAGAGCGGTTCTCTCGATCAGGAATCCGCCGCCGTCAATGAACGGCTGACGTTGTTGGCGCAGCAGGCCGCGGACGCGAAAGTCGCGCTGTGATCCGCGCAGACCGCGATGCGTGAAATTGAAGAAAGAAAGAGCTCTATCGCGACGGTCTACGCGCAGCAGTCCGATTCCATGACGCAGCTGGACGCGCAGCTGAAAACGGCGGATGATGCGCTCGAACAGGCCGATAACGCGCTGCAGGAAGCGGAAAACATCTCCGGCGCGCTGGCAATGAAGCTTTCGGGCCGCACGAACAAGGCGGACGAACTGAAAAAGCAGCTCGACGATACAATGTTCGATCTGCAGCGCGCGCAGGCGAATCTGAAAATGCTCGAAGATCTTGAAAAGAGCATGGACGGCTACGCCGGTTCGGTCAAAGCTGTGATCCGTGAAGCCGAAAAAGGACACCTGCACGGCATCCACGCGACGGTTTCCAAGCTGATTTCGACCGATCCGCAATATGCGCTCGCGGTGGAAACGGCCCTCGGCAACGCGGTGCAGCACATCGTCTGCGACACGGAAGCGGATGCGAAAGCGGCGATTCGCTATCTGAAACAGGGTTCGCTCGGCCGCGCAACCTTCCAGCCCATTTCGGCTGTCAAAAGCCGCCGGCTGGAAGAGGACAACCTCGACGATTGCTTCGGCTTCATCGGCCTTGCTTGTGACCTTGTCTCCTGCGACGCGCAGTACCGCGCCGTGGTGGACGCGCTGCTCGGCAAAACGGCGGTTGCGGAGGACCTCGACTGTGCTGTCGTGATCGCGAAGCAGTACGGCTATCGCTTCAAAATCGTCACGCTGGACGGCCAGGTCGTCAATCCGGGCGGTTCCATGACCGGCGGCTCCCAATCGAAAACAGCGGGCTTTTTGACCCGTACAACCGAAATAGAACGTCTGCAAAAGAAAGTGGAAAAACTCGAAGCTGACGCCGATTCTCTGCGCACATCGCACGACCAAGCGTTGCGCCTTGCAATTGAAACGCAGCACGAACTGGAAGCAGCGAAAGCGAAAGTGGAAACCCTGCGCCATGAACGGATCCGGCTGGAAGGGGAGCAGCGGCTGTTCGCCGAACAGAAAGCCTCCGCGCAGGACGCGCTCGATACGCTGCAAAGCGAGATTTCCTCGTTCGACGCACGATTGGAACAACTGCAGAAAGACGCCGAAGAAGCGCAGATCAATACGGTATCGCTGGAGGAAGAGGCGGCAAAGCTGCACGACAAGCTGCAGTCGCTCGACGAAGAAAAACAGGCGCTCTTTGCGAAGCGCGAAGAGATCTCCACGCTGCTTTCCAAGCTCACGCTCGAACTGCACGACGCGGAAAAGGATCTTTCCGTCCGTACCGAAGCGATGCACCTGCTGCTTTCGCGCCTGCTCAGCCAGGAAGACCGCGACAAGCAGCTGCAGTCGGAGATCGACGAGATCGCAAAGCGAAACGAATCGCTGCGGGAAACGATTGCCGCGCTCGCGCTGCAGGCGAAAGAAAAGCGCGCACAGGCGGAGAAAGAAAAGCAGCGGATCGTATCGCTGCAAAAGGAACGTACGCAGGCGGAGGAACAAAGCGCCGCCCTGCGTTTGAAGGAACGCGAGCAGACCGCCGAACGCGAACGGATCGGCGGCGAAAAGATGCGGCTGGAAGCGAAGAAAGAGACGATGACCAAGGATTACGACGAAACGGTCAGCCGCCTGTACGACGATTACCAGCTCACGTTGCGCGAGGCGCAGGAAACCAACGAAAAGACCGATCAGCCCGCGCAGGCGAAACGCCGTCTCGGCGAGATCCGCGGCAAAATCCGCGCCCTCGGCGCGGTCAATGTCGGCGCGATCGACGAATACAAGGAAGTAAACGAGCGCTATACGTTCATGCGCGATCAACTGCAGGACGTTGAACGCTCTAAAATGGAACTGCAAAAGCTTATTTCCGAGCTGACCGACAAGATGTCGAACCGCTTCCGCGAGCAGTTCTCGAAGATCAACAACTACTTTGACGAAACGTTCCGCGAACTGTTCGACGGCGGACGCGCCCAGCTGCAGCTGGAAGACCCGACCGATGTGCTGGAAAGCGATATCGACATCCGTCTTCAGCCGCCCGGTAAAAACGTCAAACGGCTCGACGCGCTGTCCGGCGGCGAAAAAGGCCTTTCCGCAATTGCGCTGCTGTTCGCGATCCTCAAGGTCAACCCCGCACCGTTCTGCATCTTCGACGAAGTGGAGGCCGCGCTGGACGATTCCAACGTCACGCGTTATGCGCAGTATGTGCGTCGCATGACAAAGAACACACAGTTCATTCTGATCACGCACCGCCGCGGCACGATGGAAGAAGCGGACATGCTCTACGGCATCACGATGCAGGAGCAGGGCGTCAGCAAGCTGCTTGAACTGAAGACCGCCGAGATCGCAAGCCGCCTCGGCATCACCGGATAAAAGGAGTTCTACCGATGGGTATTTTTAAGAAATTCGGCTTCGGGCTGAAGAAGACAAGAGAAGGTCTTGATCAGAAACTCGAAGACGTACTCGGCGCTTACGAGGAGATCAACGCCGATCTGTATGACGATCTTGAAGAAGCGCTGATCATGGCGGACGTCGGCGTGCAGACCGCGGTCGACGTCGTCGAAGAACTGCGCAAGCGCGTCAAGAGCGGCGATGTGCGTAACCCGAAGCACGCGAAGCTTATCATCGCCGACATCATTGCCGGTATGCTGGACGGCGGCGAAGATATGGGACTGATTACGATTCCGTCCGTGATTCTGATGATCGGCGTCAACGGCGTCGGCAAAACAACGACGATCGGCAAGCTAGCCGCACGCTATAAGGCGGAGGGCAAAAAAGTGCTGATCGGCGCGGCGGATACATTCCGCGCTGCGGCGATTGAACAGTTGGAAGTCTGGGCGGATCGCGCAGGCGTTGAGCTGATCAAGCAAAAGGAAGGCTCCGATCCAGCCGCCGTCGTCTACGACACGATTCAGGCCGGCATCGCGCGCAACAGCGATATTATCATTATCGATACCGCCGGCCGTCTGCACAACAAAAAGAACCTGATGGACGAGCTTGCGAAGATTTATCGCGTCGTGGATAAGGAACTGCCTTACGCCGACCGTGAGATTTTCCTCGTACTGGACGCTACGACTGGCCAGAACGCCGTCAGTCAGGCCAAGGAGTTCATGCAGGTTGCGGAGTTGACCGGCATCGTATTGACAAAGCTGGACGGCACGGCCCGCGGCGGCGTGGTGCTCGCGATCAAGAACGAGCTCAAGCTGCCGATCAAATATATCGGCGTCGGCGAACAGATCGACGATCTGCAGCCGTTTGACCAGAAGGTGTTTGCCAAGGCACTCTTCGAAAACACGGCGGAAACACACGCCGAGGAGGCCTGACATGCGCTTTCTGCTTGCGACGCACAACTTGAAGAAACAGGCGGAAATACAGCGCATTCTCGGCCCGCTCGGCATCGAAGTGCTCACCGCGGATATGGCGGGTATTGCTTTGACCGACGTCGAAGAAACGGGAACGACCTTCCGCGAAAACGCATATCTGAAAGCGCATACGGGCTGTCTGGAAAGCGGGCTGCCGTGTATCGCGGACGACAGCGGGCTTTGCGTCGACGCGCTGGGCGGCGCGCCGGGTGTCTATTCCGCTCGGTTCGCGGGGGAACACGGCAACGACGACGCGAATATTCAAAAGCTGCTGGAAGCGCTGCGGGATGTGCCGGACGAAAAGAGAACCGCCGCGTTTGCCTGCGCGGTATGCGTCTGTTTTCCGGACGGCAGACTGCTGGAAGTCGAAGGCAGGTGCGAAGGCAAAATCGGCTATGCAAAATGCGGGAACAACGGCTTTGGTTATGATCCTGTTTTTCTCGTCGGTTGCCGCAGTTTTGCGACATTTACGGCAAAGGAGAAGGACGCCGTTTCCCACCGCGGCAACGCGCTGCGCAAGCTTTGCGACGCCTTGCCCGCGTACATAGATTAAACTGAGGGGTATTCATATGACAGGTAAAGAACGCGCTGCGTTTCGCGCGCAGGCGAACGGACTGGAGCCGCTGTTCCATATCGGCAAGGGCGGCATGAACGAGGGCATCATTGCGCAAACGGACGACGCGCTGCGTGCACGCGAACTGATCAAGGTGAAAGTACTGCTGGAATCTTCGCCGATTACACCGCGCGAAGCCGCAGATCAGCTTGCCGCGTCGACCGGCGCCGAAGTGATTCAGGTGATCGGCGGCGTGATTGTGCTCTACCGCGAAAGCCCGGAGCTGAAAGAAAAGGCCGCTCAAAAGGAAAAGAACAAGAAGCTCGCCGCAAAGAAAGCGCGTGAAAAAGCGCTGCGCGAAGGAAAGCAATCAAAGCGGCTCAAAGTGCGCGTGGCAAAGGGGAAGAAATGAAAAGAATCGGTTTATTCGGCGGCACATTCAACCCGCCCCACCTCGGCCATCTCCACCTTGCGACGCAGGCATTGAAGCAGGCCAAACTGGATGAAATCATCATCATGCCGTCCTATATTCCGCCGCACAAGGACGCGCCGGATCTCATTGAAGGCATTGAGCGGCTGACGCTTTGCGGCCTGACATTTGCCGATACGCGGTTTACGATCAGCGACCTCGAACTGCGCCGCGGCGGCAAAAGCTATTCGGTTGAAACATTGCGCACGCTGCGCGACCGCTATCCGAGCGATGAATTGTATCTGATCATCGGCTCGGACATGCTGCTGAGCTTTGACAAATGGTACTGTTACGATGAGATTCTTTCTCTTTGTACGCTGCTCGTCCTCTCGCGTGAAAACGAGATTTCGTCCGATACACTTCGCAATTACGCGGTTCATACGCTCGGCCTAACAGAGGGCGTCGGCTTCCTGATTCTCGAGACGGCGCCGATCGTACTGTCGTCGACGGAGATACGCGCCGCGATTGCGGCAGGGGAGGACGTCACAACAAAGCTTTGCGACGCCGCGTATGATTACATCAAGGAAAAAGGGCTGTACCGCAATGATTGACGAAAAAACGAACGGGTATTATCTGTCGCTGCTGCGCGAACGGCTCAAGGACCGACGCTACCAGCACTCGCTGAATGTGGCGGAGGCCGCCGTTATGCTGGCAAAACGGTTCGGCGCGGACGAAGATAAAGCGTATATAGCAGGGCTGCTGCATGATATCACCAAGAACGAAACGGACGAAAATCAGTTGCAAATTCTTGAGCGCGGTGGTATAATGCTGACAGTTACGCAGAAAAACAACCCAAAGCTCTGGCACGCGATGAGCGGTATGGTCTACCTGCGCGACGCGCTCGGTATCACTGACGAGGAGATCCTCGGCGCCGTGCGCTGGCACACGACCGGCAAAGCGGGGATGACACTTTTGGAAAAAGTGGTTTTCATCGCGGATTATATCTCCGCAGAGCGCGATTACCCGGATGTCGATGTGATGCGACGTCTCAGCGAAACGAGTCTCGACGCCGCCGCGCTTTACGCGCTGAAGTATTCGCTGCGGACGTTATCGGAAAAGGAAAAGCCGATCTGTGAGGACAGTGTGGCTTATTATAACGAACTGATCATTGGAAAACGAAAGGATCGATCTGAATGAACGAACTGGAACTGACAAAAGCAATCGCGCAGGTGCTCGATAAAAAGAAAGCAATCGATGTCAAAGCGATTCATATAACCGAATACTCCATCGTCGCCGACTATTTCATCGTGGCGTCCGGTACTTCCAATACGCACGTGAAATCCCTGGCGGACGATCTGGAGTTTGAAATGAGCAAGCTGGGCGTTGAGCCGGATCATATCGAAGGCCGCGCCACGGGCTGGATTCTGCTCGATTACGGCAGCGTGATCGTCCATGTGTTCACGCCGGAAAGCCGCGAATACTATAACCTGGAACGCCTTTGGTCCGACGCGCAGACGGTCGATCTGAGCGACGTGGTCTCGGGCAACTGAATTTGAACTATCCTTCGAAACGGAGTGACATATACTATGCAGTACGATTTCAAAAAGAACGAAGCAAAATGGCAGCAGAAATGGGAAGACAGCGGTGTGTTCCACGCGGTGGACGGCAGCGAAAAGCCGAAGTTCTATGCGTTGGTCGAATTCCCGTATCCCTCCGGCGCGGGTATGCACGTCGGTCATATCAAGGCGTATTCCGGCCTTGAAGTCGTTTCGCGCAAACGCCGGATGGAGGGCTACAACGTCCTGTTCCCGATCGGATTTGACGCCTACGGTCTGCCGACCGAAAACTACGCGATCAAGACCGGCATCCATCCGCGTCAGGTCACGGACCAGAATATCGCAAAGTTTTCTTCGCAGCTTAAGCGCGTCGGCTTTTCGTTCGACTGGACCCGCGTGATCGATACAACGGATATCCACTACTACAAATGGACGCAATGGATCTTCCTCAAAATGTTCGAGCACGGGCTTGTTTTCCGTGATAAGACGCTCGTCAACTACTGCCCATCGTGCAAGGTCGTGCTGTCCAACGAGGATTCCCAGGGCGGCAAATGCGATATCTGCCACAGCGACATCGTGCAGAAGAGCAAGGACGTGTGGTATCTGCGGATCACTGAATACGCAGATAAGCTGCTGGAAGGCCTCGACACGGTCGATTATCTGCCGAACGTCCGGCTGCAGCAGGAAAACTGGATCGGTAAATCCACCGGTGCGTTTGTCAACTTCACGATCAAAGATACCGACGAAACGCTGCGCATCTATACGACGCGGCCGGACACGCTCTTCGGCGTGACGTTTATGGTCATGGCGCCCGAGCATCCGCTGCTTGACAAGTATCAGTCGCTGATCAAAAACTTCGATGCAGTTGTCGATTACCGCGCACAGTGCGCGAAGAAGACCGAGTTCGAGCGCACCCAGCTCGTCAAGGACAAGACCGGCGTGAAACTCGAAGGCTTTTCCGCGATCAATCCCGTCAATAATACGGAGATCCCGATCTTCATTTCCGACTATGTCATGATGGGCTACGGTACCGGCGCGATCATGGCGGTGCCCGCGCACGACCAGCGCGACTACGACTTTGCCAAGACGTTCCGTGTGCCGATCATCGAAGTCATCAAGGGCGGCGATATCGGGAAGGAAGCCTATACCGGCGACGGCGAAATGGTCAACTCCGGTTTCCTCAACGGTCTGACCAATAAAAAGGATTCCATCGCGATGATGAACGAGTTTCTTACCGAAAAGGGCATCGGTGAAAAGGGCGTACAGTACAAGATGAAGGACTGGGCGTTCAACCGTCAGCGCTACTGGGGCGAACCGATCCCGATCGTACACTGCCCGAACTGCGGCATGGTTGCCGTGCCGTACGACGAGCTGCCGCTGCGTTTGCCGGACGTCAAGAACTTTGAGCCAGGTTCCGACGGCGAAAGCCCGCTCGCGAAGATCGACTCTTTTGTCAACTGCAAGTGCCCGCAGTGCGGCGGCGACGCGAAGCGTGAAACCGATACGATGCCGCAATGGGCCGGTTCCTCGTGGTACTTCCTGCGGTACATCGATCCGCACAACGACGAACGCTTTGCCGATATGGAAAAGCTGCGTTATTGGGGCATGGTCGACTGGTACAACGGCGGCATGGAGCATGTGACGCGGCATATGATCTATTCGCGGTTCTGGCACCGCTTCCTGTATGATATCGGCGAAGTGCCGTTCCCGGAGCCGTATGCCAAGCGTACCGCGCAGGGTCTTATCCTCGGCCCCGACGGCGATAAAATGTCGAAGTCCAAGGGCAATGTCGTCGACCCGAACGACGTCGTCGACGTCTACGGCGCGGACGTGCTTCGTACTTATGTTTTGTTTATGGGCGACTATGAAAAGGCGTCCCCGTGGTCCGAGAATTCCGTGAAGGGCTGCAAGCGCTTTATCGACCGCACCTGGAACCTGCAGACGATGCTGTCAGACGGAAGCGGCTATTCCAAGAAGCTGGAATCTGCGTTCCATAAGGCGATCAAGAAGGTCTCGGAAGATATCGAAACGCTGAAGTACAACACGGCGATCGCGACGCTGATGGCGCTGCTCAACGAGATTTACGACGTCGGCTCGATCACAAAGGATGAGCTGAAAACGTTCATCACACTGCTGAATCCCTTCGCGCCGCATGTGACGGAAGAGATCAACGAGCGTCTCGGCTTCGATACAATGCTTGCGTCGACGCCCTGGCCGCAGTACGACGAAAGCAAATGTGTCGACGAAGAGATCGAGATTGCCGTTCAGGTCAACGGCAAAATCAAGGCCCGACTGATGATTCCGGCCGACGCCGACAGCGCCGCCGCAATTGCCACGGCAAAGGCGAACGAAGCCGTCGCCGCCGCGATCGACGGCAAAACCAGCGTCAAGGAGATCTATGTGCCCGGTCGTTTGGTCAATCTTGTTGTTCGCTGAAGAACTTTACTGTAAAAAAGTATTAGAAAACCGAGCGAAACGCTTGACAATCAGGGATCGTTCATGTATAATACTGTTCGAATCCTTGAGTGGAAATTTACCCCTGCTGACAGGCGGAGGGAGGGAATATTAGATGAGCCAGGTTAAAGTCAAAGAAAACGAATCTCTGGACAGCGCTCTGAGACGTTTCAAGAGACAGACTTCTCGTGACGGAATCATCCAGGAAGTTCGTAAAAGAGAACATTACGAAAAGCCTTCCGTTGCCAGAAAAAAGAAGTCTGAGGCCGCTCGTAAGCGCAAGTTTAAGTAAGTAAGAACAAAGAGCTGTCTTTGGCAGCTCTTTTTCTTTTGCATCAGGAAAGAAGGACCTATCATGTCAATTCAACAACTCAAAGAAGCGCTTGGTTCCATGCATGCTGCAGCGCTTATTTTCAGTGAGGAAAACGGCTTTTATTTTACCGGGTTCCACTCCACCAACGCTGTCATTTTTGCAACCGGTAACAGCGCTGTCTATTTTACCGACAGCCGTTATCTGGAAGCGGCAAAACAGCAGATCAAAGGCTTTGACGACGTATGCGATTTGCAAAACTTTTCTCAAAGTGTCAAGCCGGTGATCGACAAGTGCGGCGATAAAACGATCCTGGTTGAAGGTGAGCGGCTGAGTGTCAGCCGGTTTGAAACCGTGAAAAAATGTCTGCCGGATTATAGTCTTTCAGCAGACAAACTCGACGATATCATTAACAACATCCGTGCAGTGAAGTCGAACGCGGAAGTCGAAAACATTGTTCGCGCCCAGCGCATTGCCGAACAGGCGCTTGATCTGCTGCGTCCCGAAATCAAAGTCGGCGCTGTTGAAAAAGATCTTGCGCTCACACTTGATTTCACCATGCGCAGGCTTGGCGCTGAGGACGTCAGTTTTGAAACGATCCTTATTTCCGGCAAAGAAACCAGCAAACCGCACGGCGTGCCGTCCGAAAAACAGATTGCGCGCGGGGATTTTGTCACCATCGACTTTGGCGCTTTATATCACGGTTATCACAGTGATATGACCCGTACGTTTGCAGTCGGTGAAGTGAGCGGCGAAATGGCCAAGATTTATGACACGGTCCTGCAGGCACAGCTTGCGGGTCTGGCTGCACTGACACCGGGTAAGGTATGTAAAGAGATTGACGCTGTGTCGCGCAAGCTGATTGCCGATGCAGGTTATGGAGAACGATTCGGACACGGTCTCGGTCACAGCGTGGGTGTGGAGATCCATGAGTTCCCATACCTCAATCCGCGCTGCGATGCAAAGCTGCAAATCGGCAACGTGGTTACGGTGGAGCCGGGCATCTATATTCCGGATTTCTGCGGTGTGCGG
>CAMZEG010000065.1 GCA_947305635.1 uncultured Clostridia bacterium
TTCTCCGTCGCGATGATGCGCTTGACGATCGGCTCGTCGAACCAGTTCGGCTGCGTGATGATGATGACCTGTCCGTACGACGGGTCGCGGTCCCAGGCCGTGATGCCGAGCCAGTCGCCGTCGTTGAGCGTCGGTACCATAGATGTGCCGACCACGCCGACGATCCGGAACACAAACGTAAAGATCAGCATGATCGTCACAATCGCGGACACCAGCACGGACGCGAGATCGTAGCAGTTGATCGCGAGCTTATCGCTGAACGAAAGCTCCTTTTTATCTTTCTTTGCCAAGTCTTCCTGCATGAAAACCATCCTTTCAAAACGGGAACAGTCGAAATGAAAAAAGGGAAGCGTACGGCTCCCCAATTTTTCTCTCGAATCAGCCAAGCTTTTCCTTGACCTTCGCAGCCTTACCGACTCTGTCGCGAAGATAATACAGCTTGCTTCTGCGAACCTTACCTCTTCTGACAAGGTCAACCGCCACCACGTTGGGTGAATGCACGGGGAACACGCGTTCCACGCCGACGCCGTAAGAGACATGACGGACCGTGAAGGTGGAAGAGATGCCGCTGCCGCGTTTGGCAATGACAGTACCTTCGAACATCTGGATTCTTTCGCGCTCGCCTTCACGAATCTTCACGTGAACGCGGACGGTGGAACCTATTTCGATTTCGGGTACCTCTGCTTTGAGGCTCGCATCGGAGATGAGTTTGAGTGCGTCCATTGATTTTTCCTCCTGATTTCTGCCACGTTCGTGCCGCAGATGCAGCAGAGGACCGCTTGATAATAACTGACTGAATCAGCGTGGCTTTGCCCCGCGCCGGACATGCACGGAACAAATGCTTGAATAGTTTAGCACAGGTTCACGAAAAATGCAAGAGTTTTTTGTGAATTTTTTTATTTTTTCTCGTCGTTTTCCCCGGATTTCAGGCTGTCAGAAGCCGATTCCGGCAAAAACCAGTAAGAGTGGAACCCGTTGAGATAGGTCATCGCGCCCTTCGGCATCTGCGTCAACGCATGATAGACGTTGATATAATCGCCGAAGCCGCTCGCGAGCGCGATAACGCCGAACATCCCGACGCCCGACAGCTGCGGCAAACAAAGGAATACGACGTACGGTACGACGCCGAGTACCAGATTCGGCAGCAGGCTCATGAACACGAACCGTCCTTTGCTCATGTCCTCCGGACCGATGACAAAGAGCGCGCCGCGCTTGAGCCAGGTATAAAGATAGACGTCGCCGCGAAAACAGGACGCGTGCATCAGCTCATGCGGGATCGTGGCAACCCAGAACGCCATACAGGCAATAAACAGATGGATCGGCGTATATGCGGAGAAGTAGTCGCGCCCCAGCCAGAAGAACGGAACGAGCAGCAAAAAAGCAAGCAATATCGCGCCGAGATTTGCGATCAGCGTAAACTTTTTCGGCTCCGGTTCACGGAAACGGACCGCGCCCGGGTGGTGTTCCTTCGTCGGCAGACTTTCTTCTTTGCCGTCGAATTTTCCACTGTAATGCAGTTTCATTCTCAACAAACTCTCCTCAGGCAAATACTTCCATATCCTGCGTCAGCAGCTCCTTGCGAGTAATCACATAGTACACTGCGGACTCCAGTTTCAGAATCTCGTCGCACAGCAGCGACGGATTGACGTTATTCGCGCTGCCTGCAGGAAGCGTCAGATCAAGGATCAGTGTATCGCCTTCCATGCGCAGCACATAAGACTGCAGCGACTGCAGCAGATCGATCTCCTTCATCACCTTTTTGTGCCCTTTTTTGCCAAGCTTCTGCACAATCAGGCTTTCGCCGGAAAGCATCGTCTCCACCTGCGCGTACAGACCCGCGGGGTCTTTGGCGTTCTCAAACGAAACGGAGAACCGCGCGAAGGCGATATATTTCGGATCGAGCACCGGATCTTTGACCGCGGTGATCAAGATCCCCTCAGGCATCACACCTTGCAGGGCGCGGCAGATCTCGTCGTTCGCCATCTCCCCTTCGATGCGGATATCCATGCTTTCGCATTCGCTCTGCATGCCGAGCGACAGCGGCAGCGCAAAAGTCATGTACGGATGCGGATTGAACCCCTCGGTGTACCAGAGCGGAATACGGCTGCGGCGAATGGCGCGCGTCATGGTCCGCATGAGGTCGAGGTGCGAAATATAACGGATCGGACCCGTCTTATGAAACCAGACTCTGACGCAGCGCATCGCAGTTCCCTCCGTTCAGTTTGTTGGCCCCGCAGCCGGCACACTGCACGCGGCAGTGCGGCGTAGTCTCGCTGCGGTGGGCTTTTTCGTTTTCTTTTTGCAAAAACGCCTTGCGGATACCGAAGTCGAGGTGATCCCACGGGAGCACTTCGGAAAAAACGCGCCGTCGCGACGTATAGAACAGCGGATCAAGTCCGCACGCACGGAAGGCATCCTCCCAGATTTCGATATGGAACGTGTCGTCCCAGGAGTCGAACTTGCAGCCGTGCCGCCACGCGTATTCGATCGCGGCGGAAAGCCGGCGGTCGCCGCGGGCAAAGACGCCCTCCAGGAAGCTGACGTCGACTTTATGGAAGCTGGCGTTGATCTTTTTCGTTTTGATCGAAGAAAGTAGGTGCGCCTGCTTTTCGAGCAGCATCTCCCGCGTATCCTGTGGCTCCCACTGGAACGGCGTAAACGGCTTCGGCACAAACGACGCGACCGAGATCGACACGGTGACGCCCTTGCCCTTAGGCTTGTCCGGATTGCGGTAAAACTCGTTGACAACGGCCTGTCCGAGGTCGGCGATTCCGGCGACGTCGTCGAGCGTTTCGGTCGGCAATCCGAGCATGAAATAGAGCTTGACCGCCGTCCAGCCGCCGCGGAACGCCATCCGCGAGGTGCGCATGACTTCTTCCTCCGTCACATTCTTGTTGATCGCGTCGCGCAAACGCTGCGTCCCCGCTTCGGGCGCAAAGGTCAGACCGCTGCGGCGCACCTTGTTGAGCTTTTCCATCAATGAATCGGAGAAATTATCGACGCGCAGCGACGGCAGGGCGATGTTGATCTTTTCGGGAATCGTCCAGTCAAGGAGCTTTGTCAGCAGTTCTTCGAGCTTCGTATAATCGCTCGTAGAAAGCGACGAAAGCGAAATCTCGTCGTAACCCGTCACGTCGCACAGGGCGCGGCACTGGTCGTTGATCGTATCGGGCGACTTTTCGCGGATCGGCCGGTATAAAAACCCAGCCTGACAAAAGCGGCAGCCGCGGATGCACCCGCGCATGATCTCGTGCGTCACGCGGTCGTGCACAACCTCGAGATACGGCACGACGAACTTGTCCGGATACAGCACATGATCCAGGTCTGAAACGATCTGCTTTTGAATCATCGCCGGCGCGCCGTCCTTCGGCGTCACGGCTAAGACCGTTCCGTCGTCATTATAGGTGACGTCATAGAGCGACGGCACATAAAAGCCGGACAACTGCGCAACTTTTTGCAGGAATTCCTGTTTGCTCGCGCCGCGCGCCTTGCAGTCCTTGAGCAGATCGAAAAACGCGTCGTACATCTCCTCCCCTTCACCGAGCGAGAAGACGTCGAAGAATTCAGCCATCGGCTCCGGGTTGCAGGCGCAGGCGCCGCCGCCGACAACGATCGGCGTCAGCTCGTGCCGGTCAGCGGCCTTGACAGGCAGGCCCGCGAGATCGAGCATATTGAGCACATTGGTATAGCAAAGCTCATACATCAGCGTGAAGCCGATCAGGTCAAAGTCTTTGAGCGGATCGCCGCTTTCCAGCGCGTAAAGCGGAATATTGTGCTTGCGCATCTGCTCTTCCATATCGCCCCACGGTGCAAACACGCGCTCGCACCAGACGTCGCTTCGTTGGTTAGCAGCGGCATAGAGGATCTTGATGCCGAGATGCGACATGCCGATCTCATAGCTGTCGGGAAAGCAAAACGCATAGCGCAGCGCGACTTCGTTTTTATCTTTGATGATGCTGTTGAGCTCGCCGCCCGTATAACGGCCGGGTTTTTGCACCAACGGCAAAATCTTTTCCACTTCCTTCGGATACATACAAATTCACTCCGTTTTCCAGTGCAGAAAAATCAAATAGACACAAACAGCCGCAAGGCTCGGATTACCAAGTCCGCAGCAAAAAAGACAAATACAAAACGCCGAAAACAGACAAACCGTGGCCGATGATACGCGGTTCAAAATCAAATCCGGCTGTTCCGCCGAACAGCGTTGCAGTAACAGCTCCATTACGCGGATGCAATCCAGCGAGCGTACCGGTAACAGGTTCAAAAAAGCAAGCACGCCGTTGACGACGCACATGACGCCGCTTGTCCGGCTCGGCCTTAGGGCATACGATATCCCGAATACTACACATAAAAGGAGATTGACGAGAATCCCGCCAAGCGCGATCATCAGTTCAGCAAAAAAACCGCAATTTCCGCCGTCGCGGCGGTCGATGAGAATCCGCCCCGCGCCGAGTGAGACCAGCCGCACGTCCGCATGAAACACGGAAAGAAACAGCAGATGGCCGCATTCATGCAGCAGCGACGCGCCGAAACAAAGCAGCGCCACCGTCCCGCCGCCGCAAAGCAGCATCAGGCTCAGCAAAGCGAAAAACGAAAAGCAAAACCGCAGGCGGAACCGGCGAAACTCAAGCGTCATGCTCCAGCATCTGCAGCGGGTCGATCTTCGTGCCGTTTTTGCGGATCTCGAAATGCAGGTGCGGACCGGTCGCCCAGCCTGTACTGCCGACCAGCGCGATCACGTCGCCGGCGTTGACGAACGTCCCCTCCCGTACCAACGTCTTGCTGCAATGGCAATAGAAGGTTTCATAGCCGTCGTCGTGCGTGACGGTCACATATTTCCCGCTGCGGCTGTCTTCTCCGACCTGCCGCACCGTTCCGCCATAGGCGGCACGGATGTCCGTCCCCTCCGGCACGGCGATATCTAACCCTGAATGCAGGGCATACCGATGCGTGATCGGATTGTTGCGGTAGCCGTAATAGGAACTGTAACGCCCGCCCTCGACCGGCCGTGTAATCGGCACAGTCACTGACGACGCGGAGGTAACGGTCTTCTTTTGCTTGACAGGACTGTCTTTAACGGGTTTAGCAGTGTTATTCTTTGCAACCAATGCGGATGACTGCAATGACTGGGTTGTAATAGGCTGCGTCGGCTCTGTTGCCGCTTCGGTTTGCTCCAGTGCTTCTTCAATCAGCGAAGTGCTCTCTTTCTCCTCTTCGTCAGGGAGCGTCGTCTCCCCGTCCGGCTGCGCCATAACTGCGACCGTGCCGGTCTGCGGCAGAAAATAGTTGCGGATGGCTCCGACGGTTTCGGTCACATCCTGCATGCTCAGCTGTCGATTCAGCAAAAGCTGCCAGTCGCCGCGCAGTCCTTCGGCGCGCGCGGAATCACCCCGTGAAAAGAGCAACAGCAGAACAAATACCAACGCGCAGACGGCGCATTGCGACAATGTCACAAACAGATAATAATCGGGTTTGTCCTTGCTTTGTTTATGGCGGGCACTTTGCTTTCGAAACGATGTTTTTTCTTCCATACTATCACCGTTTCCATCCTATGAAGAAACGGCGGATAATATGCGAATTCAGCCGACCATGATGCGTCCGCTCGGGACGACCTCCACCGCGCGTTTCTCTTCGCGGTCATTGAGCGCGATAATGAAGCACAGCGGGCCGAGCCGCCCGACGTACATGGCGAAGATCAGCGCAAGCTTGCCGGCAACGCCGCAGGCAATGCTGACGCCGCAGGAAAGACCGGCCGTTGAAAAGGCGGAGACCGCTTCAAACAGAATGCGCACGCCGCCCGCGTCCGGCGAATCGATCATCAGAACAAACGCGGTGATATATACGACAAGAATACCGAGCAGCGCGACCGACATCGATTTTACAACGACGCCGCGGTCCACTTTCCGGTGGAAGATCTCGGTGTCGCGCCGGTTGCGCAGGACGGAAACGACACTCTTGTTCAGCACGGCGTTTGGCGGAATCTTGATTGCGGCGCCGTTTGCGCATGACTAAAAAGACAATCATGAACATCACGGCGAAATTCTTAATCTTGATACCGAAGCCTGTGGAGGCACTGCCCGCACCGATGAACATCAGCAAAACCATACCGAACTTTGTCAGATCGTGCGTGGCGTTCATATCGATCGAAGAAAAGCCGGCCGTTCTCGCCGTGATCGATTGGAACAGCGCCGCGGTGATCTTTTGCGAAAGCGGGAGTGGCGCAAGCGTTGCGGGGTTATTGTATTCAACCGATAGCACATGAACAAAGCCATAGGCGATCAGCAGGACGGTGAACAGCGCGACCGTCCGGGTATGCAAACTGAGCTTGCCCGTCTGCCGGAAGGTCAGCAGATCATAGAACACATAGAAGCCGAGGCCGCCGGTCACGATCAGCGCCATAACAGTGTACATCACAAGCGGCTCACCGTTAAACGGCGCGAGCGAACCGAACGACTGGATCGTGCCGAAGAGATCGAACCCCGCGTTGCAATAGGCGGAAACCGCCGTAAAGAGCGAGACCCATACGCCTTTGCCGCCGAGCTCCGGCACAAAATACAGGCACAAAACCGCCGCGCCGAAGATCTGGCAGCCGACCGTCGTCGCAATAATCGTCCGTACAAGGGGCTTGACCTGCGACATGGAATCAAGGTTGGTATACTCCTGCGCCAGACGCAGCGACCGCAGGCCGGAACGCTTTTTGAACAAAAAGATGAAGAACGTCGCGAACGTGACCATGCTGACGCCGCCGATTTCAATTAGCAACAGCAGAAGCGCCTGTCCCCAGCGGGTCAGCGCAACCGCGGGATCGATCAGCGTCAGACCCGTCACACAGACGGACGACGTCGCGGTAAACAGCGCCTGAATGAAGGGCAGTCCCTTTCCGTCTCTTGTCATAAACGGAAGCAGAAACAACAGCGTACCCGCCGTGATGATACCGAGAAAGCTCAAAGCGATCTTACGGGAGGGATGCGCTTCCCGCCGCCGTTTTGCAATTTCACGTTTCATGCCGCCGCCTCCTTTTCGCAGTTCTCTATGCTCGTTATTATACCATCGTCCGTGAAAGAATGCAAACATTTTTCCCGAATTAAAACAATTTTATTGACGAAGGGGGCGGAAAAATGCTATGATGAAATCAATTCAAACCGAAAGGAGACAAGACCATGTTTCAAGATTTCAAATCTGATCCCTTCCTGTTCATGATTGCGGTCGGCGTTATCGTGTTTGTCATCGCGCAGTCGCTGTTCTTCCTGCTGCGCGCCATGAAGCGCGGCAAGGAAATCGGCCTGAGCCGCGAAACGATGAAGAACACCATCTCGTCCAGCGCCCTGTTTTCAATTGCGCCGGCTATCAGCATCGCAGTCACCGTGCTCGTGCTGTCCGTTGCGCTCGGCTATGTGCTGCCGTGGATCCGCCTGTCGGTCATCGGCGCTATCCAGTATGAGGTACCCGCCGCGGAAGCCGCAATCGACGCTGCCGGTCTGTCCGGCGGTATCGGTAGAGATATCTCCGACCCGAAAACGTTCACCGCCATCGCGTGGGTCATGTCGCTGGGCTGCATTCTGCCGCTGATCCTGATCCCCATCATCCTGAAAAAGGTGCAAAGCAAAGTTTCCGGTACCGTGAACAAAAACGCGAAATGGGCCGACTTGATGTCCGCCGCGGCGTTCATCGGTCTGATCTCGGCCTTCCTCGGCCGCGGTATCGCCGGTATCGGCGAAGTGCAGATTACCGAGTCCGGCGAAAAGATCAACGCCGTGATCGGAGACGGCGCCGGCGTGCTGTCCATTACGGCGATCGTCTCGTCTATCGTTTTCATGCTGCTGTTGACGCTGCTCAACAAAAAACTGCAGTGGAAATGGCTCGAAGCGTTCGCCATGCCGTTTTCCATGCTGCTTTCCATCGGCGTCATCGTGCTGCTCAATACGGTCGCGCCTGATTTAGCTGCGATTGAATGGAGGTATTGATCATGAAGAACAACAGAACTTATATCGATACCGTTCATACCTACGGCCGGATCTGGTGCATCGCCGCGCTGGCCGTGATTCTCGCGGTGCCCGCGCTCATGTCATGGCACTTGAACGCCTGGCCCGATATCGGCATCGTCGGTAAAGCGTTCGGCTCCATCGCGATTCTGTTCTACCCGACCGCCGTGATCGAAGTCCTCGCCTACGCGCCTCTGCTCGGCGCCGGCGGCACCTACCTGTCGTTTTTGACCGGCAATATCGCGAACCTCAAGCTTCCCTGCGCGCTCAGCTCGATGGAGAACGCGAAGGTGCGCTCCAATTCCGAGGAAGGCGAAGTGATCTCCACAATCTCGATCGCGACGTCGGCCATCACGACGACGCTGATCATTGCCGTGTTTGTCGTCATTTTTGCGTTCAACCCAAAGTTCACCCAGCTGATGCAGTCCGACGCGCTCGCGCCGGCGTTCAAGCAGGTCACTTATACGATCTTCGGCGCGCTCGCCGCCTCCTACTTTGTGAAACATTGGAAGATCTCGATTTTCCCGATCGCTGCCATTTCGCTGATCCTTGTCTTTGCCGGCAATATCCAGATCGGCATCCTGATCTTTGTCGGCGTTGTGCTGTCCCTGCTCGGCGCCCATGTCATGTATAAGCTGAAATGGGTCTGATCCCGTTTTTGCGGTAAAGGAACCAACCTATGACTGATTTCTTTCAACGCATCATCAGCGCGATCACGTCGTTCTTCATGACGCTTGCCGCGTTCTTCGGCTTTTCCCAGCCCGCTCCTGTGTCTCCCTACGGCGAATGGCTGCTGTTGGATGTGCCGTCGTATGAGGCCGGGCAGTACTGCGAAACGCTCTACGATACCGGCACCGGTTTTGAAAACGAGGTGCTCAGCGCGCCGCAGAAGACAAGTAAAATGCAGCTGATCCGAGAAACGACGCTGCAGGACGCGCAGAACTATGAGCAGCGTCTTTTATCAAGCGGGTACCTCCGGACGTTTTCCAACCGAATCGGCGATCTGTATTGCTATGCCTGTCAGAAGGACGACCGCGGCGTTTACTGGATCTACGACGACAAAACGAATGTCACCCGCGTGATCGACGACTGCTGCAACAACGTTGCGCTCGACGCCTTCGGCTACATCGAAAGCACGCCGCAGGAGCCGGTCACGGAACCGAGCGGCACGACCGAACCCGTTGTAACGGAGCCGTTCGACCCACAGGAAACGCAGGTCAACGAGGACAGCACCCCGATCGAACAGCCGTCCGTGCCCGCGACGACAGAGCCGACCGAGCCGATCCCGACGACTGCGCCGTATATCGCGCCCGCCGATTTCAAGTTGAAACCCGGCGTGTATCAGTTCAGCTTCCCCTATTTTGACGAAAACCACAACGATAACAAGATCTACGCCAAAAACGGGATGCTGTATGTGATCGTCCTGACCGACGGCAAGCTGGTCATCATCGACGGCGGCGCGCCCTACCAGTGCGCCGATCAGAACATCGACGCGTTTGTCCGCTTCGCGCGGGAGATCACCGGCAAAAGCACCGGCGTCAAAATGGATATCGCGCTGTGGTACGGCACCCACTGCCACGCGGATCACATCGACTTCTTCTATAAGCTGATCCATCATCACCGCGCGGACTTCCGGCTCAAACGCGTGATGTTCAACTACCAGTCGAACAGCGTGATCTCCTATTCCAAGCGTGTCGACAAGTTCCGCAATCTGCTGAAGAAGTACTATCCGAACGCGAAATATGTCAAGTGCCGCAGCGGCTACAAGTTCTCCTTCCTTGATACGCAGTTTGAAGTCCTCTATACCCACGAGGACGCCGTCGACCCCGAGACCGTCACGCTCAGACCGACCAACGCCAACGACTGCTGCAGCGTCCTGAAGGTGACGCTCGGCGGCAAGACGTTTTTGTTCCTCGGCGATGCGAACACAGTCACGCAGGAGGTGCTGCTGAAAAACTACGACAAGTCCGTCCTGCACGCCGACGTCTTACAGGCGTCGCACCACATGATCAACGATTTGACGGAGCTCTACCCCGTCGTCGCGCCGACCTACGTCATGTGTCCGCAGTCCAAGAGCCGCACGATCAAGCTGTATCCGTCCTATTATACCTTCTTAAAGCTTGCGCCGGCACAGCGCATGTACTTTGCCGATCAGGGTGTCTACGGCTTTCTGCCGCAGGAAAACGGGACGATCAGCGTCAGCTACCAGTGGGTCTACTGCGTCGGCTACGACGGCTCCGGTCTGTAAACAGGTTCAATGATAACACCCGCAGATGCTCCACGCGAGACATCTGCGGGTGTTTTCTGTCACGATCAAATCAAGTCGGAAGAACGCGGCTGAGCGGGAAAGACAGCAAGAATCCAGTTGCGACGGCAATTGCAGTCTGTTTCGGTGAGCTGTACAGCACAAGCGCCGCAGCGGCAAAAAACAGGGCGTTCAGTACGCCGTTGAGGCTGAAATACAACCAACCGACAGAAAAGCAGAAAGCTGCCATCACAGCCAAAATCAAGGCGTCTAAAGCGATCGAAACGGCGTGTTTTCCTTTCGCGTACCAGCACAGTACCGCAAGCAGCGGCGACAACGCCGTCAGGGCATACCAGATCATCATATAGCGCGTCGGCGCAAACCCGCTGAACGCCACAGAATAAAGGTGATACGCCGCACACATACCGGCGAAAAACAAAAACGTGTGCACTGCCGCCTTGACCGGTGTGCGGCTGAACACGGCAATCGTCAGCGCAAGCAACAGCCAAACGGCAAACGAGGAAAACACGTTGCCGAGATCGAGCCGCTCGATGACACGCATCCACCACACCGTGCTGTCAAGGCTCAGGTTATCAAGCCATTTCGCAAAAACGCCAAGCAGGACCCCGAAAAGCAGGCATCCGCCCGCCGCAAGGACGGAACGCGCCGTCCCCGCGTTTTCCTTCGGCGGTCTAAGCGTCCGAAGCCACGCTTTGATTTGCATTGCGGTCTCCCCTTTCAGGCTCCAAAAATGTCATAGCACTTCCGACACGAAGATCGGAAGTGCTATTTTTCAAATTGTCAGATCCAATCAGATGCGGGCAACGCCGGAATCGATCGCCGCTTGTGCAACGGCCTTCGCGACGGCGTCCTTGACGCGCGGATCGAACGCGGCCGGGATGATGTATT
>CAMZEG010000066.1 GCA_947305635.1 uncultured Clostridia bacterium
TGGTCTGCGGCGTCTATATTCCGCAGATCAAGAAAAAGAACTGGAACGGCGTCTTTGCGGCGCTGGCGCTTTACGGCGTCCACTGGTTCTATGAAATCATGAACGCGGTGATCTGCCACTTCACGGGCTACGCGCTGTGGCATGTGTCTCCGGAAAGCACAAGCTGGATCATTCTGGTCGGCGTCTGCTGGGAACTGAGCATGATGTTCTCCATCGCGGGCTTCACGGCGGATCTTTTGCCGGAGGACAAGCACAAAAAGATCCTCGGCATCAATAACCGTATCGTCTTCGCCATCGGCTCTGCGCTCGGCTTTGCGCTGTTTGAGATCTTCCTTGCGTCCACGCCGGCGTTCATCTGGGTCTACAAATGGTGGGGCTTCCTGCCGGTCTTTGTTACGACCTACATCCCGTTCTTCCTCGCGTCCTACCTGATCTACGACGCGAAGCGCCCGACGCAGAAAAAGTTCTGCGCCATCCTCTGGGCGATCGACGCGATCCTCATGATCGTTCTGATCCCCCTCGGCATCATCTGAACCACCACCTTTTCGCGGGCGGCCCGGCCGTCCGCTTCTTTTTTCGCCGAAAACGGCGATTCGTTCCCCAAAAGCGTCGATTCATTCCGTTTTGCTTGCAATTCTTTTCGGTTTATGGTACAGTAAACGCAGTAAACACAAAGTGAGGGAACACGATGAACATTGCGCTTTGCGACGACGAGGTCTATGAGACCGAGCATCTGTATAACCTGATCATCAACTACGCGCAGCAGAAAGATTACGACATCCACTGCACGAAATTCAACTCCGGCCGCGAACTGCTCAAGGCCGACAAGTTCGACCTCTACTTCCTCGATTACAAGATGGACGAGATGGACGGCGTGGAGGTCGCGCTCGCGCTCAAGGAAAAGTTTTCCCGCGCCGTGACGATCTGCTACCTGACCAACTTTGAAACGGCCGCGGGCGAAGTGATCAACCGCCAGGTCTATGCCGACGGCTTTTTGAAAAAGCCCGTCGACACGGCGCAGCTTTACCAGAAGATCGACCGGTTCTATCTCGCTTCGACGACCAACCGCCTGCTGCTCAAAAAAGGCACCCAGCAGCACATGGTCTACACCCAGGATATCTGCTATATCGAGGCGGAGGGCAAGCGGTCGCTCCTGCACATGACCGACGGCGTGCGCGACTTCAACTACATGATCTCCGACATGGAAAAGCTGCTCGTGCAGTGCGAGGCGTTTATCCGCATCCACCGCTCATTCATCATCAATATGGCATATGTCGCTTCGTTCGACGCGAAGACCGTGACGCTCAAGGACGGCACGAATCTCCCGCTCAAGAACAAGAACTTCCGCGCCACCTACCGCGACTATCTCTTCTCCGCGCAAACCTAACCGAAAGAGGGGTTTTCATGTATACCTTCGCCGCCATGATCGGCAACCGGCCGGTCCTCTATGCGCTTTTGGCCGCGTTCAACGCGCTGCTGCTGGCGTTTTCGGGCGTGATCGCGACGCTCTCTCTGTTCCATATCGGGCCGCGTAAAAAGTGGTACCTGCTCTTGCCCGCCGCACTTTTGATCGGGGCGGTCGGCGGCTGGCGGCCGTTCGCCGTGGAAACCGAGCTGGAGCTTGTCTGGAACGTCGTCAACACGATCCTGCCGTTTGTCTGCTTCTTGTTTTTGTACCGGCTCAAAGAGGTCTGGAAGCCCATCCTCGTCACCTTCGGCGTCGCGATTCTGACCGAGCTTTTGAAATACACGGTGCTGCTCTTATTCTTCAACTACGACAACAACGAGCTCAACGACCCGTTCGAGCTGATCTGGGAGGTCATCATCGGCGTCGCGGTGCAGTTGCTGGTGCTGCTGCTTTTGCTGCGCTACGCCAAGCGCAGGGATCACCCGCTGACGGTCAACAACCGCGGCGTGATCCTCTATCTGCTGATCGTGATGACGGCGCTGATTTTCATCGTGTCGCTCGGTCTGCTCAGCGCGAGCTATACCGAAGAAAAGCGCGCGGAGTTCTTCTTCACGCTGCTGAATATCCCGATGTTCGCGGCGACCGTGACCTACGCGGTCTGGACCCTTTCCAAAAGCCGGATGCAGGAGCAAAGCTACAAGCGCCAGCTCGCCCAGCAGATCCAGCACTACGAGATGATGGAGCAGATGAACGAGGACTTACGCGTCTTCCGCCACGATCTGCCGAAGAAGCTGCGCCCGCTCGCCGCCTATCTTGAAAGCGGCCAGGCCGAACAGGCGAAGGAGATCATCGAACAGCTGACCGGCTTCGACGTCGGGACGGGCGTCCGGTTCACCACCGGCAACTACCGGCTCGACACGGTCCTCTTCTGCCAGCAGCAGTTGGCGCAAAAAGAGAACGTCACGATCAACTACACCTTCGGCAGCGTCTTCCCGCAGGAGGGGATCGACCCGGACGATATCTACACGATCTTCCCGAACGCGCTGGACAACGCGCTGGAGGCCTGCCGGAAGGTCGACGGCCCGTGCGAGATCACCGTCACGTCGAAGATCGCCGGCGACGAGGTCTTCGTCACGATCGAAAACCCGGTCGCGGACGGGGTCAATATCAAAAACGGCAAGCTGGAAACCGACAAGGCAGACAAAAAGCTGCACGGCTACGGCGTGCGCAGTATGAAAAAAGCCGCCGCGAAATACGGCAGCGGCAACCTCGATTTCTGTGTCGAGGACGGGAAATTCATCCTGCGCTTCAACCTGCGGTTCCAATAAAAGTCAACACGAAAATCAGCGGGGCGGCCCCCGCTTTTTTCTTTTTGGGCACGAAAAGCGCGTTTCATTCCCCAAAACCGCTTATTCATGCCCCAACGGGTTGCAAAAGATTTTCTTTATGATATAATGAAAACCGGAAAAAGTCCCGCAAGGGTTTCTGATTGAAAGGATGAGATACGATGAAAAGAACCAACAAAGCGATCGCGCTTTTGCTCAGCGTCCTGCTGGTGCTGACGCTCTTTGCCCCGCTGTCCGTCGTTTCGTTCGCGGCAGGGGAAGCGGACATCTATGTTTCCGGTACCTGCGGCGCACAGGGAGACAACCTGACCTGGACGTTGTCGACCGACGGCGTGCTGACCATCAGCGGCAGGGGAGAAATGAAAAACTACCGCCACATGCAGCCGGATATGTCGCCCTGGTATAAGAGCTTGGGCGCGCATACCGATTATCCGGACGTTGTGAAGGCCGTTGTGGAAGAAAACGTGACCAGTATCGGCGATTACGCTTTCCATGGGCTCCGACAGCTGTCTGAGGTCTCGCTGCCGTCAACGGTGACGCATCTTGGCGAGCATTGCTTTTCCTTCTGCGAAAGCCTTGAAACGCTGGAGTTGCCCGCCGGTCTGACCAAAATCGAAATCCGCGCTTTCCGTCAGGCGGAAGGTCTGACGCACATTACGATTCCGGAGGGTGTCACGGTCATTGAACAGCAGGCATTTGAAGGCTGCAATAAGCTGACGTCGGTTACACTGCCGGAATGCCTGACCACGATCGGGGAATACGCGTTCAATGGGACGGCGCTGACGACCTTCCATGTTTCCGCGGGCCTGGAAACGATTGATTACCGGGCGCTGCCGACCGGTAAGATCACGGCCTATTCGGCGGACGAAAACAATCCGAATTACGCGGCCGACGAAGCCGGCTGTCTGTATACCAAGGATATGCAGACGCTGCAGTATTACCCGGTTGCCAATACCCGCACCGAATTCACAGTGCCGTCCGGCGTCAAGACGATTGCCGCCTACGCATGTGCTTATTCGAATTTTCTCGAAACTGTTAATCTGCCGGACGGTCTTGAAACGATTGAAGCAAGCGCCTTCAACGGCTGCTACAAGATGAAAAGCGCTTATATACCTGACAGCGTAACGTATCTCGGCGGCGGCGCATATTGCAACACTTCGCTTGAAAGCGTCCATCTTTCTTCGGCGCTGACGACCATTCCGGGCGGTGTTTTCTATGGCTGTTCGTTCACCGAGTTTGAGGTGCCGGAGGGGATTACGACAATCGGCAACGCCGCGTTCCGCGCGTGCCAGCAGTTGAAAACGGTCACCCTTCCGGTCAGTCTGGATAAGATTGAGCAGGACGCGTTCGTCTATACGGCGCTGGAAGAAATCTATTACGGCGGCAGCGAAGCGCAGTGGTATGCAATCGATATCACAGTGAACGGCAACAAGCTTGTCTTTGACGCCCAAAAGCATTTCACAAACAATTTCCTGCCGGAAGGCCACGACTGGGACGACGGCACCGTGCAGCAGGCGCTGACCTGCGAGCAGCCGGGCATCACCGTGTTTGCATGTGCGGACTGCGACGAAACCTACACCGAAACCGTTCCCGCAATCGGTCACCGCTATGACGAAGGCAGAAGAACAAAGGCGCCGTCCTGCGAGGAAAAGGGAGAGACCACCTACACCTGTGCCGTCTGCGGTATCACCTATACCGAAGATATTCCGGCGACCGGACACAGATGGGAATACAACATTCACCCGAGCTACGATGAATCGGTACCCGGCACGGTGGGTGCCATCTGCAAGAACAACTCTCTGCACAACAGAAGCTTTGAGATCCCCGGCTACGGTATGACGGTGGCCTTCGGCGAATGCGGCACGGAGGGCAGCGACGTTCACTATGTTCTGTATCAGAACGGAACGATCTATGTTTTCGGCAGCGGAGAGATCAAAGATCAGGCGTTTTACCGCATTGGCGTTTCCTACAACAGGACGTTTACGAAGCTGATTATTGATGAAGGCATCACCGCAATCGGCAAGCATGCGTTTAGCGGGAACCCCCTCGGTGATATTACGCTGCCGGATTCGCTGAAAACGATCGGCGTCGGCGCGTTTGCCGATATCGTTATCAGCAATATCCACTTCGGCAGCGGTCTGGAAACCATCGAAAGCGGTGCGTTCTCCACCTGCTTCTCCGGCAGTGGTTCACTGAAAAAACTGGTGCTCCCCGACAGCGTAAAGACGGTTAAGAACAACGCATTCGCCTATTGCGACGCACTGGAAGAGATCACCTTCGGTCCGAACGTGGAAACGGTCGGTGACTCGGTGTTGTACTGCGCCTTCCATCTGCAGAAGGCGACCTTCCTGAACGGAAACACAGAGATCGATCTCGGCGCCGCGTCCGAGACGCCCGCAGAGTTTACCGTTTACAGCCACGCGGGCGGCAAAGTGGAAGCATTCGCCAATGCACGCGGTTACAACTTCGTCGCAATCGACGCCGCCGGTCACGCCTGGGGCGACTGGACGATCGCGCAGAATTCCACCTACGACGAACCCGGTCTCGCGCAGCGCGTCTGTCAGATTGACCCGAGCCACACGGAAACTTTTGAAATTCCGGCCTACGGCCCGGCGATCGAGATCGGGGACTGCGGACAGGACACAGACAAAGTCTACTATATCGTCTATGAGGACGGCACCCTTCTGATCACCGGCACGGGCGCGATTCGTGAGCATATGTTCAATTCGGGGAGCGTGTCCGTCAGCGCGAATGTGCACAACACGAACCGCCTGATCATCGAAGATGGAGTCACAGCCATCGGCCCCTGCGCGTTTGCGTTTCTGCATTTCGACAGCATTGACTTCGGCAATACGCTGGTGAGCATCGGCCATGACGCGTTCTATGACAACGACGGCTTCGAAACGGTCGCGCTGCCGGATAGCGTCAAAACCGTCGGCTCCTGCGCGTTCGGACTTTCCTCCTACCTGAAAACAGTCGTATTCGGCCCGAACGTGGAGACCGTCGGCGACTGGGCGCTGCTGCAGTGCTATAACCTTGAGAGCGTTGTTTTCCTGAATAAAGATACTCAAATCATTGAAGGGGAACACCAAGAACACCTCGGCACGGTGCTGCACACCGTCAACAGCGGCACGATCTACGGCTATGAGGGCGGCGCTGTGGAAACCTACGCCCGCACCTACGGCTTCAACTTCGTCCCGCTGGACGACGCCTACTGGGTCCGCCTGCCCTATACCGCCGACGGCCTCAATGACGGCGACTGGTACTTCGACGCGGAGAAGTTCGTCGAGATTATCGGCGACGGCAAGACCGCCGCGGAAAAGCAGGAGGTGCTGAACAACCTGCTCGCCCATGTGGAGTTCTACTACTACCCGGACGGCGACCTCTTCCTGCTGCGCTACGATTACAACAAGCTGCCGATCGACGGCGTCCCCGCCACCGGTTCCACGATGTACCCGTTTGAGTTCGTCGTCAACCCGCAGACGGCGTCCAACTCCGACTACAACGCCATGCTTTCGAGCATCACCCGATATGAAAAGCCGACCCAGCCGGATACGCCGACCAAGCCGGAAGAGAAGCCGCAGGAAAAGGGCAACTGGTTCCAGGAGCACATCATCGGCCCGCTGCGCGCGGCGGTCAGCACGATCCTGAGCTTCTTCCGCAGATTGTTCAAGAGCAAGAAATAACTTTCCAAATAACAGCAGGACGGACCGGTTGCAGCCGGTCCGTCTTCGTTTTGCTTCTTTATTTCAGCTTTTTGACTTCCTCTACCAGCGTCTGCTTCACGCCGTACTGTTCCAGCAGCGCTTCGATTGCGCCGAGGTCGGGCGTCTTGCTCTCCTTGAGCCGGCAGCGCAGCATCAGATTCTTCGGCGAATGCTCGAAGTCGACAAACTCGATCACGTCCACCTCGTACCCGCAAAGCCGCAGCACCTCGGCGCGGACCGCGTCGGTCAAAAGCGCGGAGAACCGCTCCTGCAGCAGCCCGTGGCGCAGCAGCAGATCGAAGTCGCCGCCGGGGCGGATCTGCGCGTTGATTTCGTGCTGGCAGCAGGGCACCGAAAAGACGTGGGGCACCCTGTGGGCGATCGCGTGCAGCAGCGCGTAGTCGGTCGCCGTGTCGCAGGCGTGCAGCGTGACGACCATGTCGACCTTGCCTTCGAAGAGACGGTCGGTCGTCACGTCGTTGACATAGAACCGCAGCCCGTCGTAGCCGTACCGCTGCGCGATCTCGTTGCACCGCGCGACGACGTCCGCCTTGAGGTCGAACCCGAGGACGGTTACTTTGATACCGCGCAAAACGGTAAAGTAGTAATAGAGGATGAACGTCAGATACGACTTGCCGCAGCCGAAGTCGAGGATCGTCAGCTCCTTTTTGTCGCTCTTCTGGAAGACGTCGTCGATCAGCTCGACAAAGCGGTTGATCTGCTTATACTTGTCATACTTGCTTTTGACGATTTTGTAATCCCGCGTAAAGACGCCGAGGTCAACGAGGGCGGGGATGTTCTCTCCCTCGCGCAGCAGATACTGCTTTTGGCGGTCGTGCGTCTGCGGAGCGATTGCGGGGCGGTCGGCCGCGCGGACGCGGCGGCGGGTCTTGCCGCCTTTTTCCGTATACTGGATCTCGGTGCCCGCGGCGCTCAGCAGCAGCTGGCGGTACTGAACGGCGCCCGTCGTTTCCACCCACTCAAGCAGGGCGGGGAAGTCCAAATTCTTGTGGAAGACCTGCGCGCCCCTGAACTGCTCGAGCTGAAAGCGCAGCCCGCCTTTTTGCAAAAACGGCCGCACGCAGACCTTCTGAAATTCATACGCCGGATCGGCGCGGTCGGAGAACGTCAGCTTCTGCAGCTGCGTCTGCAGCGCGCGCAGATCGTCCGTGATTCCGGTCATAAAGCATCACCCGCAGGACAGTGTACCACAAACGCGGCGAAATGTACAGTCCCCGCAACGCAAAGCGGCAAGATATTTGCGATAATTTGTCGGAAAGACTTGATTTTTTGCGCAATTCCATTTACAATAGGAGCGATTACGAAGAAGAGGAAAGAAGATATGGCAAAACAGAGCTTGGAAACGATTGAAAAAAAGCGCGGCCTGTTTGCGCAGCGGGTACTGACGCTGGTGCTGGTCTTTGTCGGCGTGTTCACGCTGACCTATATCGTCGGCCTTGCCGCGACGCGGCACAACGCGCGCGCACTGGTCGAGCCGACCGAAACGGTGACGACCGACGACAAGACAGACGACAAGACCGACAACAAGGACAAGACCGACGACAACGGCGAAACCGGTACGACCGCGCAGCCTGCCCAGAGCAACGGCCACACGATCTACCTGACCTTCGACGACGGTCCGGGTCCCTATACCGAAAAGCTGCTCGACATCCTCAAGGAGCACGACGTCAAGGTGACGTTCTTCGTCACGCACGTCTTTTCGCAGTATGAGGGTCTGCTCAAGCGCGAGAAGAAGGAGGGCCACGCGATCGGCATCCACTCCTATTCCCACGATTACACCAAGATCTACGCGTCGACCGAAGCCTTCTGGAACGACTCCGCCGCCATGCAGGACGTGATCGTCAAGCAGACGGGCGAGGAGACAAAGCTGATGCGCTTCCCGGGCGGCAGTTCGAACACCGTCAGCAAGGACACGCCGGGGATCATGACGAAGCTTGTCAAAGAGGCCGGGGACAAGGGCTTCTCCTACTTCGACTGGAACGTTGCGAGCGGTGACGCGGGCGCGACGACCTCCGCAGACGACGTGCTGCAAAACTGCAAGGTCGGCGCGGCGAACCATAAGAACGCGGTGATCCTTTGCCACGACGTCAAGGAATACACCGTCAACGCGATGGAAGCGTTCATCACCTGGGCGAAAGAGAACGGCTACACGTTTGCAGCTCTCACGCCGGAGAGTGATGGTGCCCACCACCAAATTTTCAATTAACGAAAGTGAAAAGACCGGGCAGCCGTTGGCCGCCCGGTCTTTTCTGCATTCAATTACAGATGCACACTGAAAACGCCGTCTTCATCGAAATTCGGCGGCCTCATACCAGCCAGTAGTCACTAGGCACTAGGCACTAGACACTAGTCCCTTTTCCCTAACAAAAAGCCGCCCGCAGGCGGCTTTTTGTTATACTGTAATCGCAATCTGTTCGCGCGGGATCACGAGCCGCATGTCCGGGTACATCTGGCGCAGCAGCGCGCAGTAGCCTTCAACGTCCATCCGCTTTGTCAGCGGCGGGAACGCATCGTCAAAATGGTCGAAGAAGATGCACTTCGGGCGGATCGCCGCGACGCAGCCGGCGGCAATGGAGGCGATGTTCGTGTTGCCGGCGTAGGGGAAGACCATGACGTCCGGGTTCTTCGGGTAGACCGTCATGGCGTCGATGCCGTATGAGCCCATGATCATCGCGGTTTTGCCTTCGGCGCTGACCTCATAGATGACGATCTCGCTGCCCTCCGGCAGCCGTCCCGCCTGCCGCAGCATCCAAAGGGAGCGCGGCGCCTGCAGCACGCATTTCGTGATCACCGAGGAGATGTAGTTCATGTTGAAGTCGACGTGGTGCCCTCTGTGGACGCGCACGGAGAAATCGCCGACAGTGAATTCGTCGCCCGCCTCGATACAGTGGATACGCTGCGGGGGGATCCCGTCGCGCATGAGACTGCTGCGCGGGGTCTTGGTGCAATAGACCGACACGTTTTCGTCCGTCTTCATCAGCTTCGGTACGTCCATCAGGTGGTCAAAATGACCGTGGGTGATCAAAACGGCGTTATAGCCGGTATAGTCTTCGATCGTGACCGGCAGCAGCTTGCGGTTGCGGCGGATGAACGGGTCAAAGAGGATGCGCGTGTTGCCCGCCTCCAGCGCGATCGACGCTGTGCCAAACCAAGTCAGCTTCATATCGTCCCTCCTGCAATAAAAAAAGACTATTCCTTATTCATTTTACGGAATTTCGACAGCGGATTCAACACAAATCCGTGAAGATTGTTTCAAATCTGTGAACTGCTCCCGACCCGCGTGACCGCCGGAAAAATCCCGCTTTTCCGCGTGACATCTGGGTTCCGGCCGAAATGAGCGGCCGCTCACTTTCTGCGGGCGATGCAGGGGCTTTTTTTCGCCGCCCGACAACGCTTTGAGAAGAAAGTGTTGTTTCTGCGCGTTCGTCATTGACAAGAGAAGTACTTTATATTATAATAAAATGTAATATTCCGCTCCGGAAAAGGAAGAAAGGAAGAGCGCCATGGCAACCTATATCAACGAACCTTCCCATACCTTCAACGAATACCTGCTGATCCCGGGCTATTCCTCCAGCGAATGCGTGCCGGCGAACGTCTCGCTGAAAACGCCGCTGGTCAAATTCAAGAAAGGAGAAACGCCCGCAATCTCGCTGAATATCCCGATGACGTCGGCGATCATGCAGTCCGTTTCGGGCGACCGGCTGGCAGTCGCGCTTGCAAAAAGCGGCGGCGTTTCGTTCATCTACGGCTCCCAGACCGTGGCGGATGAGGCGGCAATGGTGGCGCGCGCGAAGTCATATAAGGCGGGCTTTGTGTCGTCCGATTCCAACCTGACGCCGGAGGCGACGCTCGCGGACGTGCTCGCGCTCAAGGAAAAGACCGGCCATTCCACCGTCGCCGTGACCAGCGACGGCACCTCGAACGGCAAGCTGCTCGGCATCGTGACGGGCCGCGACTACCGCGTGACGCGCATGAGCACCGACCTCAAGGTCAGCGAATTCATGACGCCGCTTGAAAAGCTCGTGACGGCGAAAGAGGGGACGACCCTTGCCGAAGCGAACGACATCATCTGGGACAACAAGCTCAATTCCCTGCCCATCGTCACCGACGACGGCCGGCTGCTCTATTTCGTATTTCGCAAGGACTATGAGTCGCACAAAGAGAATCCGGACGAGTTGCTCGACGCGCACAAGCGTTTCGTTGTCGGCGCCGGTATCAACACCCGCGACTATGCTGCCCGTGTTCCCGCTTTGGTCGACGCCGGCGCCGATGTGCTTTGCATCGACTCTTCCGAAGGCTTCTCGGAATGGCAGAAGCTGACGATCGAATGGATCCGCGCGCGCTACGGCGACACAGTGAAGGTCGGCGCGGGCAACGTCGTCGACGCGGAGGGCTTCCGCTTCCTCGCGGACTGCGGCGCGGACTTCGTCAAGGTCGGCATCGGCGGCGGCTCCATCTGCATCACCCGCGAGACCAAGGGCATCG
>CAMZEG010000067.1 GCA_947305635.1 uncultured Clostridia bacterium
GAAGCGAAATCGAGAACGCAAGCAGATACTGCGCGATGTAATAGGTCAGGTGGTTGATAAAGAAGTTGGTCGGGTTGTTCTTCTCCTTCGGGCCGAAGTACATCGGCGAAAGGATCAGGTCGGAGAGCAGGAACATCACGCCGCCGATCGCGCAGCAGATGAAGCGCGGCTGTTTTGTGCAGATGGCCGCCACCATGCTGACGCCCGCCATACCGGCAACGACCAGACCGTAGAGCATCACCGTGATCTTGAACTCGCCGAAATGCTGCTTTGTCGGCTTTTCGGAAATCAGCACGAACGCGGAGACAACCACTGCAAACGCCGCCGCGAACCACAGATATTTCATCTCGAGACCGTAGTTGCGGGCGTTCAGGATGATCGCCGGGATGTAGAACAGGTGTCCGATCGCAAAGCTGATGAAGCCGGCGTACAGATACTTTTTGTCATCTGCGGGATAGACCCACTTCTGATCCAGATAGATGTCGCCGAGCATACCGAACACAAGACCGCCCAGAATCAGAATGCCGTACTGGAACTCCGACGGCTTATCCACAAGCGCGATGATAGCGGTGATGATAAAGAAGGCGCTGATCGCATTCTTGATGAAGACGCCGCCGACAGAGCGCTGCTTGTGACATTTTATGACGAACAGAACAAAGAATACCAGACCGATTGCAATAGAACAGTAAATCATAATGCTTTCCCCTTTTCAAAAATGTTATATCAATATCAGTTCCGGATCGTTAATCCGAAATCTCAATACCGCGTTCCTTGCGCATCACGGCAAGCTCTTCCGTGATCTTCTTTTTCTTCTCGCCGACAATGTCATAGAAGAACAGCGGAATCGCGCAAAGCAGCAAACTGATGCCCGGGACGATGGAAACGAGGGCGTACATGCCGAAGTTCTGGCCGGCCGTCATGGAATTGGCGATCGAAAGCGCCGCGGACGGATCGGCCGCGTTGAGGTTCTTCGGGTCGATCTTCACGATCAGGTACATCGCGATGATCATCACGGTCGCGAACGCGTTGCCGAGCTTGTTGACGAATGACTGGCAGGCAGAGCCGAGCGCATTGTCACGGTGGCCGGTCTGCCATTCCATGTAGTCGATACAGTCGAACACCATGGCGCCGGAGACGTTGTTGATGACGCCGAGCGGGATGGCGGAGATGATCATGAACGGGATGCAGAACATCAAATTCTTGGTGAACCAACCGACGAGCAGCGTCACGACCGATGAGCCGAAGCCGATCAGGCACGAGGAGATCATCAGCGTGCGGTACTCAAACTTTTTGAAGAGCTTTGGCAAAAAGATCATGGCGCCGAACATACCGATGGCCGCGCAGATCTGGATGATCATCTGGATCTTCGACATGTTGGCCGAAAACTGTTCCACGGTCGCGGTGTTGCGGTCGATGCCGATATAGAAACCGGCGTAGCGGGCCACGTGCGGCGCCGCGGACTGCAGCATATAGCGGCCGAACGACAGCGAACCGGCCAGCACGACCAGCATCAAAGGCTTACACTTGAGGATGCGCGACAGCGCGGAGGGCTCGCCCGGGGCGCGCTTGGTGGAATTGGGATGGACGACGCGCTCCTTGATATTGAATGAGGATAGCACGAACAGCGGCATGCCGATCAGCGACATGGAAATCGCCATGATCGCGTACTTCGTCGCGGAATCGCTGATGAAGAAGCCGACGATGATCGGCAGCGCGACCGTCACGGCGGAACCGATGCCGCCGACGGTACGTCCGTAAGAGATGATGACGCCGCGCTCCGCGGGGTTCGGGGTCATCACGTTCGGGAAGCTCCAGAATGGCACATCGGACGACGTATAGATCATGCCCCAGAGGACGTAGACAACCGCGACATAGACATACAGCAGTGTGCTCTGGCTGCCCGGCTCAAAGCCGATCGGCCGCAGGAACATCAGAATCGTCAGCGCCGCGATCGGGATCGCCGTAAACACGGGATACGGACGCATTCTGCCCCATTTTGTCGTGTGGCGGTCGACGATCATGCCCATCAGCGGGTCGTTGACCGCATCCCAGACACGGGCGAGCAGCATCAGCATGATCACGAACCAGGGCGTGAGCATCAGCACGTTCATGTAAAAGTCCGTGATATAGCTGGACATGCAGCTGTACACAAGACCCTGGCCGAGCGCCGCGATCGCATAGGTCACGGACTCTTTCTTGGTTACATACTTTCTTTCTTCCATGGGAGCCTCCTTTTGATTGCGCCCAGGCCACCCTTCCAGGTGTACGGGCTGAAGAGAATCAGCATCGGGAACAGTTCCAGCCGTCCGGCGAGCATGTCAAAGATCAGCACAATCTTTGCCAAAGGCGAAAACATCGCGTAGTTGCCGACCGGACCGACCAGTTCGAACCCGGGTCCGATATTGTTGAGCGTTGCAGCCACCGCGGAAAGCGAGGTTGCAAAATCATAACCGTCGAAGCTAACGACAAAGACCGAGACGACGAAGATCAGGATACAGAGGATGAAAAATGATCTTGTCCCCTTGATCACGTCCTCGCCGACGCGCTTTTTGTCAAGTTTGACGACATTGACGCCGCGCGGATGCACGATCGACGCGATTTCGCGCAGCGAGCTTTTGACAAGCAGAATGATGCGCGAGACTTTGATACCGCCGCCGGTACTGCCCGCGTTGGCGCCGATGAACATCAGCACGAACAGAATGAACCGCGAGGCGGTCGGCCAGCGCGAAAAGTCCGAGATGGCAAAGCCCGTCGTCGAGATCACGGACGCAACGGTGAATGACGCGTTGTGCGCCGCCTCATAGACGTTGCCGCCGTAGAAGTCGCGGTGAATGTTCCAGGTGATACAGAGGATCGAGAAAGCGACGATACAGACGTACCAGCGCAGTTCTTCGCTTTTCAGCGCCTTTTTGATGTTGTTGGAAAGCAGGAGATAATAGACGGAGAAGTTCACACCGAACAGCAGCATGAACACCGTGACGACGCCCTGCAAATAGTGGCTGTTGTAATAGCCGATACTCAAACTCCGGACGGAGAAGCCGCCGGTACCGGCCGTGCCGAACGCGGTCGTGATCGCGTCGAACCATGGCATCCCGCCCGCAAGCAGCAGCATGATTTCCAACAGCGTCATGGCAAAGTAGATGGAATAGAGGATGAACGCCGTCTGCCGCACGCGCGGAACGAGCTTTTCTACGGAGGGGCCGGGGCTTTCCGCCTTCATCAGCGACATGACGTGTCCGCCCGTCAGCGGCACGATCGCGATCAGGAAGACCAGCACGCCCATGCCGCCGATCCAGTGGGAAAAGCTGCGCCAGAACATCGCGCACTGCGACATCGCCTCAATATTGGTCAGGATACTCGCGCCGGTCGTCGTATAGCCGGACGCCATCTCGAACACGGCGTCGAGATAGTGCGGGATCTCCTTTGTCAGATAGAACGGCACCGCGCCGAACAGGCTCATCAAAAGCCACGAAAGCGCGACCGTAACGAAGCCCTCTCTCATATAGAAGACGCTGCGCTTCGGCTTTTTGAGCGTCAGAAGAATGCCGCAGACGAGGGACGCCAGCGCGACAAGCGCGAAGGTTTTCCACTGCGGCTCTCCGTAGAAGATGCCGACCGCCACGGGAAGAAGTAGACAGACGCTCTGGATGTTCAGAATCCAGCCGAGCAGATAGAGGATCATGCGATAATTCATGATTCGGTTCCTTTTATGCGAGAATGTCTTTGAAATCGTTCATGCCCTTGTTGGTTGTCACGATCACGACCGTATCGCCGATCTGGACGCTGTCGCGGCCGCTGGGAATCAGGATCTTGCCGTGGCGTGAAATACAGCAAAGCAGAACGTTTTTCTTCAGATTGAGATTCATCAGCTCCACGCCGATCGCGTCAGACTGGGAGCGGATATTGAATTCGAGCGCCTGCGCCTTGCCGCCGATGATGTTGTACAGCGTCTGGACGTTGGAGCCTGTTGTGTTTTCGAGCGCGCGGACATAGGAGAGGATCATTTCTGCCGTGATAAACTTCGGGTAGATGACGGAGCCGAGCTCCAGCCGGTCGATGATCCCTTCAAAGTTCATCTTGTTGATCTTCGTGACGGTCTTCGCCTTGAAGTTCGATTTGACATAGAGCGAGAGCATCACGTTCTCTTCGTCGATATCGGTGATCGACGCGAAGCCGTCCGCGCTTTCGATCCCCTCTTCAAGCAGCAGACTCTGGTCGCTGCCGTCGCCGTGAATGATGACAACATTGTCCGGCAAAAGCTGGTTGAGGTTCTCGCAGTGCTCCTTGTCTTTTTCAATGATCTTGACGCGGTAGCCGACGTCGCTGAGCCGTCTGGCAAGATAGAACGAGATCTTGCCGCCGCCGACAATGATGATCGACTTGATATGCTCTTTTGTAAAGCCGGCCTTTTTGAAGAAGTGGCCCGCTTCCTTGCGGCTGGCGACAAAGGAGATCTTGTCGCCGGCGAGCAGCAGATCGTCGCCCGTCGGGATAATGACGTCGCCGCCGCGCTCGATCGCGCAGATCAGCACCTTGCCGGAAAGCTTGCCGAGCGCGTGCCGGATCGGCTGGCCGACAAACGGCGAATTGGCGGGCAGAAGCGTCTTCATCAAATCGATTCTGCCGCGCGCGAAGGTGTCGACCTCGATCGCGGACGGGATCGAAAACAGCCGCGCGATCTCGTTGGCCGATTCCAGTTCGGGGTTGACGAGCATATTGATGCCGAGCTTTTCTTTGATAAAGCCGCGCTCGGAAATGAAGTCCGGGTTTCGCACACGGGCGATCGTCTTGCACTGCGTCGCCTTTTTCGCGATCAGGCAGCACAGCAGGTTCAGTTCGTCCGAGCCGGTCATGGCGATGAACATATCGGCATACTCGATGCCGGCGTCCTTCTGTACGCTGTGGACGACGCCGTTGCCGACGACGCCCATCACGTCGCACTCGCTCGTGACGCGGTGGACCGCTTCTTCGTTGGTATCGATGACGGTAATGTCGTGGCCCTCGTTGGTCAGCTGTTCGGCAAGCGTAGCGCCGACTTTTCCGCATCCGACAATGATAATATTCATAGATAATCCTCAATACTTCAAACTCTGCGGCCGCAAGGCCATATGTAACTATAATACATCATACCACATTTTTGTATGATTTTCCATTTTTCGCTTTGAAAATTTGAGTTTTTTATGTAGAAAAATTGACAACAATTTTGTTCGTTTTCACAAATTACGCGCGCATCGCTTGCTTTTCATCGCTGAATGCGGTATCATCGAAGTGTATAAGCAACAAGTGAAAGGAAGGTAGTATTATGGCAAACGCTGACGAAACATTCCGTTCCCTGTTTACCGTTTCCTGCGCGCCGAAGAGCGATCCGCGCTGCGTCATCGTGCGCGGCAAAGTGCGTTTCAGCATCCTGACGCCGCGTCTTGTCCGGCTGGAAGTCTCGAAAAACGGCGCCTTTTGCGACGCGCCGACCCAAAAGGTCTGGTTCCGCGACTTTGAGCGCCCGCGGTTTTCCGTTGAGGAAAGCGGCGACGATCTGACGATACGCACGACGATGTGCATTTTCCGCTTCGATCTCGGCAAGCGCGCGCTCGTTTCCGTCACGCTCAAGGGCGGCAAGGAAGTGACCGATTTCAAGGCCGGCAATCTCAAGGGCACTTACCGTACGCTCGACCGCGCGAACGGCGCGCACCGGCTTGAGGACGGGCTGATGAGCCGCGGCGGCGTCACCGTGCTGGACGACGGCAGCAGCTGCCTGATTGCGGACGACGGCACGATCCTCCCGCGCGAAGGGACGCTGCGCGATGTTTACTACTTCGCCTACGGGAACAACTACCGCGCCTGCCTGCGCGATTTCTACCGTCTTTGCGGGCAGACGCCGCTGGTCCCACGGTGGTGCCTCGGTAACTGGTGGAGCCGCTACAAGGCGTATACGCAGGAGGAATACCTCGATCTGATGACGCGCTTTCGCGACGCCGAGATTCCGCTGACTGTCGCGACGATCGACATGGACTGGCACTGGGTCAACGTCGGGGACCGGTTTTCCAAAGAGGATCTCGGCCTAAACGAAAAATCCGGCTTTTCGCTGCGCGACCGGATCTCCGGCCTCGGCTGGACGGGCTACAGCTGGAACACGGAGCTGTTCCCCGATTACAAGGCCATGCTGCGGCAACTGCACGACATGGATCTCAAGGTGACGGTCAACCTCCATCCCGCGCAGGGCGTCCGTCCGTTTGAAGACCAGTACGCCGAGATGGCGCAGGCGATCGGGCTGGACCCCACCTGCAAACAGACCGTCAAATTCGACATCGCGAACCCGCGCTTTACCAAATCCTACTTCGAAATTCTGCATAAGCCCTATGAGGACGCGGGCGTCGATTTCTGGTGGATCGACTGGCAGCAGGAAAAGACCACCGCGATTCCGGGGCTCGACCCGCTTTGGGCGCTCAACCATTACCACTCCCTCTATTCCAAGCGCGACGGCAAACGGCCGCTGATCCTCTCGCGCTTTGCGCAGGCAGGCTCTCACCGCTATCCGCTCGGCTTTTCCGGCGACACGGTGATCTCTTGGAAGAGTCTCGACTTCCAGCCGTATTTCACGGCGAACGCGACCAACGTCGGCTACACCTGGTGGAGCCACGATATCGGCGGCCACATGTTCGGCATCCGCTGCGACGAACTCTACGCCCGCTGGGTGCAGTACGGGCAGTACTCCCCCATCATGCGGCTGCATTCCACGAGCGACCCGTTCATGGGCAAAGAGCCGTGGACCTATGGCTACGCTGCGCAGCAGGCGGCGACGGCGGCGCTGCGTGAGCGGCACGCGATGATCCCCTATCTGTACAGTATGAACCGCCGGACATATGCGGACGGCCGCGCACTGGTGGAGCCGATGTATTACGCGTATCCCGGCGAAGAGGACGCCTACCGCGTCCCGAACGAATACTTCTTCGGCAGCGAGATGCTCGTGCGCCCGGTAACATCGCCCGCGGACAAGACGACCACGCTTGCGAAAGCGCGCGTCTGGCTGCCGCGTGGCCGCTGGACCGACTGGTACACCGGCGCGATCTATGAAGGCGCGCAGTGGGTCGACATGTACCGCGGGCTCGGCAGCATTCCCGTTTTAGCGAAAGAGGGCGCGATCGTCCCGCTTTCCGCCGACGACCGCGGCAACGACTGGCGCAACCCCGCCGCAATGGTGATTCGCGTCTTCCGCGGCACCAACGACTTCACGCTCTATGAGGATGACGGCGAAACGATGGCGTTCGAAGACGGTGTTTACGCCGAAACAAAGCTTTCCGTTCGCGAAGCCGGGCGCGATCTGACGTTCACGATCCACAAAGCGAAGGGCGACCTCTCCGTGCTGCCCGAGCGGCGCGATTACACGCTCATCTTCGACGACGTCTCCGCGGCGGAAACCGTCACCGTGAAAGTCGACGGCCGCATAAAACAGGCCGAGCCGGAATATCGGGACGGCAAGACGATCCTTTCGGTTTCGCACGTCGCCGCGGGCGCAAAGGTCGAGGTGCACTTTACGTCGATCACACCGCGCGAAAACCGCGACAAGACACAGCTGATCACCGAACGGCTGTCCCAGTACCAGATGACGACCGTGACGAAGCGGATGCTCTTCGGCGGCTATGTCAAAGATATCACTAAACCATTCCCGTCAAAGGACGAAGCGCTGTACGGTCCCGTCAAAGAGATTCTGCAGATAAAATAAACCCGCTGAACAAAGATTATGAAAAGAGGCGGAAAAGATATGGCAGACTATAACGTAACATCTTTCGATATGGCGCTCGCCGTCATGAAACAGGCGGGCGTGGAACCCATCGAAAGCCAGCAAAGCAACCATGTGGCGCTTTCCGAAACGCTGGCGGACGCGCTGATCGCGCAGATGACGCTGAAAGAAAAGGTCCATATGCTCGGCGGGCACTGGAACGTGCTGAACGGGCTTTTGCACGGCCGCGCCTATAACTACGACCCCATTGCGGGCGGCGGCTGCAAACGGCTCGGCATTCCGCCGATCCTGTTTTCCGACGGGCCGCGCGGCGTCGTGATGAAGAAATCGACCTGCTTCCCGACGTCCAATACCCGCGCGGCGTCCTTCGACACCGAGCTGGAGCACGAAATCGGCGAAGCGATTGCCAAAGAGTGTATTGCGCAGGGCGCCAACTATTTCGCCGGCGTGTGCATCAATCTGCTGCGGCACCCGTCCTGGGGCCGCGCGCAGGAGAGCTACGGCGAGGACCAGTATCTGACCGGCCGGTTCGGCGCCGCGCTGACAAAGGGCGTACAGAAATACGGCGTGATCGCCTGCCCGAAGCACTTCTACATGAACTCGATCGAAAACCTGCGGTTCTCGGTTTCGGCCAACGCGGACGAAGAGACCGTCCGCGACGTCTACCTGCCGCATTTTGCCGCGTGCTTCGACGCGGGCGCAGGTTCCGTCATGAGCGCCTATAACAGAGTCAACGGCACCTACTGCGGCGAAAGCAAAGAGGTCTTTGACCATTTGAAGACGCTCGGGTTCAACGGCTTTTCGATTTCCGACTTCATGTGGGGCGTCCACGACGGCGCGGAAAGCCTGCGCGCGGGACTGGATATCGAGATGCCGTTCACGCTCAAACGCGGCGGAAAGCTTGTCCGCGCCGTCAAACGCGGCAAAGTGACGGAAGCGCTGGTCGACGCGCATTGCCGCAATATCATTGCGACGCTGCTGCGGTTCCAGAACCTGTACCGCGCTGAAAAGTTTGAGACCTCGGCTATCGCATCTGATGCGCACACGGCGCTCGCCCGCAAAGCGCTGGAGGAAGGCGCGGTGCTTCTGAAAAACAACGGTTGCCTGCCCATCCGCGACACGGACACAAAGGTGGCGCTGGTCGGCCGTTTCGCGAACGAAAATGTGATCGGCGACCACGGCTCGTCGAGCGTGCATCCGCCGTATGTCGTTACGCCGTACGACGGGCTGAAAGCGGTCTACCCCAGCCTGACGCTTGTCGGCAGCAACGACCCCTCCGCCTGCGCAAAAGCCGCACGAAACGCCGACCGCGTGATCGCGGTGCTCGGCAACGACTATGTGGACGAGGGCGAGTTCGTGGTGAAAACGCGCTCCGGCATGATCAAGGGCGGCGACCGTAAATCGCTGCGGCTGCATGACGACGAAGTCCGTCTGATCCGTGCGCTGAAGGAGACCGGCACACCTCTGACAGTCGTGCTATATTCCGGCTCGGCGCTGCTGATCGACGAATGGGAGGCCGACGCGGACGCGATTTTATACGCGGGCTATCCCGGCATGGAAGGAGGCAACGCGCTGGCAAACCTGATTTCCGGCAAAGTAAACCCCTCAGGCAAGCTGCCGTTCACGGTTGCGCAAACAGAAAGCGACTACCCCTTCTTCCCCTACACGGACGAAAAGGACCAGTCGGTGCAGTATGACTATTATCACGGCTACGCGCTGTTTGACAAAGAGGGCAAAACGCCCGCCTATCCGTTCGGCTTCGGTCTGTCCTATACGAGCTTCACTTATGCCGACCAAGCCGCGCGGGATGACGGAAACGCCATTGTCGCTTCCTGCAGTGTCAAGAACACGGGCGACATAGCCGGTACGGAAACGGTGCTGGTCTTCGTCGGCTCCGGGATCGGCGGCAAGCCGAAAAAGCTGCTCAAGGGCTTTGCCCGCGTGACGTTGGCGCCGGGCGAAGAGAAACAGTGTGAGATCATGATCCCGAAGCATGATCTGAGGCTTTATGATAAGCAGACGGGCACAATGGCCGTCCCGGAACACGTTGCCGTCTATATCGGCAAAAACGCCGCTGACGCCGACGGCTGCTGTATCACGCTGTAACGGCACAAAAAGAATCGCGTATGCTGTCTGGCATACGCGAATTTCTTTTAGTCGATTTCCACCATAATTTTGGAATCGGTTCTGTTTGCGGTTGCGCGCATCACGGTGCGGATCGCTTTGGCAATTCTGCCCTGCTTTCCGATCACGCGGCCCATATCGTCGGGCGCAACATGAAGATGGAACACGATGACGCCTTCTTCGTTGATGTCGTCAACCTCAACCGTTACCTGATCGGGCTCGTCAACCAAGCCTTGCGCGATCAGCGCGAGTAACTCTTTCAAGGTATGTTCCCCCAAACTTATTTAATGATGTCGCTCTTCTTCAGCAGCGCCTTCACGGTGTCGGTCGGCTGCGCGCCGTTGTTCAGCCACTTCTGGGCCTTTTCCGCGTCGATCTTGATGTCGGCGGGGTCCTTCATCGGATCGTAGTAGCCGATCTCTTCGATGAAACGACCGTCACGCGGGTATCTCGAATCCGCAACGACCACACGATAGAACGGAGCCTTTTTCGCGCCCATGCGGCGCAGTCTGATTTTTACTGCCATTTTTGTTACCTCCAAAAATAATAATTGTTATATTCTGATCACGAGACGTGTATCATACGTTTGTTTACAGCGGGAAGCCGCCGCCCATGCCGCCCATGCCGCCCATGCCGTTCATGCCGGGCATGTTCATCATGCGCTTGCGCATCTTCTTGCTGCTTTTGCCGTTGAACTGCTTGAACATCTTCTGCATCTGGCGGTACTGCGAAAGCAGCCGGTTGACGTCCTCGACCTGCATCCCGCAGCCGACGGCGATGCGCCGTTTGCGCGAGGGGTTGATGATGTCGGGCTTCGCGCGTTCCTGCGGCGTCATTGAGAAGATGATCGCCTCCATCCGGTCGAACGCCTTTTCGTCAACCTCCACGTCGTCGACCTTGCGGCCGATGCCGGGCAGCAT
>CAMZEG010000068.1 GCA_947305635.1 uncultured Clostridia bacterium
GGATGTGATCGGCTCATTCTTTGTCAGCATTCTGTTCTTTTTGTTCAACAGATAAAAATCAGCAATGACGGCCCTGCTTCCCCGCGGGGTCGTTTTTTGTTGTGCGGTCTCTTGCTTTTGCCCCGAAACATGTTATAATAAGAAAAAGCACAGCCAAACAAGTTTTTCAAATACAGGAGGAATCATCATGTTATATCCGAAGATCGGTATCCGACCCGTTATCGCCGCCCCGCCGGGCGGCGTTTTCGATTTCCCTTGACTTTGCGCCGCCGCGGGTGCATAATAGAAAACGAGAAAACACGGGAGGTTGTCTTATGAAACATTTCGGTAAATTCACAGCGGCGCTGTTGGCGCTCTTGCTCGGCTTTTCCGTTTCGTCCGCCGCGGTCACCGCCGACGGCAAAAGCGGGGATACGCTGCAGTTCGGCGCCGACGGCAAGTTCAAGATCATGATCTTCACCGACGCGCACGAGGATGACGAGCTGGCGGAATCGACAAGGATGCTCATGTGCGAGGCGCTCGACAAGTATCAGCCGGATTTCGTCGTCTTCCTCGGCGACAACACGACCGTCAGCGGCTATGACCGGATTGTCGCTGCGGTCGACGCGCTCACAAAGCCGACGCGCGAGCGCGGAATCCCGTTCGGCATGGTGCACGGCAACCACGACAGCGAATACGGCCTGTCGCGTGACGAGATCTGCGCGATCTGGGATTCTTTCGGCTGTATGACCTATGACGCCGACCCGGCACTCTACGGCTGCGGCAACTGCAATCTGCCGATCCTTTCGTCCGACGGCGCGAAGACCGCGTTCAACCTCTGGTTCATCGACAGCGGCAGCAACAACACCGACCCCGGCGCCTCCGGCTACGACTATGTCCACCCGGATCAGATCGAGTGGTACAAGAAGACCGCGCTCGCACTCAAGGAGCAAAACGGCGGGGAAGTCGTTCCGGCCATCGATTTTCAGCACATCATCATTCCCGAGGTGTATGACGAGCTGTATCTCGAAGTCCCGTTTTCAAATGAAAAGCTGACGTTTGAACGGGCGGACAAGGACTATTTCACGGTGCCTTATCTGACGCGCCTGAACGGCTACTGGCTGGAGCATCCCTGCCCGCCGGACGTCTATGACGGCCAGCTGGCCGCGTGGAAGGAGATCGGCGACGTGATTGCCGAGTTCAACGGCCACGACCACAAGAACACCCTGCAGGTCAACATCGACGGCGTCGACGTCGTGAACGTCCCCACCTGCGGCGAGGCGGCCTATCACTCCGATTACACGCGCGGCGTCGGCCTCATCACGCTCAACGAAAAGAACCCGCGAAACTACAAGTACGAACTGATCCAGCTGTATAAGCTTGCGCTCGCGAAAGATTCGGCCATCCCCGCGGCGTGCGGCGAAGAGCGCTCGTACTACCAGAAGATCGCGGCGCTCGACTTTGTGCCGCAGGTGTTCTTTACGGTCTGCCGCTTCTTCAACGGGATCGGCGCGAAGCTCAGCATGAAGCTCGGCAAATAAATCGGTTTCCATTCAAATGAACGGCGTCGTCCTGTCGGGCGGCGCTTGCTTTTTCCGTGGGCGTTTGCTATAATGAGGGCGAAGAAAACGAACGGAGGGGAGCTTATGCTGAAACGACTGGTCAGCGCGTTCTTTGCGCTGGTGCTGGCTCTGCTCGGGCATGCCCCGGCGGCGCAGCCGAAGACCGACCCCGTGTTCACCGGCTCGTTCCTGCAGGCGTGGTACTGCGTGGACTGGGATGACGCGCGCTGGGACGAAGAGATCGCCGCCATGCAAGAGGCGGGACTCGACAAGCTGATTTTGCAGGACACGGCGCAGATGGATCTGCGCGGCGGCTGGACCGTCTATTACCCGACGCAGCTCGACGCGCTGCAGGGGCACGGCGGCTACGGCGACGTGGTCGAAGGGGCGCTGCGCGCCTGCCAAAAGGGAGGCATGAAACTCTTCGTCGGTCTCGCGTCGTTCGAAAGCTGGTGGGTGCTCGGCGGCCTGTTCGGGCAGTACAGCAAGGTCTGCGCCGTGATGGCCGATATGATGCGGGAGATCTACGCGCGCTATTACGACGCCTACCCCGACGCGTTTTACGGCTGGTACTTCACGCCGGAGATCAGCAACATCCCGACGATGAAGGCGACCGTCCTGACGCTTGCGCGCGGGCTGAACAAGATATTGGACGCCGCGACCGCGCTCAACGGCGCGATGCCGGTGCTGTTGAGTCCCTATTTCACGGAATACATCGCCGTGCCGTCCGTGCTCGCGACGCTGCCGATGTGGCAGGCGCTGCTGGAAGCGGCGCATCTGCGCGACGGGGATATCTTCTGTCCGCAGGACGCCGTCGGCGCGCAGTGGACGCCGCAAAAGGATCTCGAAAAGGTCTGGGAGATGTACAAAGCGGCCGTAGACGGCTGCAAAACGGAGCTGAAACTCTGGGCCAACTGCGAAACGCTGACGGTCGCGCGCAGCAAGGTGCCGCTGATGCCGCCCGCGACACTGGAAACCGTCAACAGCGCCGCGACGCTGGACCGCCTCGTGTGGCAGATGCAGACGGCGGCGAAGTACTGCGACGAGATCGTGACGTTTTCCTATAACCACTATTACTGCCCGCTGACCGGCACGCGCGTGTACCACGACTGCTATCTCGATTATCTCACGAACGGCTGCGTGCTCGAACAGGAGCCGCCGTCCGCGCCGCAAAATCTCCGGCTGGAAAACGGCGCGCTGCAATGGGACGCCGCGACGGACAACATCGGCGTCGCGTACTATATCGTCGCGCAGAACGGGACGGCGCTTGCGCGGATCGAAGCGACCGCCGCGCTCTCGTTTGCGACGACGGGCGCAGGCTGCACGGTGACCGCTGTGGACGCTGCGGGCAACACCGCTTCGGCGGCAATTTAACGCAAGGTGTATTGCCTTTTTACTTCGCGTGTGATAAGATAAATAAAGAGTATACGAACAGGGGGCATGTGTATGAGAATCGGACTGCTTGTCAGCTTCCACGGCATAGAAGGTGTGGAAAAGGGCTTCGCGGATCTGGAAAGCTACGGGTTCGACAACTGTCAGTTGTGCTGCTGGCAGCCGGAGCTTTGGACAGACGAAAACGCCGACGCGGTCAAAGCGAGCGCTGCGCGGCACGGGGTGACGATCTCCGCGTTCTGGTGCGGCTGGGAGGGTCCCGCCGTCTGGAACTTTTACGACGGACCGCTGACGCTGGGGCTTCTGCCGGAGGAGTACCGCGCGATGCGGGTGCAGAACCTCTGCGACGGCGCGGATTTCGCAAAGAAGCTCGGCGTGACCGACGTAATCACCCACATGGGCTTCATCCCGGAAAACCCGAACGATCCCGCCTTCGAGCCGATGTGCGACGCGATCCGGACGGTCGCTTTGCACTGCCGCGACAACGGGCAGTACCTGCTGTTCGAAACCGGGCAGGAGACGCCGGTCGCGATGCTGCGCTGCTTTGAAACGGTCGGCACGGGGAACCTCGGCGTCAACCTCGACACCGCGAACCTGATCCTGTACGGCAAGGCGAACCCCATTGACGCGCTCGACGTGTTCGGCCGGTACGTCCGCAACCTGCACATGAAGGACGGCCTTTATCCCGAAAACGGGCACGATCTGGGACACGAGACGCCGCTCGGCGAAGGGAAGGTCGATTTCCCACGGCTGCTGCGCGGGCTGAAGAAGCTGGGCTACGACAGCTGGCTGACGATTGAGCGCGAGATCAGCGGGCCGCAGCAGATCGCCGATATCAAGGCGGCGAAAATTTATCTCGAAGAAATACTGAGCAGCATGGAACAGGAGGATGCGTTATGTTGAAAGTCGGAATCGTCGGCGTCGGCGGCATCAGCGCCGCCCATATCGACGCGTGGCACAGAATTGAGGAGGCGCAGATCACGGCGATGTGCGACATCCGTTCGGAACGGCTGGAGCCGCACCCGGACGCGCGGCACTACCTTTCGTTTGACGAGATGCTCGAAAAAGAGACGCTCGACGTGCTGGATATCTGTCTGCCGACCTATCTGCACGCGGACTTCGCGGTGAAGGCGCTTGAAAAGGGGATCCACGTCCTTTGCGAAAAGCCGCTGTCTCTTTGCGCGGCGGACGTGAAACGGGTCTACGACACGGCGGCGTCACACGGCGTCCATTTCATGGTCGCGCAGGTGCTGCGCTTCTGGCCGGAATACACAGTGGTCAAAAAGCTTTATGACGAGGGCACCTACGGCAAACTGCTCTCTGGGGTCATGCAGCGGCTCGGCGCCCGCCCGCGGTGGAGCTGGGACGGCTGGATGACCGACGAAACGCGCAGCGGCCTTGTGCCGTTCGACCTGCATGTCCACGACCTCGATTTCATGGTCTATGCGTTCGGCGCGCCGCAAAAGACCGCCTGCTACCGCAGCAAGCGGGACGATCAGGACTATCTCAGCGCGGTCTATACGTTCGACGGCTTTTCGGTTGTGAGCGAAGCGGCGTGGTACGCGCCGCCCATGCCGTTTTCGGCGGGCTTCCGCTTCCAGTTTGAAAACGCGGTCGTCGTCAACGAGGGCGGGCTGAAGATCTATGAGCGCGACGGCAACGTGATCGACTTTGCGCAGGACACCGATGGCGACACCGGCAAAATCAACCTGCCGAAGACCGGCGCCTATTTTGCCGAGATCCGCTACTTTGCCGACTGCGTGCTGCAAAACACCCCGCCCGACAAAGTCAAGCCGGAGGAACTCGAAACGGTGATCTCGATCCTGAAATCGATGTAAACGAAAAGAAGAACCGCTCACGGGAGCGGTTCTTTTCTTATGGCTTTTTTCAGGACGCAACCGAGTTGCTGTTGACGGGGAAGGTGAAATAGGTGTCCGGATACGGCTCGTCCGCGAGCGTGAAGTGCCACCATTCCTCGGCGAGGGGCTTGAATCCGTGGCTGAGCATTGTCTCGCGCAGGAACATCCGGTTCGCGTACTGCGTCTCGGTGATGTCGGTGTAGTCCGGGTGGCTCAGCTCCCCGAAGAAATCGAACGTGCCGCCCATGTCGACTTCGGTTTCCGTCTTCATGTCGAACAGCGTCAGATCGACCGTGCTGCCGCGGCTGTGGCCGGAATGCTCGGCGATATAGCCCTGCGGGAAGAGGACGTCCTTTTCAAGGTCGGGGTAGAAGTACTCTTTCATCCGTACGTCGTCGGCGTCCTGCGCCCAGCGCACGAAGTGCGACACGGCCTTCTGCGGCCGGTAGGCGTCGTAGATCTTCAGCCGGAAGCCCTTCTGAACCAGCTCGTCGCTGACTTCCTTCAGCGCGGCGGCGGCCTCCTTCGTCAGCAGCGCAACGGGCTCCTCATAGCCGTCGATGCGGTCGCCGACGAAGTTGTAGGTGGAAAAATAGCGGATCTCCAGAATCGCGTCGGGGACGGCGTCGCTGATCAGCACAAAGTCCGACGCGTCGTCGGAAAGAAGGACGTCGCTTTCCGGCGTGTCGCTCGGCTTTGCGGCGGGCGCCTTGCCGCAGCCGAAGGCGCAAAGCGGCAGCGCCAGCAGAACAAGCAGCAGCGCGGTCAGCCGGCGGGTGCCGGACGTCTTCTGTAAAAAGGAACGCAGCTTCATAGCAAAACCTCCCAAAAGAATGATGGTTATTTATCCGCGAGGAACTCCACGGTGACCTTGGCGGTCTCGGCGGCGTGGGTCTCAATCACCATGTGGCCCGCGCCCTTGACGACGTAGTCGACGCTGCCGTCGGGCAGCGCGGCGCGGAGATTCACGCGGTTGCTGTCGGTGATGACGTAGTCGTGGTCGCCGTTGACAAAGAGGATCGGCGGCATCGCGCGCACGAAGTCATAGTCCGTTTTCGGCAGCATCGTGAAGTTGCGGATGGCGCCCTCTCCCGTGCCCTTGATATAGTAGGGGTCGGTGATCTTGGAAACGTCATAGTGCATCGCGTAGGAGAACGAGTTGCACGCGAAGACATACAGCAGCCGCACCAGCAGCTTCGACTTGCCCGCCGTTTCCATCATGGGACCGATCAGAGCGCACCAGGCGTCGTTTTCCATCAGTTTCGCTGCGAAGTCCGGCGCTCCGTCGTTGCCGCAGGTGCCGTAAAGCAGGACGTTCTTCACGCTCTGTGGGTACTGCTGCGCGAGGCCGAGCGCGACGTAGCCGCCCATCGAATGGCCCGCGACGAACCACGGCTTGTCGCTCAGCGATTGCATGAGGGCGTGCATCAGTTCTTCGCGCGGGAGCTTCGCGGTGTCCTGTGTGTCGCGCGTGGAATAGCCGAAGTCCGGCAGATCCGCCAAAACGCAGGTGTAGCCCGCGTTGACCAATTCTTCCGCGAGGGAGACGAAGCAGTAGGACGAGAGGGCGAACCCGTGGATCATGAAGATCTGACCCTTTTCCTGTGCGGCGGGGAAGACGCGGTAATGGATGCGGTAGTCCCCGTATTCGAAGAACGCGCTGTTTTCGAACGGCTGATCCGGGTCGAGCCGCTGCGTGCCGAGCGCGAGGGCGGGCAGACAGAGCGAAACCGCCAGCAAAAGGGCAAGCAGCAGCGCGAGACTGCGGCGCAGATGTTTCATAAAAGTGACCTCCGTTTCCTGAATTCTGTCTTCATTGTAGCAAAACGGGCGCATTCTTGCAACCCCTTTTGGAAAATCGTTTGACATCCGCCGCCAAAGCTTTTATAATAGAACTAAAACCGGAAGGAAAGGACGTGATTTTATGCAGCGAAAAGGGATGCTGCGGCAATGGTTCATGCCGTATTTCAAAAAGCACCGCGCGGTTGTTGCGATCGACCTTTTGTGCGCCGCGCTGACGACCCTCAACGAAATCGTGCTGCCGATGCTCGTGCGGCGGATCACCGCCGTGGCGCTCGACGATTTTTCCAAGCTGACACTGCAGCTGGTGCTGACGCTCGCCGCGATCTACGGGACGCTCAAGCTGCTGGACGTGATCGCCGGCTACTACATGATCTTTGTCGGCCACAACATGGGCGTGATGATCGAACGCGACATGCGCGAGGATCTGTTCGCCCATCTGCTGCGCGTGCCGTTCAGCTACTACGACAACACCAAGGTCGGCCAGCTGATGGCGCGGATCACGACGGACCTGTTCGATATCGCGGAGTTTTCCCACCACTGTCCGGAGGAATTCTTCATCTTCGGGATCAAGATCTGCGTCAGCTTCGGCTTCCTTTGTACGATCCACCTGCCGCTGACCGTGGCGGCGTTCGTGCTGCTGCCGTTCATGTTCTTCGGGACGATGTACTTCCGCCGCAAGATGCGCAAGGTCTTCAAGGCGCGGCGTGAGATCGCCGGCGACGTCAACGCGAAGACCGAAAACGCCCTGCTGGGTATCCGCGTGGTCAAGTCGTTTTCCGGCGAAGGCGTGGAACGCGCCCAGTTCAACGAAGAGAGCGCCCGCCTGGCCGGCGTGCAGCGCGACTCCTACCGCTATATGGCGCGGCTCAACGCGATGGTGCGTCTCTTTGACGGCCTGATGTATGTCGTGATGCTCTTCCTCGGCGGCGTCTTCGTGATGCAAAAGAAGATTTCGACCGCCGACTATACGGCCTACTTCCTTTATGTCGCGATGCTGATCGCCGCGATCAAGCGGATCGTGGAGTTCACCGAGCAGTTTGAAAAGGGCATGACCGGCATCGAGCGCTTCGCCGAGGTGATGACGGTCGAACCCGAGCCGGGCTACGACGGCGCGCTGGAGGATCTGGGCGACGTCAAAGGCGAAATCGTCTTTTCCGACGTGACGTTCAGCTACGACAAGGAAAAAGGCGACGTGCTCGAACATCTGAACCTGACCGTGCGGCCGGGCGAAAACGTGGCGGTCGTCGGCCCCTCCGGCAGCGGCAAAACCACGATGTGCAGCCTGATCTCCCGCTTCTACGATCTGTCCGCGGGCGAAATCACCCTTGACGGCAAGGATATCCGTTCGCTCAACCTCGCGTCGCTGCGCGGGGCGGTCGGCGTCGTGGAGCAGGACGTGTACCTGTTCTCCGGGACCGTCGCGGACAATATCCGCTACGGCAAGCCCAATGCGACGCCGGAGGAGATCCGCAAGGCGGCGCAGCTCGCGGGCGCGGACGAGTTCATCGAAAAGCTGCCGCAGCAGTACGACACCTTTGTCGGCGAGCGCGGCGTGATGCTCTCCGGCGGACAAAAGCAGCGCATCTCCATCGCGCGGGTCTTCCTCAAAAACCCGCCGGTGCTGATCCTCGACGAAGCGACCAGCTCGCTCGACAACGAGAGCGAACAGCTGGTCCAGCGGTCGCTGCGCGCGCTGGCCGTCGGCCGGACGACCTTCACGATCGCCCACCGCCTGACGACGATCCGCAACGCGTCGCGCATCCTTGTGCTGACCGAAAACGGCATCGAGGAGGAGGGCACGCACGACGAGCTGCTGAAGAAGGGCGGCGTCTACGCAAAGCTGTACCGGGGGATGGACGACGGTTGACTTTCCGTCGCGCCTTGTGCTACAATATCCATATCGCACACGGGAGGTGCATGACATGAGCTACAACTTCTTTTCCATGTTCGCGCGCATGAAGAATATCGACCGCTGGGCACTGATGCGCAACACGCGGCAGGAGAATCTCAGCGAGCACAGCGCGGACGTCGCCGCGATCGCGCACGCCATCGCGCTGATCAAGAACGCCCGCTTCGGCGGTTCAGTCAACGCGGAGCGCGCCGCGTTCCTCGGCCTTTACCACGATATGCCCGAGATCATCACGGGCGACATGCCGACGCCGGTGAAGTACCATTCCGACGCGCTGCACGACGCGTTCTTGCAGGTGGAACAGGAGGCCTGCGAACGGCTGCTCTCCATGCTGCCGGCGGATCTGCGCGAAAGCTACCGCGCGGCGTTCTTCCGCGAAGAGAGCGACGCCTATCTCTGGCGGATCGTCAAGGCGGCGGACAAGATCGCCGCGCTGATCAAATGCATCGAGGAAGAGCAGGCGGGCAACCGCGAGTTCCGGCTCGCCCTCGAAGCGACAAAGGCGGCGGTCGCCAAAATGCAGCTGCCCGAGGCCGACGCGTTTTTGGACGATTTCCTCGGCGGCTTCTATCTCAGCCTCGACGAGCAGCAAAGCGTTTAAAAAATATTCATTGCATTTTACGGTTCCCTCCGTTATAATAGGGAAGTATAGAATTGACAGGCATGGTTCGCCATGCGGAAAGAGAGGGCACTATGGATCCCATCAAAGTTGATTTCTCGCAAAGCGGTTCTTCCGGCAAAGGCAAGGGCAGCGGCAAAGACGCCTACCTCGCGCCGAAAAAGGCGGGGCTGAAGACGATCATCTCGATCGTCGGCACAATCATCGGCGCCGCGATCGCCTATTACTTCATGCTGCCGGCGATGAACTTCAAGAGCACCGACATGTATATGTTCTTCGGCGTGGTCGCGCTGATCTACGTCGTGCTGCAGGCGCTGCTGTCCGGCGTGATTGCGAAGCCCGAGTACACCGTCTATGTCAAAAAGCAGGCCGTCGTGCCCGGCGTGATCATCGCGGTGCTCGCGCTGGTCGTCGGCGTCGGTATGCTCGTCTCCTCCGTGATCTTCCGCGCGAACTCCTACAGCCGGATCATCGACGTGGACGAAAGCAAGACCTTTGTCAGCGACGTGGCCGAAGCGAACTTCCAGAGTGTCCCCGTCCTTGACGACGCGGCCGCCGCCGCGCTTGCCAACCGCGCGCTGGGCGATCTGAGCTCGATCAACAAGGTCTCGCAGTTCGAGCTGTCCGGCAAGTTCACCCAGATCAACTACAAGAACGCCCCCGTCCGCGTGACGACCCTCGCCTACGGCGATATCTTCAAATGGCTCAAGAATACCGGCACGGGCTTTCCGGGCTATATCGTGGTCGACATGGTCACCCAGAAGGCCGATCTTGTGCTGCTGCCGGAGGGCGGCTATATCCGCTTCTCCACCGAGGAGCATTTCGGCAAGTTCCTGAAGCGCCATCTGCGCTTCGAGCATCCGACCTATATCTTTGACGAACCGCACTTTGAAATCGACGAAGCGGGCGAACCGTTCTGGATCTGCCCGGTGCTCGACAAGACGATCGGCCTGTTCGGCGGTACGGACGTCAAGGGCGTCGTGCTGGTGAACGCGATCACCGGCGAAAGCGCGGAATACACGATTGAGGAAACCAAGACCGACCCGGCGCTGCAGTGGATCGACGTGATCTATTCCAACAGCCTGCTGGTCGAGCAGTATAACTACCACGGCAAATACGCCGGCGGCTTCATCAACTCCATCATCGTCCAGGACGGCGTGAAGGTCGCGACGGAAGGCTCCAACTTCCTCGCGATGAACGACGACGTGTATATGTACACCGGCGTCACCTCCGTTTCCGGCGACCAGGCGATCATCGGCTTCGTGCTTGTCAACATGCGCACGAAGGAAGCGAACTTCTATGAGGTCTCCGGCGCGAAGGAATACTCGGCGGCGTCCTCCGCGGAAGGCGTTGTCCAGGACTACGGCTACCGCGCCACGTTCCCGATCCTGCTGAACATCAGCGGCCAGCCGACCTACTTTATGTCGCTGAAGGACACGTCCTCGCTTGTCAAACGCTACGCGATGGTCAACGTCCAGAACTACCAGGTCGTCGTCACCGGCGAAACGA
>CAMZEG010000069.1 GCA_947305635.1 uncultured Clostridia bacterium
GATCGTCTGCCAGATGATGCGGGTCATCTCGTCGCCGTCCATCTCGACGATCTTGTTCATTTTGATTTTGTCCATGGGGACGCCCTCTTTCTGTTTAATCGGCGCGGACAAATTTGTCGATGAACGCGTCGAGCTTGGCTTCATAGGCCGGCTGGTCGGTGATGAACGACGCGGCGTGGTCGGCGCCCTTCACAACAAGGATATCCTTGTCGGGGCAGGCGCAGGCGTCATAGAGCTCATAGACCATCTTGGTGGGCACAAAGGCGTCGGCTTCGCCGTGGACGAACAGCATGGGGATTTTGGCGCGCTTGACCGCGTCAATGGCGGAGGTATCCTTTTTGAAGTCGTAGCCGCCGATCTTTTTGTTGACCGCGTTGACGATCTCGATCAGCGGGTGCGCGGGCACCTTCATTTCGCCGAGCTTGTAGGTGAACTCATCCCACGCGCTGGTGAAGCCGCAGTCCGCGACGCAGAACTTCACGTTTGCCGGGAGGTTCGGGTCGCCGGTCATCAGCATGACCGTGGCGCTGCCCATTGAGATGCCGTGGATGATCAGCTTGATATCGCTGCCGAACGTGTCGTTCAGGTAATTGAGCCACTTGATGCAGTCCTTCGATTCCAGCGCGCCGAAGCCGATGATGTTGCCTTCGCTCGAAGCGGCGCCGCGGTGGTCGCAGATGAAGACGTTGATGTTCCGGCTCAGGTAGTACTGCAGAATGGCGCAGAACTCGGTCTTGCCGCTGCTGCGATAGCCGTGGGAACAGAACGCGTAAACGTCGCTTTCCTCCTTCGCTTTGAAGAAGAAGCCGTTGAGCGTCAGCCCGTCGTCGGTGACGAGGTGGTGCTCTTCGTAGCCGTAGTTTTCCAGCCAGTTCATATAGTCGTCGCGCACCGCGTGCAGCTCGGTCATGTCCGCGCCGGAAACGGCGTCTTTCGCTCCCTGCGGGAGTTCGAACTTGCGATGGATCAGCAGATGGTCGATCAGGATCGGGATGCCCGCGCCGATGGCGCCGGCGCCGAGGGCGGCTTTGAGCAGTGTTGTTTTTTTCATGGATGGGTTCCTCCGTTTCGTCGTTTTTGCAATACTTCATTATTCTACCATATTGTTCCGGAAATAGCAAGCCCCCGCCGGCAGACAGAAACATCGGAATTATTGCAGTTTTGTCTTGACCGCCTTTTCGCGAAGTGCTATACTGATACCATAGTGTAACGGCTTTGCCGTTTGAAAGGATGAGGAATATGAAGAACAACGTACGGCGGCTGCTTTGCGTGCTGCTTTCGCTGGCGCTGGTGCTTTGCTGCACGGCGTTCGCCTTTGCCGAAGACGACGCCCAGCAGAAGACCCCAATCGTGCTGATTCCCGGCTTCGGCCAGAGCGAAACGAAGGTCTACGACGGCGACGAATATCTCGGCACGATCAACTCCTTCGAGCTGCCGGGCCTGAACGTCGAAAACATTCTCAAACAGGTGCTTGCCCCCGGCGTCGCGAGTATCATCACCCGCAGCGATCTCGCGCTGTCCAAGGCGGTCACGGGCCTGGTGGACGACCTGTTCAAGCCGTTCAAGACGAACCCCGACGGCACGCCGGTCTATGAGCGGATTGTGACGGATTACGACGCGGCCTACAACGATCTCCCGCCCGAAAAGCAGGCGGAGGTCCAGCACCATATCGCTATCCACGGGCTCGAGGATTACAACGACGTGCGCTACTACTACTCCTACGATTCCTTCGGCTCGATCAAGCAGGTCGCGGCCGGGCTGCACCGCTATATCGAAGAGATCGTGCTGCCGCAGACCGGCGCCGAAAAGGTGCTGCTCGTCCCGGTCAGCCAGGGCGGAACCGTTCTGACCCAGTACCTCGCGGACTATCCCGGAGACGTCAAGTATATTGAAAAGATCGTGGCCGTGATCCCCGCGTTCGACGGCGCGCAGATCCTCGGCGACGTGATGACCGACAACGTGACGATCTACGACGTCAACTATGACCACGAGAACGTGCTGCCCGCGCTGCTGCCGGGCGATACGGGCTACCAGGTCTCGCTGGCGCTGCGGATGGCGTTCCCGAGCCGCGTGGTGGAAAAGTTGCTGCGCACCGCGCTCGAGGAAGTGCGCCAGATGCTGGTTGTCAACAGCACGATGATGTGGGCGCTCTGTCCGGCGGCGGATTACGTCGTGGCGAAGGAGACCTACCTGAGCGACGAGGCGCACGCCGCGGTCCGCGCGGAATGCGACGCCTACGATGCCGCGCGCAGCGCCTTGCCCGCGACGCTGCAACAGCTGCAGCGGGACGGCATGCAGATCCATATCGTCTCCTGCTACGGCGTGGGCAACATCTATCCCATGCTCTTCGGCTCCGGCAACATCAACTCCGACGAGCTGCTGACGCCCGCGTCCTCCGGCCTCGGCGCGACCTTCGCGAATATCGGGGAGACGCTCGGCGACGGCTACACCGCGAAGGGCACCGTCTGCAGCGACCCGTCCCACAACCATCTGTCGCCCGACGGGATGATCGACGCGTCGACCTGTGCGCTGCCGGAGAACACCTGGTTCTTCAAGGGCGTCGGCCATACCTATATGAATTTCCGCGAGGATATCAAGAACTTCGCGGCCAAGCTGATTCTGGAGGACGTGCCGGATATCTACTCCCTGCCGCCGTACACGCAGTTCAACGACCCGTCGCTGAAAGTCGCCGACAGCGTGGTGAACGGCTCCTACGTCTACCATTACGACAAGGACGGCAACTTCCTCTACAGCGAACCGGCGCCGGCGGATTCCACCGCCTCCCCGCTCTGGAAGGGTCTCGCGACGATCGTCAACAACCTTTACAGCAATGTCGACACTCTCAATGAAAATCTGCAGTTATACAAGCTGAAGATTTTCGCATAAGATAACAACAGAACACGCCGCCGGTCCCCATCGGCGGCCTTTTTGAAAGGAGCATTGCGGATGAAAGTCTTACTGATCAACGGCAGCCCGCGCAAAGACGGCAACACCGCCCGTGCGCTGCGGGAGATGGAAACGGTATTTCAGGAGGCGGGTGTCGAGACCGTCACGATGCAGATCGGCCGGCAGGCGATCCGCGGCTGCGCCGCCTGCGGCGGCTGCGGCAAACTGGGTAAATGCGTCTTCGACGACGCCGTGAACGAGGCGGCGCCGATTTTCAAAGAGGCGGACGGACTCGTGCTCGCGTCGCCCGTCTATTACGCGGGACCGAACGCGACGCTGACCGCCTTCGCCGACCGGCTGTTTTACAGCACCGGCTTCGACAAGACGATGAAGGTGGGCGCGGCGGTGGTCTGCGCGCGCCGCGGCGGGCTTTCGGCAAGCTTTGACAGGCTGAACAAGTACTTCACGATCAGCGGGATGCCCGTGGCGTCGAGCCAGTACTGGAACAGCATCCACGGCCGGGAACGGGGAGAGGCCGCGCAGGACGAAGAGGGGCTGCAGACGATGCGCACCCTCGCGCGCAACATGACGTTTCTGATGAAAAGCATCGCGCTCGGCAAAGAGGCGTTCGGCCTGCCCGAAAAGGAGCCGCATGCGTGGACGCACTTTGTGCGTTAGTCGTCAGTCATTAGTCGTTAGTCGATAGTCGATAGTCATCGGCTTTAGAAAGACACGGCAAGGATTGAAAAGCAGTATCAGCAGTGGTTGGAACAAGCTTTTTAGTCTATACTTACCCAAGCAAAAAACGCCGCCCGCGGGCGGCGTTTGCTATTGACTAACGACTAATGACGAAAGATTCATGATTGCAGTTCGTCGCCCCATTTCGCGACGAGTGTTTCAATCGCGGGCAGCTTTTCGTGATAGAGCACCTCGTCGCGGTAGGCGTCGAAGGCGTCCTCGTCGTTCGCGGCGATCGCGACGCGCTGGACAAGGTAGACCGTGCTCTTCGTCTGGATGACGCCCGTGCTGCCGTAGCCGAGCGCGGCGACCTGCTCGAAGAAGTCGTCGTCATACATCGGGTCGCCGTCCTTCATCAGACTGACGGAAAGCGGCGTCGTGACAATCAGCCCCTGCGTTTCGCAGTAGGACGCGTACAGCGCGTCGAGGTCGGCGCCGCCGTTGGCGTCCGCGGCCATCTGCCGGAACTGCTCAACTAAAGCAGTCTGCTCGTCTTCGGAAAGGGGAACGCTTTCTCCGTCGGGGCCGCGGGTCGTCTTCGCGCCCTCGAACGCCTTGAAGCCGACATAGAGCTTGACAAAGCTTTGCCGAAGGTCGCTTTCCGCGACCTCGTGCTTCCCGCCGACGCCGTAGAAGTGCTGGACCAGCTGCTTTTTCTGCGCGTCAAAGGTGTTGATCCGGGTGAGATCCCCCTTCGTCAGCCCCATCGCGCGGTAGTGCGCGCCGAAGAACTCCCACTCGCCCTCCGTGCGGGCGGCGACGTCGCTTTTGAGGTCGGCGCGGACGGTGATCTTGTGCCGGCGGATATAGCTGTCGAGCGCGACGAGCTGCCGGCACTGCGCTTCGGCCGCTTTTGCCGCTGCGGCTTCGTTTGTGTTTTCGTCGCGCTTCGCTTCGCGGCGGAAGTATTCATAGACGCCCTGCGACACCGGCACGCCGTCAATGACGAACGCCGGCTCGGTGTTGCCGCCGCAGGAGGAAAGCAGCAGCAACAAAACCGCGCAGAGCAGTACCGCAAGTGTTCGTCTCATCGCCGCGCCTCCTTTCGGCCGTTTGGTTGATTATACCGCATTTTCCGCGAAAAAGCAAGCGGGGAAAAGCGGCGGAAAATGAAAACCGCCCGGGGTTGCCGGACGGTTTTCATTAGGAGAAAATACGAAGAAAACATTATGAGAAACGATCAAAATTCAGGCGGTCGGTGAGTGCTTGCTCACCTGACTGCGTGTATATAGTACAACACTTTTTCGCAAAAAGCAAGCGTTTTGACGCAAAAAGATTGTTTTCTACCTATCTGTCAAAATAGATAAATTCCGATAGAAGTTTTTGTTGAAAATCACAACATCCGCGGGAAAATAATTGCAAAACTTTTTCCTTTCGGTTGACGCGCGGCGCGTGCGCTCTTATAATGGAAAAAGACAGACCCCGCAAAGGAGGACGGCGCCATGCTGGAAAAGCGCAACTACGAGCACAACAAGAACTACCTGCCCGCCGACGAGGAAGGCTTTATCAACGGGCAGGGGAAGGGTGAAGTCGCCAAGATGAAATACGGGTTTTACCACATGGCGTGGAACGGCTGCGAGATGATCGCGCTGTATAACGCCGCGCAATACCTCGGCAAAGGCGAAGACCTCGCGGACATCTGTCTTGAGATGTACCCGCAGTCGTCGGTGCTCTGCGGCTTCTTCGGCTCGAACCCGATCGTCCTCGACCGCTATTTCAAGGCGCACGATATCGCCTTCCAAAAGACCTACGATTACAACGCGTTCTTCAACGCGCTCCCGGACGTGCGCTGCGGCGTGCTCTCGTTCTGGAACCACCGCCGGGTGTTCGGCTCGCTGCACACCGTGATGGTGCGCTGGGACAGCGAGCGGCAGCAGATCATCGAATACAACAAGTTCAATTCCAAGACCGTGCCCGTCCCGCACGACGTCCGCGGCCTGGTCACGACGAAGAAGCTGTTCATCGTCGGCTATCTGCTGCCGTAAGGCAGACATCACGGAAAGGGGAAACCGCTATGGCAAACAGTGAACGGCTGCAGTCCTTCGGCAACAAGGTGCTCAAACTGATCGGCGTGGAGCCGGGGACAAAACTCAAACCGATGATCGCCTACAACTCCGCGATCTTCTTTACGGGCGGCGGTCCGTATGTGCTGGGCAGCTATCTGCTCGCGTTTCTGACCGACGTCGAGGGGCTTTCGACCACGCAGTACAGTACCGTGGCGATGTTCTCCTGTATCATCGACGCGATCACCGACCCGATCATGGGCATCATCACCGACCGCACGCGCCACAAAAACGGCCGCCACCGCCCCTATCTCATCTGGGGCGTCCCGTTCGCGATCATCGCCTACTTCATGATGTGGAACTCCTTCGGGATCTCCGCGGCGGGCGACAGCACGCGCACCATGTGGTGGTACGTCTTCGCCTATATGTTCTACAAGACGGTGTCGACCTTCATCAGCGTCCCGCATACGGCGATGCTGCCGGAGCTGGCGCCGAACTACAATCTGCGCACCCAGTTCAACGCCGTGAAGACAATCATGGACGCCGTGGCGAGCTACAGCTCGTTCTTCATCGCCTCTCTGATCCTCGGCGGTATCAACGGCCTGATCACCACCCCCGCGTTCGCGCCCGAGCACCGCTCGCGCTTCGCGATCATGGGCGCCGTGCTGTGCCTGTGGACCAGTCTGCCGCTGATCTTCACCTACGCGGGGACGCGCGAGCGCAGCTCTTTGCAGCAGGTGAACGAGCCGCTGGACCTGCGGGCGTTCTTCGGCCAGTATGTCAGCGTGGTGCAGAACCGGATTTTCCGGCGCTACTTCATGTTCGGCTTCTTCACGCTGTTCTCTTCGGCGTTCGTTTCCCAGTGCTTCTATTACTTTCTCAAGACCGTGCTGCATCAGGGACAGAGCCTGTCGATCCTGACACTGGTTGCCGGCATCGGCGAAGCGGTCGGCTTCTTCCCGGCGTACTTCTTCTCGATCCGCAAATCCAAGCAGCTGCCGGCCAAGGTGTTCGTCCCGGTCGCGATCGCGGCGCAGCTGACCGCGTGGTGTCTGCGCGGCGCGGGTATCCCGGCGGTGATCTTCATCACAGAGTTCTTCTACGGCCTCGGCCTCGCGGGTATGGCGAGCGTCCAGAGCAACATCTTCCCCGACGTGACCGACGTGGATGAGATGATCACCGGCGAGCGGCGCGAGGGCGTCATCGCCACGTTTTCGACGTTTATCAAAAAGTTCGTCAACGGCTTCGCGGCGTTCGGAATCGGCCATCTGCTGGGCTGGTTCGGCTACGACACGGCGAAGACCGCCGCCGAGCAGACGACCCGCGCCGTCTTCGGCGTCAGCCTTTGCTTCACGCTGATCCCGATCTGCTTCCTCACCCTGGCGCTGATCGCGATTCTGCGCTACGACCTGACGCGCGAAAAGCACGCGTTTATCAAGCAGAAGATCCGCGAACGGCACGAAAACGGCTTTGTCACGCTGACGGATGAAGAACGGCAGCTGCTTGAAAAAACGGCCGGCCTCCCGTTTGAGCGCATGTGGATTTCGACAACGGGCGAACCGGCGCTCACCGCGACCGAAAAAAGCGATTGACAAATCCTTTCGTTTGATGGTACAATAAACTGACTACGGGAAAGAGCTTCCTCAATTGAGAGGTTTTACTATGGAACAGAACAAGAAACAGGTACTCCTGATCGTCAATCCCTGCGCCGGCCGCAGCAGCACACGTCTGGGCGGCCCGGAGATCGTCGACCTTTTCCCCGCGGACGGCTACGCGTTCGAGACCCATTATACCAAGGGCCGCGGCGACGCGACGCAGCTGGTGAAGGATTACGCCGAAAACAAGGACCTGGTCGTCTGCTGCGGCGGCGACGGCACGCTCAACGAGACGATCAACGGCGTCATGGAACTGCCGCGCCGGATGCCGATCGGCTATATCCCGACCGGCTCCACCAACGACCTCGCCTCCACGCTCGGCATTCCGCGCGAGCCGGAAAAGGCGGCGGCGCTGATCTGCGCGGGGCACACCAACAGCTACGACATCGGCCTTTTGAACAACCGCTACTATTCCTATGTGGCGGCCTTCGGCGCGTTCACCCGCTCGTCCTACGCGACGAAGCAGTGGATGAAGAACCTGTTCGGCCATTTCGCCTATCTGCTCAACGGCTTTTTCAAGGAATGGAAGAACGTCAGCTCGACGCACATGAAGATCGAATATGACGGCGGCGAGATGGAAGGGGACTTCTCCTTCGGCTCGATCTCCAACTCCACCTCGATTTCCGGCATCTTCCGGCTCAATAAGAACGAGGTCAAGCTCAACGACGGCCTGTTCGAGATCCTCCTTGTGCGCAAGGCGACCGTTTCCGAAGCGCCGTCCCTGCTCAACAAGATCCGCAAAAAGGAATACGACGGCAAGCGCATCATATTGCTCAAGACGAGCCAGGTAAAGATCACGACCGACGGGCCGATCGCCTGGACGCTCGACGGCGAATACGGCGGCGAACACCAGACCGTGCAGGTCCATGTCCTTTCCAGAGCGATCGACATCTGCTCCCCGGCGGACAACATCCTCTTCGAGCGGCCGCAGGACCCGGCGCCGGAAACCCCGGCACGCGTGTAAGACTGCTTCGGCTGAACAACAATCATCAGGCTGCGATCAGGGGGCGTCTCCCTAAAAGACGTCCTTGGAACCGCAGCTTTTTTGCTGGAAGAAATTTATAAACTTTTTTTGAATTTTTTGTTGACAAAATGAAAAGTGTCGGATATAATAGGATCGTGAAATGGTGTCCGTATCGGTTATTTTGTGTTTGGGACGATCGGACGGTAAGGAGGTTAAGCGCATGAACAAAGGATTGGGTTACATCCAGGCTGTTCTGGATTTTATTTTGAAGCTCATCTCTTTCTTCAAAAAGGACGACGATACAGACGGCTCGAAAGCGTAAGGCCGTCTTCTGAACAATGGCATGGGGCTCCCGGCAATCGTCGGGGGTTTTCTATTTTTACCGGGTCACGCGACTGCCAAAATAACCGGGTTCCGATTTCCGATTTTTGACACTTTTCACAAATCGGCTTTTTCTTTTTCGCGGGGCTTTACTTTTGCGCCGCGGTATCGTATAATATCTACAACAGCTTCTTTAAGGGCGGTACAGAGAGACCGACAAGAGCAATCGTTTTCGCAGGTTACCCCTGCGCCTTGCAGTCTTGCCGGTCAGCGGCAGGGCTTTTTTCTTGCCCGGAAGGGGGAAAGCGGGATGCAGTCGGTTGTCATGGATGCGATCGGGATGGATCGCGCGCTGATGCGCATCGCGCATGAGATTATCGAAAAGAACGAGTCGACCCAGAACCTCTGCGTCGTCGGGATCAAGCGCCGCGGCGAACAGCTTTCGCAGATCATTGCGCAAAATCTCGAAAAGCTCGGCGCGACGGTGCAGACCGGCACACTCGACATCACCCTGTACCGCGACGACCGCGACGGCGACGCCTTTGTGAAGGAAGCGCAGCTCCCGTTCGACGTCCAAAACCGGATCGTCGTCATCGTCGACGACGTGCTCTATACCGGCCGGACGGTGCGCGCGGCGATCGACGCGATCCTCGCCCACGGCCGCCCCGCGAAGATCCAGCTGGCCGTCCTTGTCGACCGCGGCCACCGCGAGCTGCCGATCCGCGCGGACTATGTCGGCAAGAACATCCCCACGTCGCGCGAAGAGCGCATCCATGTGCAGATTCCGCCGTTCGAAGAGACGGCCTGCGTGACGATTGAAAAGAAGTAAGTACTTTTTGCGCCTTGGCGCATGAAGATAAAGACAAAAAACAGGAGGTACCATTCATGAAACTTGTGTACGGAATCAAGGACAAACCCAAATTCGGGCAGCTGATCGTATTTGCGTTCCAGCAGCTGCTTGCCATCCTCGCGGCGACGATCGCCGTGCCCGCCATCGTCGGCAACGGCATGAGCCAGTCGGCGGCCCTCTTCGGCGCCGGCGTCGGCACGATCGTCTACCTGCTCTTCACGAAGTTCCGCAGCCCGGTGTTCCTCGGCTCGTCGTTCGCCTTCCTCGGCTCGATGTTCGCCGCGTTCGCGGGCGCCGTTTCCACCGAAGCGGGCTACGCGGGCATCATCCTCGGCGCGATCCTTGCCGGTCTCGTCTATGTCGTGATCGCCATCATCGTCAAAATCGCGGGCGTCAAATGGATCAACAAGCTGATGCCGGCGGTCGTCATCGGCCCCACAGTCGCCATCATCGGTCTTTCCCTTGCGGGCAACGCCATCGGCGACGCGCTCCACTTCGCGGAAAATGTTGACGGCACCTATGTGATGGGCGCCCACGGCTGGGTCGGCTTCATCTGCGCGCTGGTCACGCTCTTCGTCGTCATGCTCTGCTCCGTCTTCGGCAAGAAGATGCCTCGTTTGATTCCGTTCATCATCGGTATCGTCGCGGGCTACGCGGTCGCCGCCGCCTTCACCCTGATCGGTATGAAGACCGGCAACGAAAACCTGATGATCATTGATTTCTCCCTGTTCCAGAATATCCAGTGGATCCCCGACTTCACCTTCCTGAACGCTGCGAAGGGTCTGTCGGCGATCGACGGCAAATACATCGCCACCATTGCCGTGGCGTATGTCCCGGTCGCGTTCGTGGTCTTCGCGGAGCACATCGCCGACCACAAGAACCTGTCCTCCATCATCGACAAAGACCTGCTTGAGGATCCCGGTCTGCACCGCACCCTCCTCGGCGACGGTATCGGCTCGATGGTCGGCGCGATCTTCGGCGGCTGCCCGAACACCACCTACGGCGAATCCGTCGGCTGCGT
>CAMZEG010000070.1 GCA_947305635.1 uncultured Clostridia bacterium
TTTGGAAAAACGGATTTTGAGTCCAGCACGTCTGCCAATTCCATCATTCCGGCTTGGTTATTCACTTGTTACTGTAGATAAGTCCCACGGGACTCTTGCGGTACCCGAAATTGCCTGCGCCTTGGAGCGGCGCGCAATTTCGACCGCTGCGCCATTGCCGCCTCGCTGCATCGTCCACCGGACGCGCTTCGGCGATACTCTTGCGGTACCCGAAATTGCCTGCGCCTTGGAGCGGCGCGCAATTTCGACCGCTGCGCCATTGCCGCCTCGCTGCATCGTCCACCGGACGCGCTTCGGCGGCAATGCTGCCAATTCCATCATTCCGGCTTGGCGGTCATTTTCACTGTGAATGAAGGGCACGGAGCATCTTGCGAAGCTCCGTGTTTCTGTTCGTCAGATTGCGCGGGTCACCTTGCCGGAGCGCAGGCAACGGGTGCAAGCGTACACTCTTTTCGGCGAACCGTTCACGATCGCCTTCACGCGCTTCACGTTGGGTTTCCAGGTTCTGTTGGAACGTCTGTGCGAGTGGGATACCTTAATGCCGAAGGAAACATCCTTGCCGCAAAAATCACATTTTGCCATACTGCAGCACCTCCTTAACTGTAATAGAGTCCATAAGCGAAAGCTATTTTAGCAGAATCGAAACGAAAAAGCAAGTGTTTTTTCAAAAAAGTTGAAAATATCCCGCAAATTCTTGCCTTCTTGGGCTATTATACCAAGACGCGGCGCTTCTTTTTGTCTTTTCTGTCCAGAGAAGTTCATATTTTTTTCATTGCTTTTTGAATTTTGGCGTTTATAATATACATGCTTTAGAAATCCTTTTTTGAACGGAGGCAATGCAAAAATGAAAAAACTATGCTGCGTCCTGCTGGCGCTGCTGTTGTGTACGCTCTGTCTTGTCCCCGCGGCGGCGGCCGCGTCTCCCCTGTCCTATGAGGTGACGGAATTCGGCTTCGCGATGGTCACAGGCTGCGACAAAAACGCGAGCGGCTCGGTCAAGGTCCCCGCGACCGCGAAGATCGACGGCAAGAGCTATGACGTCAAATTCATCGGCGAAAAGGCGTTTGCCGACTGCCGGTACATCGAAGAGATCAAGATTGCGGAAGGTATCACCCAGATCGGCTCGCGGGCGTTCGAAAACTGCACGTCGCTGCGGACCGTCGATATCCCGAAATCGCTGATGAGCTGCGAATACGACGCGTTCCAGGGCTGCGAAGAGGTCACCGTGAACTGCTACAGCTCCAACTACCAGTTCTTCGCCGTCTACGGCCTGAGCCAGAACATCCGCGTCAACGTCCAGGACAAGTACAAGACCGAAGAGGACGCCAAGCAGATGAACTCGATCGGCGATCTGATCAAACGTTTAATCGCCCTCATACTTTCGTGGTTTGGGATTAAATCCAACTAATTAAAAAAAAGAGCCTCCCCACGGAGGCTCTTCTTTTTTGTCCTTTACCCGACGAGGGCGCTCTGCGCTTCGGCGAACGCGTCGCCCATGTTGCCGCTCAGCGCGTTGATCACGTCGTCGGAAAGCGCGCTGATTTTCCAGCCGTCGTCCGTCTTCGTCATCGGCAGCACCACATCCGCGGTCTTCATCGCGGGCGTTTCGGTTTCAACCTTTTCCGCGACCGCGTCAATCAGCTGGGTGTAGACGTCGGTTTCGCTCTCTTCCCCGAAGAGGGTCATGATCATCCCGGCCATCACGTCGGTCATCGCGTCGCGCACCATTGCCGACGCGTCGGGATAGGTCACCGTCGCGGGGACGGTCGCGCTCGTGCCGTCGCTTTCCGCGTCGCCGAGCTGATATTCGATCTTCGCGGCGAGCGATTGGAAGATTCCCAGCATCTTCTGGGTCGTCTCTTCCGAGAAGTAGTCCGACGCGCCGAGGTCCCATTCGACGTTCGCCTCGTTCGTCGTGCAGTCGTTCATGGCGTCAAAGTCGAGCTTCTGCATCGCCTTGAAAAAGCTGTCGGCCGTGTCCTTCGGGGTGCCCGCCTTGCCGCAGGCAGAAAGCGGCAGCAGCAGTAAAACGGCGCAAAGCAGCGCGGTGAATCGTTTCATATCGCATCATCCTTTCGGTTTGGTACCTTCAGTATAGCACATCCGGCATCAAAAGGCAACCGCGCAGGGTTTATAAGATATTTTAATATTCTTCATAGTTCACTCATATTTAGCCTCTACAATAGACATATGTCGAATTACCGGAGGAACCCTTTATGGCATACAATCCCGCACATGACAAATACCGTGCCCTCTTCAAGCGCGACAACGGCCCGCTCGTCGGCGACTGGGACATCGATTACAGCTACTTTGACCCGACCGATTACGGCGCGGACAAGAAGACGGCGTACCCGCTGATCGTCTGTATGGCGGGCGCGCTCGAGGGCTGGACGGAAGGCATCGAGATCGCCGCCAATGAAATGCCGCTTTGGGCGGATGAAAAATACCAGTCCCGCTTCCATAACGGGCACGCGTTTCTGCTCTTTGCCCGGGCGCCGGAGGAAGACAGCCTCTACTGGGACCAGTCCTGCCTTGTGGAGCCGCTGCGCGCGGCGATCGTCGATTTTTGCGAAAAGCACCCGAACGTCGACAGAACGCGGATCTATCTGATCGGCTGGTGCGTCGGCTCGCTGGGCGTGATGAACCTCGCGGCGTCCTATCCGGAGGCCTTCGCGGCAGCCGTGATGATGGCCCCCTCCCGCGCGATCAACAAAAGCGAGGCGGCGCGCCTCAGGGAGATGCCGATCTGGATTATGAGCGGCCTGTATGACACCCACGCGCTCTATCACCTGTACACCGCCCCGACCTGGGCGCGGCTGAAGACCTACGCGCTCGACGCGCGCAAACTGCGGCTGACGACGTTCCGCCGCGCGGTCGACGTCAACTTTGTCCCGCAGGTGCCGATCGTCGGCAACCACAACTTCTGGGACTGGGCGTCGGAGGACTGCCATTTTGAAGGCGTCGACGGCCACGGCGTCGACCACGAATATGTGCTGACCGGCACCTACAAGGGTATCAAAACCGTTGACGGCGCCGACCGCGCGATCGACGACCCCTACCTGATCGCGTGGCTCAACGAGTACACGAACGAAGGCCGCAGCGCAATCCGCGACCCGAAGCGCAACGTCCGCCCGAGCGAGCGCTGGAACAGCTTCTTCCACGAGACGATCGGCCACAACTCCCGCCTGCTGGTGTTCAAATGCGTCATCGCGATCTACCGCCAGTTAGGTTGGATGGAATAAGTCAACATAGTAAAGGAGAAACAATATGAGATACGAAATCAAAGGCGGCAACCTGCCCGTCGTGCTGTGCCAGCTCGAAGCAGGTGAAGAGATGCGCTGCGAGGGCGGCTCGATGGCGTGGATGGACGACGAGATCGAAATGCACACCGAAGGCGGAGGCTTAGGCAAGATGTTCGGCCGCGCGTTCACCGGCGAAAAGATGTTCCAGAACCGCTATGTCGCGCGCAAGCCGGGAGAGATCGCTTTCGCGTCCTCGTTCCCCGGCTCGATCAAGGCAATCGAGATCACGCCCGACCGGCCGATCATCGCGCAGAAGGGCGCGTTCCTCGCCTCCTGCGGCAACGTGGACGTGTCGGTCTTTTTCCAGCGCAAGCTCGGCGGCGGCCTCTTCGGCGGCGAGGGCTTTTTGCTGCAGAAATTCTCCGGCAGTGGTCTGGTCTTTCTCGAAATCGACGGCAGCGCCGTGGAATATGACATTCCCGCCGGCGACTGCAAGATCCTCGACACCGGCTATCTCGCCGTGATGGACGCGACCTGCTCAATCGATATCCAGCGGATCAAGGGCGCGAAGAACGTCCTGTTCGGCGGCGAAGGCCTGTTCAACACCGTGGTGCGCGGCCCGGGCCACATCATCGTCCAGTCGATGCCGATCAGCAACACTGCGGCGGCCCTTTACGGCCACATGCCGCACCCGACAGCGAACTGAAAAAAAGCGCCCTGCTGGGGCGCTTTTTTAGTGGCCAGTGGTCAGTGACCAGTACGCGAACTCAAGAAGCACAAAAGCAAAGCAACCGCCGCGACAGCGGGGCGGCCGCCGGCCGCCATACTAGGCACTAGGCACTAGGCACTGAAGAAGCACCCCGCAGGAGACACTTCGTAAGGAAGTTGTCTCCCGATGCTTTTGTAATCAGCCGGAAAGAGTGAATTGACAGGACGAATTCAATTCTATATCGGAGGATTACTCAAAATGAAAGATCACATTTACAACAAACAGAACGGTCTGCACTACGCCCTGCACGGCGACGTCTATCTGCCGGATCTTGTCTATTCCGAAAACAACTACCCGCCCCTCGGCAAGTACGGCATGCTGCGCAAAACATACTTAAAGGAGAACTTCAAGGTGCAGTACAGTCTGATGCTGAGAAACGATACCCTTTGGCTGCATCTGCTGGAGATTGATCGGCAGGCACACGATATGATGGACACGATTGTTGAACAGATGAAAAAGGAACGCGGAATCACGGAACGCCTCAAAGCTGACGACTGGTGGCTTTGGGTGCAGGAAATGGGCAACATCCGCAACGCCGCCGAAGAATATGTGTTGCGGGAGTATGTCCTTGCATAAACTTTCGTGAAAGAATAATAACAAGTTACAACGCAACCGATGGCAGGATCCCTCCACGCCATCGGTTGTTCCATTATGTGTTCAGTTAAGCTTTACAGCCTCTTCTCATCCTCTTTGCGTCTCTTGGCACCGAACGCCGCCACGGGCACGGCGCAGCCGACCGCACCGCCGCCGACAATGCCGACCGTGAGCCACGCCCACCACGGCAGCAGATCGGTCTTTTTCTTTTCGTCTTGCTGCGGCTGTTCCTGCGGTGCGGGGGCTTCGATCACGGTAGAAACCGTTTCGGTCTTTTTGTATTGCTTGCCGTAGCCGTCCTCGTAGGTGAACACGATTTTGCCTTTGACTTCGCCGAATTGTTCCTCGCTCACGCGCAGGTTCGGCGCGGCAACGGTGCTTTCCCCCGGGGCGATCTCGCCGAGGAAGGTGCTGCCGCCGGCGGCAAGGCCGCGGACCTTGCAGCGCACCGTGACGTTGGACAGCGCCGTTTTGCCGGTGTTCATCACGTTGATGGAAAGCGTGATGGTATCTCCCTGCACGGCGATTTTCGGCAGCGCCGCGTTGTCATAGGTCAGCGACACCTGCTGGCGTACGTTGACATAGATCGTGTCGTTTGCGCTGTAGGACATGAACTGCGCGTCCTCATATTCCGCGCTGACCTCCATCGCATGCCGCCCCTCCGCCGCCGTATAGACGGCAGACAGGGCGGTGTTCCATTGATAGGTCGACCCCGCAGCAAGGAACGGCAGATAGAGCGTGCCCATGCCGTCGGGCATGAGTTCCCCGGCCGGGTCGGTCAGCGTGAATTTGATGTTGCGGATGCTTTTGGTGTTGCTGGTGTTTTTGAAGGTGATTGTCAGCGCCGTGGTGCGGCCGGGTTCCACGAATGAATCTGCCAGCAGGTACCCCGTCACCATCAGCCGCGGTGTGGACTGGTCGACGGTGGTCATGACCTGCGGCGCAGGTGCTTCGCTGTCTTCGGCTGCCGCGCAGACAGTGCCGCAAAGCAGCAGAAGCGCCGCTAATATGACTATCAGATATCGTTTCATGTCAGCCCAACTCCCTGATGTTATCGACGATGGAATCCTTCGTCAGCTTTTTCAGCTGCACACGCAGGTTCAGGCTGCACACGAACGCCAGCACCGCGCAGCCCGCCACCGCCAGCAGCACCCACGGCGTCAGCAGAAAGCCTTTCCATTGACCTTCCATCAGTCGGTAAAAGATCGGATTGAACGCGACGTAGAGCACCGTGCCTGTGCCGAAGCTGACCGCGAAGAGCCAGAGCAGCTCCTTGCGATAGGACGCAACCAGTTCCCGTATGGATGCACCGACCGCCCGCAGCGTGCCGATCTGCCGCTTGCCGCTGCGGATGCGCGCCGTGAAGTCGTTGTTGATCAGACTGCCCGCCATTGTGAAGAAGACAAGGCAGATCGACAGCACGGCGAACATCGCCATGCGGGTATCCTGCTTGATGGCTTGGTTGAACTGATAGCGTGAAAAGATGGCCGTATCGCTTTGTCCGTCGGCAAAGCGCCCGAGCTGCTGCGTGATCCGCTCGTCCGCCGCTTCGTCCAGGCTTCCGTCGGCAAGCAGCATGACGCTGCTGAATTGCAGCCGGTCCGCGAAGGCCGCCAGCCCCTTTGCCGTGGTGTAAAGGATCAGTTCTGTGTCTGTGCAAAACATCACATTGATCATGATCGGCTCCTGCAGCAGCGCGCCGATGGTTACCGATTTGTCTTTGCGCGTATAGCTGCGGTCACCGGTGCTCGCACGGTATGCTTCATCCGTTCCGCAAGCTACTGCCCAATCGCTGTACAGCACCGACATCGGCAGTGTATCACCGGCATGGAAATGACCGTCCGCTGCAGCGAGCGTTTCTGTTTTGAAATTCTTTGAATCGATATACGTTCGATCGGCGTTTTGAATCAGATACTCCACCGTGCCATACTCGGGAGCATTCTTTTTCACATAGGTGCGAGACCGCAGTTCCAGTTCCGATGGCGCATACAGCAGCATTTCCTCTCCGGCGTCGAGCGCGTCAAGATCGACCTTGCCCTCGCGCACAGCGGACAGGTTTTGATACAGGGATGTGTCCGTCATATAAACCACCGTCACCGGCAATAGCTCGTTTTGGTACTTGCCCTGTTCCTTCAGCCGCTCCACGGACGCCGAAGGCACAAAATGTGACAGCATATCGGGCGTGAGGCGAAGATCTTCAATCTCTTCCAGGTTCAAAGAGAGGTTCAGTTGGAGCATTTTATCATATTCGGTCAGCGCATCCGCTTGGATCAGCGCCGGAAAGCTGCCGCTGCCCAAAGCTGCAGTGACGCCGGAAATACGCTGCATCTCGGCAAGCTCACTGGCTGTCCAGGCGTGCTTCTGCCCGCGCTCCCAAACAAGATCGCCGTAGGCGGACGAGGTGCGATACAACTGATAATCGCCGTCCTTCCACGGCTGCTGCGTGGCATATATGCCCACCATTGTAAAGCCGAACGCCGCAACCAGAACGCTGACGGTCAGCATAATCGCTGTCAATGCCTGCCGCTTTTTGAAGAGCTGGCGGCTGCGCTTTGCGAGCAGCGACGGCACGTCGAACACGTCCTTTGAGCGGATCTTTTTGTTTGCCATCGTCCGCGTCATTTCGGTGTTGCGAATCGCCTGCATCGGGGAAATGCGCGACGCCCTTTTCAGCGGCACGAGCGACGCCAGCAGTACGACAAGCACACTGACCGCCGCAGCGCCAATCAGCACCCACCACTGCGGGGTGAAGATGAGCCCGTCCGCGATCACGCCTAATAATGCACGCACGCCGAAGAACGCGCCGAGAAACGCAGGCGGCGTGGCAAGCAGGCACAAAAGCAGCGTTTCGCGGCTGTACAGCTTTACGATCTGCCGTCTTGTGGTGCCGACAGCGCGCAGCAGGCCGATCTGCGTTTTGCGGTCGTCTAACCGGGAACGGAAGGCGTTGATGATCCCGACGCAGGAGACGAGCAGCAGCGATACGGCAAAAATGGAAATGACCAGATACAGCGAACGCAGATTGTCTGCCCCCTCGGAATACGCACCGAATTGATAGAAAACGGAAATCAGATTGTTACCGCCGCCGATATACTGAAAGAACGCGCCGTTATCGGAAAAGAGCTGCTCTTTGTAATCCAGATACGCGGAAAGGTTTTCTTTGCCGCCCAGCGCAACCGGCGTGTTCTGCGCCACGTGAAGCGCGGGCAGACCGCTTTGGGCACCTCCCCGGATGCGAGCGACGTTGCATGCTTTGTCATACAGAATGCCGGTCAGGGTATACTGCTGCGTCGCCTCGTCCGGCAGATAGCCGCCGCCGTTCTGCACGCGCACAGGCAGTTCGATCACATCGCCGATTTTGGCGTCGGCCAGATTCAGCCGCAGCAAAGCGGTCTCTTCCATCGCGATTTCGCCCGCCTTTTTGGGACAAACGCCCTCCTTTAATTCCGGGATAGATAAGTCTTTTGCGGTGTCGTCCAGCCAGCCGACAGCCAGCATGATTCTTTCGCCGGTTCCGTCATATGCTTCTGTGCTGCATGCGCCGATCACATGGGCAAAGCCATAAGTCGGCGCCGTAAAGAATTGATCCAGCTTGGACCAGTCCTCATGCGTCGCGTTGAGCAAAATCACCTTTTCCTTGCCGTAAAGCCTTTCGTTTTTCGCCTGCACCGACGCACGGAAGCTTGAGACGAAAAACAGCGCGCTCATCGAAAACAGCATGGCAAAGAACACGCCGAAAAAGAGCGTGAGGTATTGCTTCCGTCTTCCTTTGAGGTTTCCGCGCGCGAGCGTGGACATCGACATCCGCTTCATGTCAGATTCCTCCGTTCGCCGCTGTGTCGCGGACGATTTTGCCGTCCTCGAGCGTCAGCACGCGCTGCGCCTGCTGCGCCACGTGCAGATCGTGCGTCACAAGGATCAGCGTGACACCCAACTCGCGGCTGACATATTTGAGCAGCGAGAGCACTTCCTTACCGCTTTTGCCGTCAAGGTTGCCGGTCGGCTCGTCGGCAAAGAGGATCGCCGGCTTGTTGGCGAGGGCGCGGGCGATCGCCACGCGCTGCTGCTGGCCGCCGCTCATCGCCGACGGCAGATGACCCAGCCGGTCGCGGATACCGAGCACGTCGATCAGCTTGTTGAGATAGGGTTCATCGGGTGCTTTCCGGTCGAGCATCACAGGCAGCAAAATATTCTCCAATCCGGTCAGCTCCTGTACCAGGTTGTACGCCTGAAACACGAAGCCGAATCGCCGCCGGCGCAGAATCGAAAGCTGGTTGTCGTTGTACTTCGACAAGTCTTCGCCGTTATAGATCACGCGGCCGCTTGTCGGCATTTCCAGCGACGACAGGTTGTGCAGCAGCGTCGATTTGCCGGAGCCGGACGGCCCGGTGATGGCACAAAAGTCGCCGCGTTCAAACGACAGCGTCACGTCGTCCACCGCGCGGACGACGCCTTCACCGGAGAGGTATTCCTTTGTCAGGTGTGCGCAGGACAGGATTTCCATACAAATCACTCCTTCTGTTTGGTATCCCCAGTATAGCAAACGAACCTTACGGCTCGGTGACGTTCAGCTTACACTTTCGTAAGAGAGCTTTTCAATGCCGTCGATGACCGGGAAACTCAGCGTTACCAACAGGCCGTCGGCGGTGTTCTCCGCCGTAATGCCGCCGTGGTGACGTTCCACAATGGCGCGGCTGATGGCAAGGCCGATACCGGTGCTGTTCGGCGCGGCGTTGCCGCTTGTCACGAACCGGTGGAACAGCCGCGGGAGCTCGCTTTCCGGCACCCCGCCGCCGTTGTCACGAACGGCAACGGTCACGGTGTTTGCTTCCTGTGCGATTTGTACCGTCACAACGCCGTCCGGCGCGGTATGTTCACAGGCATTTTTCAGCACATTGGAAAACGCTTCGCCGAGCCACGACGCGTCGCAGGAAAGCGTAGCGTCGCCAACAACGGAAAGCCGCTTTTCCGGGAACAGCGGTCGCAGCTCATCCGCGCAGCCGCAAAGCAGCGCGTGAAGTTTTTGCGCCGAAAAGGTGAACGGCACGCCCTCGTCCCGCGCTTTGGCAAGGCGCAAAAGCGACTGCACCAGCGTTTCCATTCGCGCCACGAGTTCCAGCTCCTTTGCGGCGTTCGCTTTGCCGTTGCTGTCGTCCGTCAGCTCGCACCAGAGCCGCAGCCCGGCGAGCGGCGTCTTGAGCTGATGCGACACGTCCGCAATGAAATCGGCGCTCTCCTGCACGGTGCGGCGGCGATGATCTCGTTCCGCCGCGCACTGCGACATCAGGTCGCACACGTCGTTATGCAGCCGCGCAAAGCGGTCATCGCACACGCTGTAGGACAGCGACGTGCCATCGCGGAGAAAACGTTCGATCTCCTGCGCCAAACGCTGTTCGCGTCCAGTCCTTTTGAGGCACGCGCCCACAAGTGCAGCAACCGTAAGGACAAGTCCCACCAATGCAAGATACAGCCAAAGCTTATCCATTTTCCTGCACCTCCCAGCGGTAGCCCACACCGCGCACCGTGGCGATATGGCCCGGGCCGATCTT
>CAMZEG010000071.1 GCA_947305635.1 uncultured Clostridia bacterium
CTTCTTTCAAAGACGATGTATCGGGTTGAGTATGTTTATTACAGATTAAAACAGTGTAAACCAGACAGCACATAACGGCAGGACGAACAGCACGCTGTCGAACCGGTCAAGGATGCCGCCGTGCTCCGGCATCAGCGAGCCGAAGTCCTTAATGCCGACGCTGCGCTTGATGTAAGAGAATGTGAGATCGCCAAGTGCGCCGCAGAGCGCGCCGACTGCGCCAACCGCCGCAAACAGCGGCAACGACACAGCCCTTCCGCACGCGCGAAGGATCACGCCGTACAAAAGCATGCCGAGTGCGCCGCCCGCGATCTCGCAGAAGAAACCCTCCACTGTTTTGTTCGGGCTGACGCGCGGACAAAGCTTGTGCCTGCCGAAGGCCATCCCGCCCAGCAGCGCGAGCGAATCGCCGCACCACGCGGCAACCAGCGGCACGAGCAGATACATGCGTCCGTTTTCGAGCCGGAACAGATAAAGAAACAGCGCTGTGATGACCGGGATCACGAAGGACGCGAAGACCGACGCCACGCCCTCCTGCGCTGAGGCAGCCTTTGGCGTAAAGACGCCCGGGGTAAACGCGAGCAAAAATGAGACGAACAACCACAGCATCCAGCCAAACAGCGGCAGCTCGAAGTAGACTGCCCAAATCACGCCGACCGCCTGTAATACGGTCAGTATGCGCAGATATCTCTTTGTGACGAACCGTGTCGGCGCTGTAAGCTCATACGCCGCGCCGCCTGCGACAATGCTCAAAAGAATGCAGATCCCCCAGAGCGGGGCGCACAGTAATATCGCCGCGACGAGCGCGGAACCGCAGACCGCAACGAGGATTTTGATCAAAAGCGCGCGACTGCGTGAAGATGACTGTTGCATGGAGTTTCCTCCCAATTATATGTTTATTCGCTCAGCGGGTCTGTTTTTGCTGCGTGAATGCAGTGTGCTGCAAAAAGCCCCGCTTTCCCTCGCAGCAGATCTGAATCGCGTTTTGCTTTGCGCAGATCTCGGCGCTTGTCACGTCGCCGCCGAATTCTCCGTCGAGCGTCCACGGGGTCGGTTCGCTGAACTCGAATTTGATCTCGTGCGCCTGCAAAAAGAGCAATGATTCCCCGTCGTAATCGCGGCGGCGCATCTTACGGAGCATCGGAAAAGCCTGAACTGCGTGGTGCAGGCGGCGAACCAGCATGACCTCGAACTTGCCGTCGTTGAACCGGACATCCGATTCGTTATACTTGAAGATGCCGGCGACGCTGTAGGCGTTGGAGACGGCGCCGAAATAGAAGTCGTCCTCCAATACGTGCCCGTCGTATGTGATCTTGATACGCTTCGGTTTGACCTGTCGCAGGATCGGAATCAGCTGAAAAAGGAAGCCGTTGATCATATAAGCCGAATAGCCGAGTGCGTTTTTCATCATCTGCGGTGTGGAATACGATACTGACACGCCGGGACCGAACGACGCAAAATAGGTGAAAAAGCGGTCGTTGAACCGGCCGATATCGTAACCGTGCGTTTCGCCGCGCGACAGCAGCCACGCGTTTTGCTTCAGGTCGGTCGGGATGCCGATATTCTTCGCAAGATCGTTTGTCGAGCCGATCGGGACATAGCCGACTTTCGGCGATGCGCCGGCGGAGAGCAACCCGTTGACCGTTTCGCTGAGCGTGCCGTCGCCGCCGCAGCAGATGACTGTATCGTAACGGCTGCCGAGCGTTGCGGCAAGCTCCTTTGCGTGACCCGGGTGCAGCGTTGTTTGTACCGCAAGCTCGCCGAATGACGGCTGCAATTGAGCAATGATTTCGGAAAGCTGCGGCCGAGACGTGCTCCGTCCGGCGCGCGGATTATAGATTAGCAGTGTCTTGCCCTGCTGACGCAGATCGAGAACTTGAGACATGTGGAATCCCCCTTCCAAAGAAAGCAACTGAATAGTGCGTTGCAAAGGTTTCCTTTCTTTTCCGACTGTATTATAGTACCGTCGTTTTGAGAAATCAACAGCGTCAATACTGTATTTCTGTGACGAAACTATGAATCAAATGCCCTTCTTGACAAGCGATTTCGATTCTTGTATAATAGTTCGCAGAGTGGATTGGGCAGTCGCGGGTCATTTGACACGAGGAAAGTCCGAGCTCCATACAGCAGGGTAACGGCTAACGGCCGCCGAGGGTGACCTTAGGGAAAGTGCAACAGAAAGAAACCGCCGCTTTTGCGGTAAGGATGGAAAGGCGAGGTAAGAGCTCACCGGCGCGCAGGAGACTGCGCGGCCATGTAAACCCTACCCGGAGCAACACCGACCGGAAGCAGCAATGCGCGTCAGCTGGGCGTATTTCCGACGGGTGGCTTGAGCCTGCCGGCAACGGCAGGCCTAGACAGATGATTGCCTTCAACGACAGAACTCGGCTTACAGATCCACTCTTTGAAAAAACCGCCGTATGGCGGTTTTTTCAGTGTGCAGTTTTAGCAATTCATTCCCGCTTTGCATAGGATAGGTTGAGGTGAATCCTATCTATGCTGAAAGCGGTCCTGTTAATGCTGACTATGACGATTGCGCTTTTTGCGCTGTGTTTGCTTTGCCGCGCGGCGACACACGCGCTCACTGTGCGGCGCGTCGGCGTCGGTTCGGTTGTCGTGGTCGGCAGAAACGACGACCCGCTTTTGCCGCGTCGTGTCGTTGCGGCGCACGATCAAATTCGCTTTTGCCATTTCGAAGACTGCGGGCGTGTGCTTGTGCTCGATTGCGGGTTGACGGAGGAAAACAAAACCGCTTGTGAAGCTGCACTCGGCGGAGAAGGCCGCGTGATATTCTTGTCGGCGGAAAAACTCGCTGATTATCTTCTTGCATCATCGCGTGAAAAGTAGTATAATAATCCGGAACGATTTTGAAAGACCAGAGGCAGACCCATGGAAGAAACCGGAACGATTCTATACGGCGTTGTGGAGGGCGTCATCTACCGCAACCCGGAAAACGGCTACAGTGTGCTCGACGTCAGCTGCGATGGAAAACTCATCACGGCGGTCGGGCTGCTTTCCGTTGTGGAACCCGGAGAATCGCTTTCTCTGCGCGGGCAGTGGGTGACGCACCCGACCTTCGGCAGCCAGTTCAAGGTCGAAGCCTTTGAGCGGAAGACGCCGAAAAACGCCGCCGATATGCTGCGCTACCTTTCCGGTGGGACAATCAAGGGCGTCGGCCCCGCGACGGCGCAGCGGATCGTCGACCGCTTCGGCGACCGCACGTTCGAGGTGCTCGAAAACGAGTCGGACCGTCTGGCGGACATCCGCGGGATTTCCCGGGAAAAGGCTGACGCGATCGGCGAAGCGTTCCGCAAGCAGTTTGCGGTTCGCGAGACGATGATCTATCTTGAAAAATACGGGATGACCCCGACGGAATGTCTCAACACCTATAAGGCGTTCGGCGAAGCGAGCGTGGATCGCGTAACGGAGAACCCCTATTGCCTTTGCGGCTCCAACGTCGGAATCGGTTTTATCCGCGCGGATGAAATCGCGCAGAAGCTGGAGCACGCGGTCGACCCGATGTACCGCGCCCGCGCGGGCGTGCTGCATATTATCCGGCACAACCTGCAAAACGGGCACACCTGCCTCCCGCGCGAAAAGCTGGTCGCGCCTGCGTGCGCGCTGCTCGGCTTTGACGAAACGCAGGCGCAGCAGGTGATGGACGATCTGATCGAAGAAAAAGAGCTTGTGCAGATCGAGATGGACAATCGATTCTTTCTCTTTTTGCCGTATATGTACCTCGCCGAAAAGAACATAGCCGACCGCATCCGCGTGATGCTGAAGTTCCCGCCGGAAAAAGGAAGACCCGTTGAAATCGATATCGACGCGATTGAAAAAGAGCAGGGGATCCGATACGAAGCAAAACAGCGCGAAGCGATCCTGACCGCCGTGCGGCAGGGGCTGCTTGTGCTGACCGGCGGCCCCGGCACCGGCAAGACGACGACGCTCAACGGCATTCTCTCGCTGTATGAAAAACGCAAGCTGCGCGTGCTGCTCGCCGCGCCGACCGGCCGCGCCGCCAAACGGATGAGTGAGGTCACGGGTCGCGAAGCGAAGACGCTGCACCGGCTGCTCGAAGTGCAGTTCGGCGACAACGAACACCAGACCTTCGCGCGCAACATGGAGCATCCGCTGGAAGCGGACGCCGTGATCGTGGACGAGCTATCGATGGTGGACGTCCAGCTGTTCTGGGGTCTGCTCGACGCGCTGCCGCTCGGCTGCCGACTGATCATGGTCGGTGACAGCGACCAGCTGCCGCCCGTCGGCGCGGGCAACGTATTGCAGGATATTATCTCTTCTGGGCTGCTGCCTGTCGTCGCGCTGACGCAGGTGTTCCGCCAGGCGATGGAAAGCCTGATTGTCACCAATGCGCACCGGATCGTCGGCGGAGACTATCCGGTTCTTGACGAAAAGGACAACGACTTCTTTTTCCTGCAGCGCGACAATGTGTTCAGCGCAGCGGAAACGCTCGTCGATCTTTATACAAACCGACTGCCGAAAGCCTATGGCTACGATCCGATGGAGGATATCCAGATCATCTGTCCGTCCCGCAAGGGAGAGGTCGGTACGGTCAGTCTGAACCGCGCGCTGCAGCAAAAGCTGAACCCGCCTTCCAAAGACAAGGACGAGATCCAGTCCGTCGGCCGCGTATTGCGCGTCGGCGACAAGGTGATGCAGTTGAAGAACAACTATGACATCATCTGGACGCGCGACGGCAAAACGGGGGAGGGCGTCTTCAACGGCGATATCGGCGTGATCCTCGCCGTGAACCAGAACGCGAACATCTGCAAGGTGCGTTTCGACGACCGGACAGCGCTCTATCCGCTTGAAAACGTCAAGGAGCTGGAGCACGCCTACGCCGTGACGGTGCACAAAAGTCAGGGCTGCGAATTCGAAGCGGTGCTGATGCCCGCGATCGGCGTAGTACCGCAGCTTTGCTACCGCAATCTGCTGTATACGGCGGTGACGCGTGCAAGGGCGCGGATGATTGTCGTCGGCAGCCGCGCACTGCTGGAGGCGATGGTCGACAACGACAAAAAAACACGGCGCTATTCCGCGCTGTGCCATTTCCTGACGCAGCCGGAGAATCCGTCCGCGCTTGACAAATACGCGTCGGAACAGTAAAATAAGATATCATCGAAAAAGGAGGTGCGCGCATGCTCGGTATGAAAGTCGGTCTCGATCTCGGTTCGTCCGCGATCACGGCCTATGTTGCCGGAAAAGGCATTGTACTATGCGAAGCGAACGCGATCTGCTACGATGCCAACAGCGGCGACGTGCTCGCGGTCGGCAGCGAAGCGCTGGCGATGCTCAGTCGTACGCCGGAGACAGTGTCTCTTGTCCAGCCGATGCGGGGCGGCGTGATCTCCGATTTTTCGGTCCAGTGCGAGATCATGACGGCGCTGCTGCAGCGTGTCTGCCATAACGCCGTGCTGCGCCCGAATCTGATTATCAGCGTCCCCAGCGGGCTGACGAAGCTCGAACGCCGCACGATTCTTGACGCGGCTGCCGTCTGCGGGGCGGCGCGCGTTTCCGTGCTCGACGCGCCGATCGCGTCCGCGTTGGGCGCAGGGATACCGATTGAAGAGCCGCGCGGCGTACTCGTGATCGATATCGGCGCGGGTACCTGCGATATCGCCGCGATCACGATGGGAACGGTGGCATTCTGCCGCAGTATCCCCATTGCGGGCGACGACTTTGACGAGACGATCTGCCAGTACCTGCGGCAAAAACGCGGCGTCGAAATCGGCCTGCCGACGGCGCAGCGGCTCAAGCATCAGATCGGCTGCGCCGCGCCGCGCGAGGAGGAATTTGAAGCGGCCGCCAACGGTAAGGACACGATCCGTCAGATGCCGCTGCAGTTCTTTGTCACAAGCACGGAACTCTGCGAAGCGATCGCGCCGCGGATCGACGCGATTGCGCAGGCGGTGCTCGGCGTCCTCGAAGATGTGCCGGCAGAGCTGTTCGCGGATATCTGTGAAACGGGGATCGTGCTTTGCGGCGGGTCTTCCGCACTCTACGGCCTGGACGCTGCGCTCTGCGAAAAGCTGCGGCTGCCGGTGCGTGTTGCGCCGGACGGCGCCCACTGCGCCGCGAAAGGCGCGGGCTATGCGCTGAAAGACATCGACCGTCTTGAGGACGACGGCTATCTGTTCCGACTGAAAGAACGGAACAAAACCTGACACTATATAGCGTTTAATCTGGCTGCGGAGGTGAAAGCGGTGGAAAACGAAAGAAAACAGCGTGTGCTCGTCGGCATGAGTGGCGGCGTGGACAGCGCGGTATCCGCCTATCTTCTGCAGCAAAACGGCTATGACCCGATCGGCGTCAACTGCCGCTTTTTCCATAACGAGGACGCGTTTGTCCGCGAAAAGACCTGCTGCTCGCTGGACGACGCGAACGACGCGCGCGCCGTCGCCAACCGTCTCGGTCTGCCGTTCTATGTGTTCAACTTCACCGACGCGTTCCGCGACAACGTTATCGAGCCTTTTGTGCAGTCCTATGTCAGCGGTGAAACTCCGAACCCCTGCATTGAATGCAACCGCAAACTGAAATTCGAAAAGCTCTTGGATCGCGCGCTCGAACTCGGCTGTGACTATGTCGCGACCGGGCATTACGCGCGGGTATCGTTCGACAAAGGCGGCGGCCGCTGGCTGCTGCAAAAGGGCGTCGACGCTGCGAAGGACCAAAGCTATGTGCTTTACTGTCTGACGCAGCATCAGCTGTCGCATACGCTGCTTCCGCTCGGCGGGATGACGAAAGGGGAGGTGCGCGAACTCGCGCAGACGCTTGATCTGCCCAACGCGAAAAAGCATGAAAGCCAGGACATCTGCTTCGTTCCGGACGGCGACTACGCCGCGTTTATCGAACAGCATCTCGGCAAAACCTTTCCGCCGGGGGACTTCGTCAAAAAGGATGGCACTGTCCTCGGCACGCACCGCGGTATGATCCGCTATACGGTCGGTCAGCGCCGCGGGCTCGGTCTCGCGCTGCCTTCGCCGCTGTATGTCTGTGAAAAGGATCTTGCCAACAACCGCGTTGTGCTTTGTTCCAACGAGGAACTTTATTCCAAGACGCTCACCGCGCGGGACATCAATCTGATCGCTTTGGACCGCATCGACCGCCCGATGCGCGTACAGGCGAAGGTGCGCTACAGCCAGGCGGCGCAGAACGCGACCGTTGAACAGACCGACGCAACCCACTTCCGCCTTCTGTTTGACGTAGGCCAGCGGGCCATTACAAAGGGACAGGCCGTGGTGCTTTACGACGGCGATTATGTCGTCGGCGGAGGGACAATTGACACCCTTTGAACCCGGTATTTGACAATGTGATGGAATTATTAATTTCTATTGGAAATATAGGCCGTTTTTTCGTTTCTTTTGAACAAAAGGCGGCTTTTTCTTTTGGTTGAAAAGAGGATTGACAAAGCAAAGTGGAAAGACTAAAATACAAGGGTATACTGGAGCGAAAGGACATTTCAATGGCGGATTATCTCTCCTTCTCCGATCTGACGCTGCTGGAACGGTGCAGGGCCGACGACGAAAAAGCGTGGAATACGCTCTTCGAGCGGTACCTCCCGATGGCGCAAAAGCTTGCGTCGAGGGTGCGTCACGAATACCTGGAAGGGCAGGATCTGGTTGCGGAAGGGATGATCGGTCTGCTGTCCGCTGTTGACCGCTACCGCGACACGGAGGGCACGACGTTTTCGACATTCGCCTATGCCTGTATGCAGAACCGGATGCGCAACGCGCTGCGGTCGGTGCAGGCGAAAGGGCAGATTCCGCCGTCCAAACGGATCTCGATTGAGGAGAGCTATTTTCAGCCGGAACCGTCGTCCGTCGAGGAAACACTGCTGAGCGAGCAGGAAGCGAAGCGGATCGGCGAAATCGTTGACACGGCGCTGAGTGAACGGGAACGCGACGTGTTTCTCGCGTTCGTGCACGGTGACAGCTACAGCGGCATTTCGGCGCGGACGGGGCTTTCCAGAAAGGGCGTCGACGCCGCGCTCCAGCGCGCAAGGAAAAAACTGCGTGAGCAGCTTTCATAATATGCCTGAATGCTACAGAGCGCCTTTGAAGGGGTCGGTGCAATTCCGGCGAGGGCAAAATTTTCTAGTGAGGTAAAAAACATGTACGAAGACAAAACGTTGATTTGCAAGGAATGCGGAAAAGAATTCATCTTCACCGCCGGCGAACAGGAATTCTATGCAGAGAAAGGGTTCCAGAATGAACCGCAGCGCTGCAAAGAGTGCCGCTATGCGCGTAAAAACGCCGCAAAGCCGGAGCGCGAGATGTTTGTCGCCACCTGCGCCAGATGCGGCGGCGAAGCGAAAGTCCCGTTCCAACCCACCGAAGGCAGAGCCGTTTTCTGCAGCGAGTGCTTCGCGAAGATGAAGGAAGAGCGCGACGCGTAACGATCGGCCGTCGGTTTCACCGACTCTCAGCACCATCCCCTTTGGCATTACCCCGCAGCATGTCCCCTAAAAATCCCCTTTAAAAAATACACCGCCTTTCGGCGGTGCGTTTTTTATATAAGAGTGTTATTCATGTTGTTGAGCTTTCCGGCTCGGTTGATTCTTCCGTTGTTTCAATTACATCTTCCGTAATCGCAATAAGTCTGAATCCTGCTTTCAGCAGCAGACGGGCGTATTTCTCTTTAAATTCCGATTGTGGAATGTCGAGCATCATCGCCTGTCCGTTCGGCACATGGGTCGCCAGCGTTTCCAGCGCGTTGATCGGCGCTTCATAGTCCGGCTGCTTTTCCGTCAGATCAACGGCGCCGGCCGTGTGGACGAAATAGCCGTCGATCTTGTCCGATGAAAGCGTGCCTTCATAGAGAACGTCGTTGCCGCGGCGCAGGTCGGCGGACGTCATACCGACAAGCAGGAACCGGTCTTCCGCGAGGACATCCTTCGCTTTTTCCAAAAAGCGGGTCAACACGCCGTTGCGTGCGGCGCCGCCGCTTTCACCCGGGAAGGTGGCGCTGTCGAGGTTTTCGCTGTCCGGGAAACAGACGGATTCCAATATCACGCCGCTGATCTGAAACGCGTTGATCTCACGCAGCAACGAGAGCAGATAGGCGCGCGCCTTGCTGCTGTAGGGGTTCAGCCACGCTTTGCCGCCGTCCTCCTGCTTTTTGTCGAGCCACGGGACCTGCGTATCCATATAGGTCACGGCGAACGCGGGGTTCTGCGCCGCGATCAGCGGATCCTCGAAGCAATAGACCCGCGCGATGACGCGGATACCGGCGCCTTGGTACTGCTTGATCGCGGTACGCACGGTCTCGTTGCTGAAGAGCGAGCACTTTGCGAGCAACGCTGGCTGCTCGAGCGACGCGTACAGCAAATGTCCGTCCTGCAGTTTGAAGTCGAGGATCACGCCGTTGCAGTCAAGACGGCGTAGCTGACGGATGCTTTTGCGCACGGAGACACGGTCGGCAATCGTCTGGACGGGCACAGCCATCGCCCGCAGTTCGCCTTCTGTCAGCGCCGTGATGACGGCGCCGTTTTCGTTTGTCGCGGCTGTGACCTGCGTTCCGTTGTCGATCGGTCTGTTGGATATTTTTAAGGATAGATCGGTCCAGAAAAAAGCGGCCGCCAGAACAGCGCAGAACAAAAGCGCAAACAAAGCAACCCGCAGCACGGTCTTTTTGCGGCTGCGGTAGCGCTTATTGTTCCGGCCGGTGTCGATTTGTCCGGCAGGGTATTCCTTCGAAAAAGTATAGTAGCTCTTTCGAACGATCACTTTTTTCGGGTCGTTTTTCATCGGTGCCTCTTTCGGTGTTACCAATAATTTTGTATTGCCCTCCCGGCGCTCCCACTTTATAATGGAAGGAGAACCGCACGGGGAGGGTAGGTCATGAAACTGGATCTGGCATCGGCGCATCAGATTCTGCTGGAGCTCAGCGAAGCGGATCTGTTACGCTTCGGTCTGTCAATCGAGCAGCTGCTTATGCCGTCCGCACACACGCGAACAAAGATTTGCTGTCTGCTTGCTGCGCTGGCGCAGGAAACGGGCCAGCGTTTTCAGCTCGGCTGGAACGCGCGCGTCGACGTGCTGCCGGACCTGTACGGCGGGTGTCTGCTGATCGTGTCGGACTGTATGCGG
>CAMZEG010000072.1 GCA_947305635.1 uncultured Clostridia bacterium
GGCTTTGTCACGGTCGCGCTTGGAATCTATGTGTTGCAGAGAAAAAATCGAGCAGCACGCGCATGAAAATGAGGCGAGCATTAGACGTTTCAAAGGTGTAAGCGGAACGCTTTTGTTGCGACGGTTCCTATGTTGGAAAACGGTTTATCCGTGGTCATTTTCGTGGGCATTATTTGGGCATTATTCATGGGAAAACCCGCGAAAACCTGCGAAATTCTATGAAAGCCCGCGATTGGCACACCTGCCACAAACCCAGTAATGGTGCGGGTTTTCGGCACTTCTTGTTTTTTCGTGAAAACCCAGCGGGCGATTTCGAGCCCTGTTACTCACAAAACGCAACAAAAGCGCCCGGCGGGCGCTTTTGTTGATATTCGTTTCGTTTGAATCCTACTTCTTCTTTTTCATCAGCGACGCACCGATCGACAGCGCGGCGGCCGCGCCGGTGATCAGGATCCCGTGCGGCACATATTTCATCACCTGGCGCGGTGAGGACGGCATATGGGTCAGTACAAATTCCGTGACCGGTTTTGCCGGCTGATAGGCGCACAGGTCGTCCATCGTGACGGTATAGGTCTCGAATGTGGACAGGTCGTCCTCCCGCAGCTTGAACACGCGGACGCCACGCTTGCCGCCCGGGCCGTAGGTGTGGAAGCCGCAGCCCTGCGTGTAGCCGAGCTGGATCCCGCGGTACGGGATGGAGAACGAGTTGATGTGGTCGTGGCCGACGTAAAGGCCGAGCACGTCGCCCTTTTCCGTCAGCGCGTCCAGTTCGCCGGTGTTGTCGTCCGGCGCGGCGGGCGATTCGTACATGAAGTCGCCGCGCGCGATCGCATCCTCCGGCAGGACATAGTATTCGCCCTCGTGCTTGTAAAACGCCTCCACGGCGCCTTTTGTGCCTTTTTCCGCCCGCCGGAGAATGTCGAAATATTCCGGGAGGGGAATGTGCTGGAACGCCAGCGACGGCAAATATGCGCCGTTCGCTGCGCACAGCCGGTCGCGTTCGCGGCGGAACCACGCGATCCGGTCGGGCGTCAGCGGTTGATAGACACCGTCCGGACCCTTGCCGCCGGAATCGAAGACGTAAAGATTGAACACGTCGCGTTTGCCGAGACTGTCTTTGATCTGCAGCGTAAACGTGCCAGGGTCGTTGCCTTCGTGGGGCGTCCCCGCAACATAGCCCGCGTGCGACACGTAGATTTCGGCCTGCCGCGCGTTGGAAACGCCGCAGTTGTTGTCGTGGTTGCCGAAGGTGACGCAGAACGGGATCTTGCGCTCCTCAAGCGGGCGCAGCAGATCGGCGATCGTGCGGCTGATTTTGCGCAGCGTGTCGCCCTTGAAGGTGGCGGAGTAGCCCTTAAGCTGGTCGCCGGTGAAGACGACAAGGTCGGGCTTGACGCGGTCAAGCGCAAGGGAGATGAGCTTCACCGTGTCCGGGTTGACCGTGTGATTCTCCTGTGTGTCCGTAATCTGCATCAGGGTAAAGGAGCCGTTTTTGAAATGCAATGTTTCCTGCATGGGCGCACCGCCTTTCGTCATTCTGGGTTCTATTGTACCGCCTGTCGGAAAAATGTCAAGTTTTCCCGGAAATGATTGACAAGTCCGGTATGATATGCTATAGTAAACGCGCAACATAAAAGTTGACTTAAAAACAGAGTAGGCAATGGAGCGTACAGTGTTCGCGGGACGGGGAGTTGTCCGCGAAACGAAGGGGAGACCCGCGGTTCCGTTGCCGCATCCCGCTGTTGAATGGAACACTCTTCCTTTTTGCAGTGGGCAAAAGGAGGATTTTTATATGGACGAAAACACCCTTTCTGCCCGTCAGGCGCTGCCGATCCGTTCGAAAGAATACTGGCGCCTTGCAGCCAAAAACTTTTCCGACGTCCGGATGCTCGTCTTCGCTTCGCTGATTATCGCGCTTCGCGTTGCGGTCAAGATGCTGAAAATCCCGCTGGCGGCGGGACTCTCGCTGTCGTTCGACTGCTATGTCAATTCCGTCGGCTCGATGATCTACGGCCCGCTGGTCGGTCTTGCCGTCGGCGCGGTCAGCGATACGCTCGGCTGCCTCATCTTCCCGTCGGGACCCTATTTCTTCCCGTTTATCTTCGTTGAGATGGCGTCGTCGTTCATCTTCGCGCTCTTCCTTTGGAAACGGGACCTTTCCGTGCTGCGCGTGCTCGCGTCGAAGTTCACGGTCAATCTCGTGTGCAATATCATCATGACGTCCATCTTCTACAAATGGATGCTCTATGTGTTCTACGGGCTGGAGGACGCGCAGGGCTACGCGCTGATCAACCTGACGCGCATCGGAAAAAACCTTGTGCTCTTCCCGTTGGAAGCGGTGCTCATTACGCTGATCCTCGGCGCGCTGACGCCCGCGTTCCGTTCGCTGCATCTGCTGCCGCAGTCGCAGGAAAAGCTGAAGATCGAAAAGAAGCATGTGCTGCTGATCGTGCTGCTGACCGTGATCTCCGTCGGTCTCGTGCTGTTTTATGTGTTCTTCTTCAAAGACTTCCTTTCCGCGCATAACGTCAAACTCTTCTAAACATGATCACCCGCCGAAACGGGTGATTTTTTCGTGCAGCCCTTGACCTGAAGCGCCGATTGGATTATGATAGTAAAAGAAATAACCGAAAAGAAAAGGATAGTATTATGACGGATTCCAAAACTGCATTTATCGCGATTGTCGGCTGCCCGAACGTCGGCAAATCGTCCATCCTCAACGCGCTGCTCGGGCAGAAGGTGGCGATTGTTTCCGACAAGCCGCAAACCACCCGCACCCGGATCATGGGCGTGCTGACGGAAGGGGAGACCCAGCTCGTCTTTACCGATACCCCGGGGTTCCACCGCCCGCGCAACAAGCTCGGCGAAAAAATGGTGCAGGCCGTGTCGGACGGGATTTCCGGCGTGGACGCATGCCTGCTTGTGGTGGAGGCGCAGGGCAAGCTGCGCGAAGCCGAAAAGGAACTGATCGCCAAATTCAAGGCGCAGAAGATGCCGGTCATCCTCGCGATCAACAAGATCGACACGGTCGAGATCAAGACCGATCTGATGAGTCGGATTCTGGAACTGTCCAAAGTCTATGACTTCGAAGCGGTCGTGCCGGTGTCGGCGCTGAAAAAGGACGGCCTTGCCGATCTGCTCGACGAAATGAAAAAGCTGGCGCAGCCGTCCGAGCACTTCTTCCCGGACGACACGCTGACCGACCAGCCGGAGCGTGTGATCGCCGGGGAGATCATCCGCGAAAAGATGCTGCGGCTGCTGGACCGCGAGATCCCGCACGGCGTCGCCGTCTCGATCGAAAAAATGCGCGAGCGTCCCGACAAGGACATCCTCGACGTGGAAGCGATTATCTATTGCGAAAAAGAGAGCCACAAGGGAATCATCATCGGGAAAAAGGGCGCGATGCTCAAGGAGATTTCCACCCGCGCGCGGCACGACATGGAGCGCTTTTTCGATTGCAAAATCAACCTGCAGTGCTGGGTGAAGGTTAAGGAAGGCTGGCGCAACCGCGAAGGGCTGATCCACAATTTCGGGCTGGATTGATTTTCCTTGCCCACGACTGATTAATTTGCGTCTCGGAAGTGAAAAGTAACAGCAAGATTACTTTTTGGGAGATGAGACGATGACGAAAAAAGAGCTTTGGCAAACCTTTTTGCGGACGGGACGGATCTCGGACTATATCGCCTATGAACGCGCGCGCGAAGACGCGCCGGCGCAGGACATCCGCAACGTCTATCCGCAGGAGTTCGCCGAGGAATTCATGCAGAATTTTGATTCCGACTTCCCGGCGATGGAGCCGTTGGAAGCCGAGGAGGACCAAAAGGAGCAATTCGACGATGACGTTTGATACCGACGGCCTGGTGATAAAGGCCCAGAACACCGGCGAGCAGGACCGGCTGGTGACGCTGCTGACGCGCCGCTACGGCGTGATCCGCGCGTTCGCGAACGGGGCGCGCAATCCGAAGAACCGGAACGCCTCCGCCACCGGTCTGCTGTGCTATGCCGATTTCACGATCACCAAAACCGCCAAGGGTATCTGCATTATCAAGGAATCCACCCCGAAGGACGTCTTCTTTTCGCTGCGCAGCGACATCATCCGGCTGTCGCTCGCGCAGTATTTCGCGGAGCTGGCATCGGAGCTCGCGCCGCGCGAGGAGGAAGCGGACGAGATTCTCACGCTGCTTTTGAACGCGGTCTATCTCGTCAGCGATTCCAAAAAGCCGCTCGGCCTCATCAAGGCGGCGACGGAGCTGCGGCTGCTGTCGCTGTCGGGCTATATGCCGTCGCTGGTCGGGTGCGCGTCGTGCGGGACGTTCGAAACGTCGGAGATGCGCTTTTGTCCCAATTCGGGCAAGTTGTACTGCGAAGACTGCGCGCCGAACGAAAGCTTTGTCGCCGTGCCGAACAGCGTGGTGCACGCGATGCGTCACATCTGTCTGAGCGACCCCGGCAAAATGTTCAGCTTCCGGCTGTCGGATGAGAATCTCCTGCTGCTCTGCGATCTGAGCGAACGGTATCTCCACGCGATGACCGGCAAACGCTTCGCCACGCTGCAGTTTTACAAAACCATGACAAGATAACGGAAAGGGAAATCATGGACAGACACTACATATCATTGGAACTCGATAAGATCCTGCAGCGCCTGAGTGCGTTTGCGGGCTCTTTTGACGCGAAGGAAGCCGTGCTCGCGATGGAGCCGCAAAGCGACCTTGACGACGTGCAGCGCCTTTTGCAGCAGACCGTCGACGCGCATATGCTGATGGCGCGGTTCGGCGGCCCTTCCTTCGGCGGACTGAAAAACGTCAACAACGCGCTGTCCCGCGCCAACGCGGGGAGCGTGCTTTCGATGCATGAGCTGCTCGATATCGCCGGCGTGCTGCGCACGATCCGCGGCATCAGCGAATGGAGAAGCTCCAACAGCGGCGTGCCCTGCACGATCGACGTCTATTTCGACGCGCTGACGCCGAACAAATACCTTGAAGAGAAGATATTGCAGTGCATCATCAGCGACGACGAGATGAGCGACAACGCGTCGCCCGCGCTGCGCGACATCCGCCGCAAGATCCGCGCGGCGGCGTCCCGCGTCCGCGATCAGCTCGACAAGCTGATCCGCTCGGCGCATTACCAGAAGTTTTTGCGCGAGGCGATCATCACCCAGCGAAACGGCCGCTATGTGGTGCCGGTCAAAATCGAGCACCGCGGCGAAGTCAAGGGCCTTGTGCACGACACTTCATCGTCCGGCGCGACGGTCTTTATTGAGCCCGCCGCCGTTGTGGAGGCGAACAACGACATCAAGGTGCTGCAAAGCAAGGAGCGCGACGAGATCGAGCGCATTCTCACGGAGCTTTCCGAAGAAGCCGGCAGCTTTTACGAGGGCATCAAGCAAAGCTATGAGTGCGCCGTGGAGCTGGACGTAATCTTTGCGAAGGCGAAGTACGCCTACGATCTCAAAGCGACCGCGCCCGTTCTCAACGCCTACGGCAAAATCAATCTGCGTCAGGCGCGGCACCCGTTGATCGACCCGAAAGCGGTCGTCGCAACGGATATCCGCCTCGGCGAAGATTTCGACACACTGATCATTACCGGACCGAACACGGGCGGCAAAACCGTTTCAATCAAGACGCTCGGCCTGCTGACGCTGATGGCGATGTGCGGCCTGATGCTGCCGGTCGGCGACCGCAGCGAGGTTTCGGTGTTCAGCCATGTGCTTGCGGACATCGGCGACGAGCAGAGCATTGAGCAGTCGCTTTCCACCTTCTCGTCCCACATGACGAATATTATCTCGATTTTGAAAACCGCCGACAGCGAATCGCTCGTTTTGATCGATGAACTCGGCGCCGGTACGGACCCCGTCGAGGGCGCCGCGCTGGCGATGGCGATCCTTGAACAGCTGCACCGGCAGGGCGCGAAGATCGCCGCGACGACGCACTACGCGGAGCTGAAGACCTACGCGCTAGAAACAGACCATATCGAAAACGGCAGCTGCGAATTCGACGTGCAGTCGCTGCGGCCGACCTACCGGCTTTTGATCGGCGTACCCGGCCGCTCCAACGCGTTCGCGATCTCGGAGCGCCTTGGCATGTCGCACGACGTGATCGAACGTGCGCAGCAGCTTGTCAGCGGCGAAAACCGCTCGTTCGAGCATGTGCTCGAAACGCTCGAAGAGAGCCGCGCGGAATACGAGATCAAAACGAAAGAAGCGGAGGAACTCAAAAAAGAAGCCGACAAGGCCCGCGAAAAAGCACAGAGCTATAAGGTCTCCATCGAAGAACTGCGGCAGAAGGAGCTGGAAAATGCCCGCCAGCAGTCCGAACGGATTATCGAGCAGGCGAAACGCAGCGCCTACGCGCTGATGAACGAGCTGGAGGAACTTAAAAAGCAAAGCGACAAGTCCGCAGACAAGGCAGAGCTGGTCCGCCGCGCGAAACAGCAGATGCGCCGCGCGATGGGCGAATTCGACGATATCACGAACCCGGTCGTCTCGCAGCTGGACCCCGACGAACCGTATGAACTGCCGCGGCCGCTGCAGCTCGGAGACGAGGTGCTGGTGGTTGACATGGGCAAGACCGCGACCGTGACGGCGCTCGCCGACAAGAAGGGCGAAATCGAAGTGACCGCGGGCATCATCAAACTGCGCACCCCGCTGTCCAACCTGCGGCTGCAGGAGAAAAAGCAGGCGCCGCAGAAAGCCTCCCGCACCGTCCCGAAGAAGACCGAGACCGAATTCCACGTCGCCGGCGGCCAGCGAAACGAATGCGACCTGCGCGGGATGAACGTAGAAGAAGGGATGCTCGAACTGGATCGGCACATCGACCGCTGCATGCGGCAGGGGCTTGAGGAACTGACTGTGATCCACGGCAAGGGCACCGGCGTGCTGCGCAAGGGCATCCAGGACTATCTGCGAAAAAACAAGTACGTCAAGTCGTACCGTCTCGGCACCTACGGCGAAGGGGAAAGCGGCGTCACGATCGTCACGCTGAAATAAAATACCCTTTTGCCAGCGGCTTCCAATGTTTTGACGAGTTTGTAAAGATTTTGTAAGTTTCCTTTGTATCCCCTTGAACAATGTCGGAAACTGTGCTATGATGAACGCAGCAACGGACCACGAAAACTCTTTTAAGGAGGACGATTATGTCTAAAAAAGTCATCAGCATTATGCTTGCGATTATCCTGTCGCTGACGATGCTCTCCGTCGTATTCGCGGAAGAAACGACACCTGATAATCCAACGGATTCATCGTCTGAGTCCGTAACACAGGAATCTGAAACACCCGGAGATCCCAACCAGCCCGCTGTTGATACCAGCACCGATCCGACGACTGATCCTTCGACAGAACCTTCGACAGAACCCTCGACCGATCCCTCGACCGATCCCTCGACCGATCCCTCGACCGATCCTTCGACTGATCCTTCGACTGATCCTTCGACCGATCCTTCGACTGAACCTTCGACCGATCCTTCGACTGATCCCTCGACTGAACCCTCGACCGATCCTTCGACCGATCCTTCGACTGAACCTTCGACCGATCCTTCGACTGAACCTTCGACCGATCCCTCGACCGATCCTTCGACTGAACCTTCGACCGATCCTTCGACGGAACCTTCGACCGATCCTTCGACTGAGCCTTCGACCGATCCTTCGACTGAACCCTCGACTGAGCCCTCAACCGAGCCGACAACCGAACCGACGACTCAGCACGTCCATCAGTACACGCTGATCGTGAAGCAGGCGTCGAGAACGGAAGCGGGCAGCCTGACTGAGTACTGCGCCGGCTGCGGCGACGAAAAGGTCACGCCGATCGCGAAGATCGCTTCGATCAAGCTGTCGAACACGAACTGCGTCTATTCAGGCAATGTGAAGCATCCGAAAGCGGTTGTCACCGACGAAAACGGCAAAGCACTCAAGAAGGGTACCGACTTCGAAATCGAATACAACGGCACCTGCCAGAACGTCGGCAAATACAGCGCGACAATCACCTTCATCGGCAAGTATAAGGGCACCGCGAAGCGCTACTTCAACATCATCCCGAAGGCCTCCGCGATCAAGACCGTGAAGGAATACACCAACAAGCTTGCCGTGACGGTCAAGCAGCGTGCGAAGCAGACGAGCGGGTATCAGATCAAGATCGCGGCGAAGAAGAGCTTTGCCGACGCGAAGAACTTCTACATCAAGGATCCGGTGGAAACGAAGAAAGTGATCACCGGCCTGAAGAGCGACACGACCTACTATGTGAAGGTCCGCACCTATACAAAGATCACGGTCAGCGGCAAGGAAAAGAAACTCTATTCCGCCTGGTCCGACGCTGTGGAATGCACGACAAAATAAAACAGATCGGCACGGGGCTGTCTTCGGACGGCCCCTTGTTTTTCTTTGGTGACGCGGGGAGACGGGCGGCAAAAAGGAAGCGTCCTGCCGCGCTATCTGCGTATTGCGTTTGGCGCATCAGGGACGACTGTCGACTATTGACCGTCTACTGTCAACTGAAGTGTAAAGATTTTTTCATTTACACCCCTTGACAAACCGGGACGGAGTGTGTATAATACAGGGGCTGTAAAGAAAAGTGACTTTACACCGGGTAAGGAGGGGACGATCATGGCAAAAAACCTGGATGTAACGCTGCTGTTCGATATCTACGGCGAAATGCTGACACAGAAACAGCGCGATTTCATCACATATTACTATGAAGACGACCTTTCCTTGGCCGAGATTGCGGAGAACGAGGGTATCACCCGGCAGGGCGTCCGCGATTCCATCAAGCGCGCCGAGGCGCAGCTGGAAAGCTTTGAGATGCATCTCGGGCTCAAGCGCCGGTTCGAAGAACTGCGCGAGGGTCTCGGCGAGATCGAAGCGATGGCGGACATCATCAACGAGGTCAATATGCGCACGATCCTTTCGCGCGAGATCAACGACGCGGTGTCGCGTATCCACTCCGTATCGAAGATGCTGAACGAATAACAACCCTTTTACACGATAAGGAAGAATGAATTATGGCATTTGAAGGTCTTTCCGAGAGACTGGAGGCCGCCTTTAAACGACTGAGAAGCAAAGGCTCGCTGACGGAAGCCGACGTCAAGGACGCGATGCGCGAAGTGCGGCTCGCGCTGCTGGAAGCCGACGTCAACTACAAGGTTGCGAAGGATTTCACCAGAACTGTGACCGAACGCGCGATCGGCGCGCAGGTGATGGAAAGCCTGACCCCGGCGCAGATGGTCATCAAGATCGTCAACGAAGAGCTGACCAATCTCATGGGCGGCACAAAGGCCCGGCTCAATACCGCGAATCATCCGCCGACAATCGTGATGATGTGCGGTCTGCAGGGCTCCGGTAAAACCACCCACAGCGCAAAGCTTGCACTGATGCTCAAGAATCAGGGCCACCGCCCGCTGCTTGCGGCCTGCGACGTTTACCGTCCCGCGGCGATCAAGCAGCTGCAGGTCGTCGGCGAAAAAGCCGGCGTGCCCGTCTTCGAACGCGGGCAGATCGACCCCGTCGATATCGCGAAGCAGGCGATTTCGGAGGCGAAGGATCACGGCTACGACTATGTGTTCCTCGACACGGCGGGCCGTCTGCATGTGGACGAAACGCTGATGAACGAGCTCAAGAACATCAAGGCCGCCGTGCATCCGCACGAGATTCTGCTGGTCGTCGACTCGATGACCGGTCAGGACGCCGTCAATGTGGCGACGTCGTTCAACGAAGCACTCGGCATCGACGGCCTGATCCTCACAAAGCTCGACGGCGACACCCGCGGCGGCGCGGCGCTCTCCGCACGGGCCGTGACGGGCAAACCGATCAAGTTTGTCGGTACCGGCGAAAAGCTCGGCGATCTCGACGTTGTCCAGCCCGACCGGATGGCGGCGCGGATCCTCGGTATGGGCGACATGCTCTCGCTGATTGAAAAGGCGGAGCAGGAACTGGACGAAAAGAAAGCCCGCGAGCTGGAACAAAAGCTGCGGAAAAACAAGTTCGACCTCAACGACCTGCTCGACCAGATTTCGCAGATGCGCAAAATGGGCTCCATCAAGGACATCCTCAAGATGCTGCCCGGCATCGGCCGCAAGGTCGACGACGTGGAGGTTGACGAAAAGGCGT
>CAMZEG010000073.1 GCA_947305635.1 uncultured Clostridia bacterium
AGACCGGGACGTCCATCAGCTGGATCGTCTTGCCGCCGCGGATGATCGTGTCGGAGATCTTCGGCTTGATATAGGCGACCTTCGAATGGGCGATGCAGTATTTGACGACCTCGTTGCGGTAGTCCGCCGGGACGCCGCAAAGGAAGACCGCGTCCAGCTTTTTGAGATAGGAGAACAGCTCGTCAAGGCTCGTCTTTTCGGAATTCACCGTCCGCACAACGCGGAAACGCTTATCCATACTGCGGATGCCCTTGAGCGAAAGATAGGCGTCCACGTTGTTGAACACCACGATCGTCTTTTTCGGCGCGTGGAGCTTGAAATAGATCGCGTCGATCACGACGACCCAGACCGCCGCGAACACGGACATGCCCAGGAACATCAGCACGAACGGCCAGATCGAGACCAGCCGGTAGCTGATCAGCGAAAAGATCAGGTAGGCGACGCCCTGCAGAAAGCCGATGGCAATCACCTGCGAAAAGATCAGGTCGATCACCGTCGACGTGCCGACCATGAAGCCGCCGTAGACCTTGACGAAGGTCGTATAGGTCAGCAGCATCAGCACAAACAGGAAATAGTTGCCCCAGCGGTAGAACGGCGTCGGCGCCGCGGGGTTGAACTTTTCGACCCAGAGCCAGTACATGCACCCTGCAAACAGCAGGGAAATGGCGAATTTGAACAGGTAGAGAATCGTCTGTTCCTTCACATATTTTTTACCCATGATTCAGTCCTCTGCTTTCTCTCGTCGTGATAACGGGTGTGCGCAGGTCAGCGCTGCATCAGCGTCGTGTTTTCCATGATTTCGGCCTTCCATTTCAAAACCGCTTTTTCGTCGTAGGTTTCGGGAATGCCCTCATATACTTTTTTCACATTGTCGCCCTTGCTGAGCGCGCCGGCGGTGCGCAGCAGCACGGGCAGGTTGCCGATCCCGCGGGCGGCGCGGGCCACCAGGTCGCTGAACGCCATGGCGCTGTCGCCCTTTCCGCCGAACGACATGTCGTTTTCGGTGATGATGCCCTTGTCGAACAGGAAGTTGACGCCCTCCACCTCGGTGCAGAGCAGGACGTTCTTGAGAATGTCGATTGACGCGAAGTTCTTGCCGAAGTGCAGCATATACTTGCGGTTGTAGGGCCATAGGGTCTCCTTCGAATACTGTTCTTCGGTATCTTCGATCACGGTTTCGGCCAGAATCAGGCCGGCGCGCATCGACGCGCAGATGCCGGAGCCGCTCATCGGCTCTGTCATATAGGCGGCATCGCCGACGGCGGCGTAGCCGTCGCAAACCATGACCGACAGCGGACGGCGCACGGGGATCTGCTCCTGCGTGCCGCCGCGCAAAAGCGTTTCGCCGATCTGTGGGCTGAACGCGCGCATTTCGTCAAGCGTTTTTGCAAGCTTTTGTTTGTTCATCGGCGCCATACGGCCGATCAGCACGTCGACATAGCTGTCCTTCGTCACAACCCAGGAGATGCCGCGCTCGCCCTGATGCATCAAAAAGATCTCGTACGACACGTCCGGGTCATGGCCGGGCACCTTGTCAAAGTAGGCGCGGTAGGCGTAGAAGCATTCGCCGTAGCCGTAGTCGCGGTCGACGTTGCAGCACACGGGCAATCGCGAGCGCAGCGGCGTGTTGAGGCCCGGCGAATCGATCTCGCGGTGGGCGTTTACCACGGCGTCGGACGTGCGGATGCCGACGACGCGCAGACCGTCCATCACGTGGCCGAGGATCTCGGTGGAATAGATGATCTTCACGCCGCTTTTTTCGGCGTTGTCCAGCAGAATCGCATACAGCGCCTTGCGCTCGAACATCGCCGAGCCCTTGCCGTTGGCGTACACCACCAAAGGCGCCTTGAGGTTCGGGTTGTAATATTTCATATCGCCGTTGAACTCGATCTTTTCGGGGTCCGGCGTCTCCAGCCCGCATTCTGCAAAGATATGCAGATTGATCGCGTCCTCCCAGTCATAGCCGAGTTCGCTTTTGATTTTGCGCTCATAGACGGTGACGTCGTAACCGGCCTGCGCCAGCTTTGCCGCGGCGATCAGACCGCCGTGGCCCGCGCCGGCAACCACTATTTTTTTGCCCATTGTTTTTCTCCTTTTGCCGTGGAAATATCGCCCTGCCGTCCGCCTGCGCGGACGGTCGTTTTCTATCATGGTATTATACCATGTTTTTTCCGTTCTGTAAAGAGAAAAGTGACCGCTCGCCGGGCCGACAGACGCTTGACATTCCTTCTTTCCCTTAGTATAATAAAAACAACAAGCAATAAAAGGAGAACACGCTTATGTTTACAGAAGAAAACGGCAAAATCTGGCTTGCCACCGGCAGCGAACGAATCTATCTCGAGCCCAAGATGGCGAACCGGCACGGCCTGATCGCCGGCGCGACCGGCACCGGCAAAACCGTCACGCTCAAGGTCATTGCGGAATCGTTCAGCGAAATGGGCGTTCCCGTCTTTATCGCGGATATCAAGGGCGACGTGTCCGGCATGTGTCTGCCCGGCGCGGAAAACAAGCATATCCGCCGCTCCATCGACACGATGGGGATCGAAAACTTCAACTACACGTCGTACCCCGTCCGCTTCTTCGACGTCTATGCCAAGCTCGGTCACCCCGTGCGCACGACGATTTCCGACATGGGACCGGAGCTGCTCGCCCGTCTTTTGGACCTCAACGAGATCCAGAGCGGCGTGCTGCGCATCGTGTTCCGCATCGCGGACGACAACGGCCTGCTGCTGCTCGACCTCAAGGATCTGCGCGCCATGCTGCAGTTCGTCGCGGACAACGCGAACGAATACAAGATCCGCTACGGCAACGTCTCCGCGCAGTCGATCGGCGCCATTCAGCGCGCGCTGTTGACGCTTGAGGACGAGGGCGGCAACATCTTCTTCGGCGAACCCGCGCTGGATATCGCCGACTGGTTCGACTGGGGTCCGGACGGCCGCGGCGTGATGAACATCCTCGAATGCGCCGAACTGTTCCAGCACCCGCTGCTGTACGCCACGTTTTTGCTGTGGATGCTCACTGAGCTGTACGAGCTGCTCCCCGAAGCGGGCGATCTCGACAAGCCGAAGATCGCGTTCTTCTTCGACGAAGCGCACCTGCTGTTCAACGACGCGCCGAAAGCGCTCTTGGAAAAAGTCGAGCAGGTCGTGCGTCTGATCCGTTCGAAGGGCGTTTCGGTCTGGTTCATCACCCAGAACCCGATGGATATCCCCGAATCCGTGCTCGCGCAGATCGGCAACCGCGTTCAGCACGCGCTGCGCGCCTACACCCCGAACGAACAAAAGGCGATCCGCGCCGCCGCGCGCTCGTTCCGCGTGAACGAAGCGTTCGACACCGAAACCGTGCTGCAGGAGCTGGCGACCGGTGAAGCGCTCGTCTCGGTGCTTGACGAAAAGGGTATTCCCGGCATCGTCCAGCGCGCCAACATTCTCCCGCCGAAGAGTTCGATGAACGCCGTCGAGCCCGCCGTGATCGGCACCGTGCTCGCCACGTCCCCGCTGCAGGGCAAGTATACCGCAACGCTCGACCGCGAATCCGCCTATGAGATTCTCACCTCCAAAGCGGAACAGGCCGCGCGCGAAGCGGAAGAACTCGCCCGCCAGAAGGAAGAGGAAAAGGAGCGCCTGCTTGCCGAAAAGCAAAAGCTTGCGGAAGAAAAGGCAAGAGCCGCCGAGGAAAAACGGCTTGCCGCCGAGCAGCGGGCCAAGGAAAAAGCGCAGAGAAGCAGCAGCTCTTTGCGCAGCACGACCAACACGATGATGGGCAAGGTCGCGTCCTCCGCGATGAACACCATCGGCCGCGAGGTCGGCAGACAGCTTGTCCGCGGCCTGTTCGGCACGCTCAAGAAATAAAAAACGAAAAGCAAGGATATAGAAAGGAGAACTCCCCATGAAGTACATTTTTATCGTCAACCCCCACGCGGGTGAAACCGACAACGCCGCCGTGATCCGCAGCGCGATCGACGCGCTCCCCGAAAAGGACGACTGCGAAATCTATGTGACCAAGGCGCCGCTTGACGCGACCGCCTATGTCCGCGACTGGTGCGCCGCCCATCCGGGCGAAGCCGTCCGCTTCATCGCCTGCGGCGGTGACGGCACGATCAACGAGGTCTTTGCCGGCGCGGCCCAGCAGGAAAACGTCAGCGTCAGCTGCTACCCCTGCGGCAGCGGCAACGATTTTGTCAAAGCCTTCGGCGGCGCGGACAAGTTCAAGGACGTCGCGGCCCTGCTGCGCGCCGAAGCGAAGCCGATCGACCTTCTGAAGGTCGGCGACCGCTGGTCGAACAACGTCGTCAACTTCGGCTTTGACACCACTGTCGCCATCACGATCAACGAAGAGCGCGCAAAGACCGGCCACGGCAACAAGAATGCCTATACCAAGGGCGTTGTCAAGGCGCTTTTGACCGCGATGAAGAACGAATTCACCGTCCGCGCGGACGGAGAGGTGCTCAACCCCGCCGGCAAAGCCCTGCTCTGTACGGTCGCCAACGGCCAGTATGTCGGCGGCTCGTTCCGCTGCGCGCCGAAATCGAAGCCCGACGACGGTCTGATCGATGTCTGCCTTGTCAAGCCGATCTCCCGTCTGCGCTTCGTCAAGATTCTGACCCCGTACACCAACGGCGAACATCTCGACCGCGAGGATCTCAAGGACATCATCGTCTACCGCCAGTGCAAGAAGGTCGAGGTCGACGCCCCCGCGGGCTTCGCCTATTCGCTCGACGGCGAGATCATCTATGAATCGCACTTCACCGTCGAGATCGTCCCGGGCGCGCTGCAGTTCGCCGCGCCGGTGTAAGATCCGATGGAAACCGAAACCGAAGGCCGCTACGGCAAACTGGTCAAGGCGCTGCAGATCGCGTCGTTCGCGTTCATGCTCGCCATGCTCGCGCTGTGCGTCTGGTTCCTTGCGAAGAACCACATCTCCGTGAAAACGGCGGATCAGCTGACGCAGTACCTGACGGGCGGTGCGTTCACGATCGCCCTCATCATGATCGGCTTTTCGATCGTGAAATCCTTCGCGCTGATCTTTCCGCCGGCGGTGCTCTTCGTGCTCTCCGGTCTCGTCTTTGACGCGTACTGGAAAGCCGTGCTCGTCAACGCCGTCGCCACCGCGCTGAGCCTGATCCTCCCCTATTTCCTCGGCCGTTTCACCGGCAAGGATATGGTGCAGTCGCTCTCCAAGCGGTTCAAGGCGATTAGAAAGCTCGACGACTTCACCGGAGAGAACGACTTCGCCGTCGTGCTCGTCTTCAAGGCGGGCGGCTTCCTCCCGTCGGATCTGAGCAGTCTGCTCTTCGGCGCGATGGATATCCCGTTTTGGCCGTACTTTCTCGCGTCGAATCTCGGAATGCTGCTGCTCAACTGCCTGTGGACCCTCGTGGGCTACAAGGGAGATCTTAGCAATCCCCTGTCGTTCCTCTACGCCCTGCCCGCGCTGGTCTTCGCGATCCTCGCGGCCGTCGGAATGAGTGTGTATAAGAAAAAGAAGTCGACAGTCGACAGTCAATAGAAAAAGCCGCCCGATGGGGCGGCTTTTTCAGTGGCTAGTGGCCAGTGCCTGGTGGCTGGTGACGCAGGGAAAAGAGATACCTTCGCAAAACAACTCGTCCGCGGATAAGACACACTTTTCCGTCTTGTCGCGTAGGGGCGACCCTGTGTGGTCGCCCTCTGTTTTTATGAATCCGATATTATTTGAACCAGCTTGCGATCGCGGCAAACAGCTGCCGGAACCAGTTCACGATCCGCTGCCAGAAGGGTCCAAACGAAAAGCGATTGCCGGATGGCTGCGGTGCGGGCTGGGTGGTCGGCTGCGTTGTCGGCTCAGTTGTTGGTTCCGTTGTTGGTTCCGTTGTCGGTTCGGTGGACGGCTCTGTTGCGGGCGCTCTGCCGGGCACAAGGCAGTTGGAAGTGATATCCAGAATGCCGTAGGAAACCATTCTCTCCGCCCAGGTGACGCTGTCCACTGTCCAGACCATCAGCTTCAGGCCAGCGTCCTGCGATAGACGGATCACGCTTTCCGAGACGTTGTAAGCGGCGTCCAGCCCGTCGATCCCGTTCTCTACGCAGAAGGTCACGTCTTCTTCCGCTGCGGGGCTGGCAAGCAGATACGCCGGCGTATCGGGCAGCAGCGTCTTGATCCCGGCGATCAGGTCCCTGCCGAAGCTGATAATCACGAAGCGGTCCTTTTCTTCCCGCGCGTTCAAAATCGCCGCAAGGTCGGGCAGGTTGTTCACGTCCACCACTTCCTTGATCTCGATGACGGGATGCAGACCGTATTCGCTGCACACGTCCAGATACTCGGTGAGGGTGGGCACCTTCGTGTCGGGGAACTGTTCGATGTTGTTGCCCGCGTCCACGGTGAGCGCGGAGAGTTCCTCATAGGTAAAGTCGGAAACGAGCCCCTCGCCGTCGGTCATCCGGTCGACGGTCTTGTCGTGCATCAGCACCCAAACGCCGTCGGACGTCTGCGAGATATCGCATTCCGCGCCCCAGAAGCCGTATTCTCCGGCCAGACGGTAAGCGGGCAGCGTGTTTTCCGGCGCGAGCGCGGAAAGGCCCCGGTGCGCCGTCATGCGCAGGGTATCCTCCGGCAGCGTTTCCGACGGAAAGAGATAAATCACACCATCCGCCGCCGCGAAGAGCACGAACGAAGCCAGCATGAGAACGCATAATAGTAACGCGAGTCCTTTTTTCATGGTCAGACGCCTCCCGTTTTTCAGTGGTCAGTGGTTAGTGGCCGGTGGCCAATAAGGGGGCGGCCGGTGGCCGCCCCTGCGCTGTGCACTGTGCACTGTGCACTCAATAATTCTCCGCGTGGACTTCAAAGTACGCGAGCGGGTGGGCGCAGACCGGGCAGACGTCCGGCGCCTTGGTGCCGACCACGATGTGGCCGCAGTTGCGGCACTCCCAGACCTTGACCTCGCTCTTTTCAAAGACGGCGGCGGTCTCCACATTCTTCAGCAGCGCGCGGTAGCGTTCCTCGTGGTGCTTTTCGATCGCGGCAACCCCGCGGAACTTTGCGGCGAGTTCCGGGAAGCCCTCCTCCTCGGCGGTCTTCGCGAAGCCCTCATACATATCGGTCCATTCGTAGTTTTCGCCGTCCGCGGCGGCAGCGAGGTTTTCGGCGGTCGTGCCGATGCCTTCGAGCTCCTTGAACCACAGCTTGGCGTGTTCCTTTTCGTTGTCGGCCGTTTTCAAAAACAGCGCGGCGATCTGCTCAAAGCCCTCTTTCTTCGCCTTGGACGCGAAATAGGTGTACTTGTTGCGGGCCTGGCTTTCCCCCGCGAAGGCGGCGAGCAGGTTCTGTTCGGTTTTGGTGCCGGCGTATTTGTTTGCCATCATGCTTCCTCCTTTTACTTAAACGTCCTTTTTCCAAAGGCCGTGCAGGTTGCAGTACTCGTAGGCGGCGACCGGTTTGTCGTCCGCAAGCGCAAAGACGGCGACCGGCTCGCCCAGCGGATCAAGATCCTTCTTCTGGAAACCGTGTGCCGTTTCGAGCACGATCCACGCAATGTGGTGCGGCTCGGTCATCGGGTGGATCACGTCGCCGACGGTCACGGTGACTTTGTCGCCGTCAACGGCGATCACGGGGACGTGCTTTTCCGCCGCGGCGTCAACAGAACCGGGGATGATCTCCTCCATCTTCTGTCCGCAGCACATGACAGGCACGCCCTTGTTTTCCATGTAGGCAATGATATTGCCGCAGTGGGCACAGCGATAGAATTTCATGGGTCAACACTCCTTTGATTGTACATTGGTTTTCCGATTTCATCATAACATGTTTTCGCGATTTGTCAAGCCTCGTCCGGCTGCTTTTCCTGCTTTCTCTTCCAAAAGAACCGGCCCACATAGACCGCGACGCCGACCGGGATCGCGCAGATGATGATCTTGACGATCAGGTGGATCGGGATATAGTCGTAGATCCCATCGCCGAGCAGCGTGAACAGCACCACGCGCGGCAGAATGCCGATGAGTGACGCGGCGAGATAGCGCGGGAACTTGCACTTCGACGCGCCCCAGAAGAGCGACACAAAGTCGATCGGGAACACAGGCAGCGCGCGGATCGACAGCAGCGCCGGAAACTTGTTGCCGACGTCTTTTTCCAAAATCTTCTGTCCCGCCGCGCTCTTTTGCAGCAGCCGCGTCACATAGTCCCCGCCAAGGAAGCGGCCGAGAAAATAGGTCACGGTCACCTCAAGCAGGATCCCGACGCAGTTGACCGCAATCGCGACCCACGGCGTGAACGCCATCCCGACATAGATGTAGATCAGCGACGCGGGGATCACGAACAGCACCGACTTGACAAGATAGATGCCCCAGATCGCGGCGATCGCCGCGGCAAGGCTGGCAGAGCGCGCCACGAGCGCGCGCACGTCGATGTTCTTGAGCCGGTCGTAGTAGACGATTGCCAGCACAAAAAGCGTCAGCGCCACCGCCGCGCGCAGGCACAGCAGCAAAACTTCCTTCGTTTCCTTTTTCATCGGCTTACCAGAGCGCGTCTTCCGCAAGGATCTTTTCGCAAAGCGCCAGCAGACACAGGCACAGCGCGTCCTCGGCGCGGTCGTTCATCTCGGTGTAATCCTCGACCGAACAGTCGTCGGCGCCGTCGCTGATCTGACGAAGAGAGCAGAAAGGCACGCCGTTTTGTTTGCAGACGAGCGCGATCGCGGCCGTTTCCATGTCGAACGCCGTGATGGAAAACAGCTTCTTGTACTGCGTCTTCGTCGCCGGGTCCGTCAAGAACAGGTCGCCCGTGCCGAACGCGCCGGTGCGAACGTCCGGCAGCGACGCGGCAAGCGCCAGCAGCGCCGGGGCGGCCTCAACAGCCTCTTTGCCCAGCGGGCGGCCGAGCGGCGTCAGGTCGAAGTCGCATTCGCGAAACGACGTGCCGACGACAAAGTCGCCGCGCCGCACGCCGGAAATCGCGCCGGAGAGCCCCGCGTTCAATATCAGATCGACCTTTTCGTCCGCAATCAGATACGCCGTCGCCGCCGCCGCGCAGACCTTGCCGATTCCGCATTCGACGCCGCGCAGGCAAAGCGAGCGGTCCCCGGCCGTCAGCGTAAACGAGGCGGCGCGCAGGCCGCGGCAGTCGCCCTTTTCGCCCGCGTACCGGTCCACCAGCCGCAGGAACGGGAGGTATTCCATCTCGTCGGCGAATACAAGCCCGATTGTTTTTTTCTTCATCTGCATCCAGTCCTTTTGCCCCATTTCTTGCCGAAAGCAAAGCGAACGGGGCGGTTTTTTCTTCAAGTTGTATTATAATATAACCGGGCGCGTCTGTCAATTCCCTGCACGGCGCATAGGATAAAACGAAGGGACACCTTCGCGGCGGCAGGAAAGCGGTGGCGCGGTGGCGCCCGTGGGGAGCCGCTTTGCGCGTTGCCGCCGCTTGACGCGATAGATTGGCGGGTTTTTGAATTTTATGAATTTATTGTGAATTTGGGCTTGCATATTCCATTTCGGTCTGCTATAATATAGAAGGATAAAAATGGAAAGAAGGATTTCTATGAAAAAAATACTTGCAGTTATCCTGTGCCTTTTGATCACATGCACCGCGTTTGCCTGCCTTGCGTTCGCCGAAGGCGAAACGACCACCAAAGATCCGTATGAAACGGCGATTCCGCAGGTCATCACCAACATTGCCGGCGGCAACAGCGCCGACCACCAGCAGGATCTTTACAACGGGTTCAAATTCATGCGCATCGTGACGGAAAACCTGACCAGATTCGTACAGGACGCAGCCAAGGCGTTCGACAGACTGGCGGAATGGCTCAAAACATTCACAGTAGAATCCCTGTTCGGCAATCTTGCCGGCATCATAAAGTAACCGAAACCGACATCCGCCGTACAGAGCGATCTGTACGGCGGATTGTTTTTCTTTCGATCACGCCTCGGTGGTTTGCAGCGCCAGCTGCAACCACTCCCATCAACGCCGCCGTCAAGACTCAGCCAAGACGGCCGTTTTTCTTTCTTTCGATCACGCCTCGGTGGTTTGCAGCGCCAGCTGCAACCACTCTCATCACCGCCGCC
>CAMZEG010000074.1 GCA_947305635.1 uncultured Clostridia bacterium
AGCTGATCGGCTACCCGAAGCCCTTCAAGAACAAGGTGCGCACCTTCTGCCAGAATCCCGGCGGCTTTGTCAGCCAGGAAAACTACGACAACAACCTCGCCGTGGTCAACGGGCATTCCTATAAAGAGCTGAAGAGCAACAACACGAACCTCGCGATTCTCTGCTCGCACAACTTCAGCTATCCGTTCAATCAGCCGATCGCCTACGCCCAGAAGGTGGGCGAGCTGACGAATATGCTCGGCGCGGGACATATCCTTGTGCAGCGTTTCGGCGATATCCTTGACGGAAAACGGACGTGGCAAAAGGAGCTCTCGCAGTCGAATGTGAAACCGTCACTGCCGGACGCAGTGGCAGGCGACATCACTGCCGCAATGCCGTATCGCGCGATGATCAATATCATCGAGTTCATTAAATCAATGGATCATGTTGTTGAAGGTTTTGCCTCGAATGAGACACTTTTGTACTCGCCTGAACTGAAGTTTTACAGCAACCGCGTCAAAATGGACGCCGATTTCAATACAAGCGTGCAGGGTCTGCACTGTCTTGGCGACTCCAGCGGCTGGACGCGCGGTCTGATGATGGCGTCCGTGATGGGTGTTCTGATGGGTCGAAAGTTGTATTGATTACGTTTTCTTGCCGGATCGTGTATCCGGCATTTTTTTGTTGTAAACGAAGAAAAAATACCGTTGTACGGTTGACGAAAACGCGAATCATATAGTATAATAAATTGTTAGATGGCGCGGACGCAGCTGTCAGAAAAAGCAAACGGATGAGGAGGTATTCTCTATGGTAAGAGCGATTGTCGGCGCCAACTGGGGCGACGAGGGAAAAGGCAAAATTACGGATATGTTCGCCGCGCAGTCGGATATCGTCGTGCGGTTTCAGGGCGGCGCCAATGCCGGCCATACGATCATAAACGATTACGGGCGGTTTGCGCTGCATCAGTTGCCCTCCGGCGTCTGCTATCCGCATGTGACGAACGTCATCGGCAACGGCGTAGCACTTGATGTTGAAAAGCTGTTCAAGGAAGTGCAGAGCGTGCTTGACGGCGGTGTACCGGAGGTCAATCTGAAGATCAGCGAGCGCTGCCAGATCATGATGCCTTACCATGTGCTGCTTGACACCTATGAGGAAGAGCGGCTGGCCGCGAACGCGTTCGGCTCCACCAAGAGCGGCATCGCGCCGTTTTACTCTGATAAATACGCAAAGATCGGCTTCCAGATCTGTGAGCTGTTCGATGAGGAATATCTCAGAGAAAAGCTGACGCGCGTGCTGGAAGTCAAGAATCTCATTCTGGACAACGTCTATCACAAGCCGCTGCTTTCCGTGGACGACGTGTTCAATAAAATGATGGAATATCGTGAAATGGTTGCTCCTTACGTCTGCAACACAGGTAAGCTGCTGCGTGACGCGATCAAGGACGGCAAGACCGTTTTGCTCGAAGGGCAGCTCGGCTCGCTGAAAGATCCCGATCACGGCATTTATCCGATGGTGACGTCCTCGTCGACGCTCGCCGGTTACGGCGCGATCGGTGCAGGCATTCCGCCGTATGAGATCCAGAACGTGACCGTGATCACCAAGGCGTATTCTTCCGCGGTCGGCGCGGGCGAGTTTGTCAGCGAGATCTTCGGCGACGAGGCGCAGGAGATGCGTATTCACGGCGGCGACAAGGGCGAATTCGGCGCGACGACGGGCAGACCCCGCCGCATGGGCTGGTTCGACTGCGTGGCAACGCGTTACGGCTGTGAAGTGCAGGGCGCAACGGAAGTCGTGCTGACGGCGCTCGACTGCCTGTCCTATCTTGAAAAGATCAGCATTTGCGTCGGCTATGAGATCGACGGCAAGGTAATCAAAGACTTCCCGGTCACGCCGCTGCTGAAAAAGGCGAAGCCTGTCCTCGTGACGATGGACGGCTGGCACTGCGATATCCGCGGGATCAAGGAGTTCAGCAAACTCCCGCAGGCGGCGCAGGATTACGTCAATTACATCGAACAGGAGATCGGCGTGCGGATCGCATACGTTTCCAACGGCCCGAAGCGCGAAGAGATCATCAAACGATAAGGGAGAAACAACGTGAAGATTCTTGCACTTGTTGAAAACACCTGTAAAACCGACCTGAAAGCAAAGCACGGGCTGTCTTTATATATTGAAACGACGAATCATAAGCTGCTCTTTGACGTCGGGCCGGACGATACGCTGTTGCGCAACGCGGAAAAGCGTGGCGTTGACCTTGCGGCAGTGGACACCGTTGTGATTTCCCACGGGCATTATGATCACGGTGGCGCGCTCGGCGCGTTTCTGGAACGCAATCATACGGCAAAGGTCTATATCCAGCGCGGTGCGTTTGTTCCGCATTATAACAAAACCGGCCTGTTGAAACTACCGATCGGGATCGATCCGAAACTGATGCAGCATCCGCAGGTTGTGCTGCTGGACGGCGACACAAAGATCGACGACGAACTCTCCGTGTTCACGGTCAGTGATACGTCAAAGTGTCATTCGCCGATGAACGACGTGCTGCTCGACGATCAGGGGAAAGACAGCTTTACGCATGAACAGAACCTCCTGATTGCAGGGGAGAAGCCCGTCCTGATTACCGGCTGCGGACACACAGGAATCGTCAATATCATGGAGAAAGCCGCGGCAAAGCATCCGGCCGTTTGCGTCGGTGGGTTCCATCTCTTCAATCCGGCGCTGCGTAAAACCGCGCCCGAGCCGCTGCTGCATGAGATCGCGGATATTCTGAAAGGGTATGACGAAACGGTGTTCTATACCTGTCATTGCACCGGTGAAAAGGCGTTTCGGATTATTTCACAAAAGGCGGATAATGTGCACTATCTCGCTTGCGGAGACACGCTGACGGTTTAGAAAAAAACTTTTCAATTTCGCTTGACAAACGGATCAAAAGGTGATAATATATCTGCACAACAAAGAAGGGCAGCAATGCGTCTCACCTTGCCGGATTCGTTTTGGCGGGTCAATAACCTAAGAAAAAGGCTTATTGTGCGTGGACGGATTCTGCTGTCCACGCTTTGATTTTGTAATTCATTTGGAGGTGTATGAACATCGCTATCAAAGAAATGCAGATCAATGAAGCCATCCGTGACAGCGAACTGCGCGTGATCGCCGGCGACGGCGAAATGCTTGGTATCATGTCCGCCGCGGAAGCGCTGAAGATTGCAGAAGAAAAGAATCTGGATCTTGTCAAGATCGCGCCGCAGGCCAAGCCCCCGGTGTGCAAGATCATGGATTACAGCAAGTACCGCTTTGAGCAGGCCAAGCGTGAAAAGGAAGCGAGAAAGAACCAGCATATCGTCGAGATCAAGGAAATTCGTCTTTCTTTGAATATCGACAAGCACGACTTTGAAACCAAGGTCAACCACGCCAAGCGCTTTTTGACTGACGGCAACAAGGTCAAGGTTTCCATCCGTTTCCGCGGCCGCGAAATGGCGCATCCCGAAAACGGCCTTGTGACCATGAGCAACTTTGCCGAGGCTTGCCAGGACTTCTGCACGATTGAAAAGAGCGCGAAGCTTGAAGGCAGATCGATGATGATGTTCTTGGCGCCGAAAACCAAAAAATAATCACAGGGAGGAATTCACATGCCTAAAATTAAGACCCACAGCGGAGCGAAAAAGCGCTTTAAGCTTTCCAAGAACGGTAAGCCCATCCGCGCCCATGCGTACAAATCGCACATCCTGACCAAAAAGAGCACCAAGCGCAAGAGAAATCTGCGTAAAACAGAAGTTGCCGACGTGACGAATCAGAAGCAGATTAAGCGTCTTGTTCCTTACAAATAAGAACGGCTCTCTTCTGAAACAACATTGAATTGAAATAACGGAGGTAATGACTCATGGCTCGTATTAAAGGCGCAATGATGACGCGCAAGAGAAGAAATAAAGTCCTGAAGCTTGCGAAGGGCTACTACGGTTCCAAGCACAGCTTGTTCAAGACGGCGAAGCAGGCCGTTATGAAATCCGGCAACTACGCTTATATCGGCAGAAAGCAGAAAAAGCGTGATTTCCGTCGTCTTTGGATCACCCGCATTTCCGCTGCGTGCAAACTGAACGGCATCAATTATTCCACGTTCATGAACGGTCTCAAGAAGGCCGGCGTGACCCTGAACAGAAAGATGCTTTCCGAAATCGCGATCGCCGATCCCACCGCGTTTACCGCGCTTGTCGATCAGGCGAAGGCCGCGCTGTAAAGCAAATCGATATACGTCAGAGTGACTCGCTCTGACGTATTTGTCATTTTTTAGTTTCTTTGAAGGATACCGGATTATGATACAAAAAATCGAAAGTGTGCAAAACGAAAGCGTCAAACGCGCCTGTAAACTGGCTGTTTCCGCGAAGTTTCGACAGGCCGAACACGCCTTCTTTCTGGAGGGCGCGCGCCTGTGCTGCGACGCCGCTATGTCCGGCGTTGCAGTTTTGCAATGCTTTGTGACGCAGGCCGCGCTCGATAAAGAATCAGACCGTCTCGCCGCGCTGCTTGAGAAAGCGAAGCATACATCGCTGATTTCCGACGCCGTTGCGCAAAAGCTTTCGCAGACCCAAACGCCGCAGGGCGTCTTCTGCGTGTGCGCCGCGGAAAAGCGTGATATGACTGTCGATCCGGACGGCGTGTATCTGGCACTCGACCATATTCAGGATCCGGCGAATCTCGGCGCAATGATCCGCACAGCGGAAGCGCTCGGACTTTCCGGCGCCGTGCTTTGCGGCTGCTGCGATATCCATAATCCGAAAGCGCAGCGCGCCGCGATGGGTTCGCTTTTGCGGATGCCGATGACGGAAACGGACGACCTTGCTTCGTATCTGTCGCGCCGGATGAATAGCGGTATGCGCGTGCTGGCGACAACGCCGGACGCGTCCGCGCCGAAACTGACGGATCTGCATGTTTACGGCGGCGTGATCGCGGTTATCGGTAACGAAGGGAACGGTGTTTCTGAAGCAGTGCTTTCGATTTGTGAAAAAGTCACGATCCCGATGAACGGCCGCGCCGAATCGCTCAACGCGTCCATGGCGGCCGCCATCACCATGTGGGAGCTGGTGCGGGCACGATGAAAAACGACAAGGATCAGACCGTCTATTGGCTCTGGATACAAAAGATGCTCGGCTGCGGCGCGCGCACTCGCGACGCCCTCAACGGGTTTCCGGACGCGAAGGCCTTTTGGGCCGCGGATGAAACGGCATACCGGAACGCCGCCGGCTTCGGCAGGCTGCGCGTGTTTTCCGAAAAAGGCCTGCCTGCGCTCGCGGATAAATCGCTCGAAAGCTATCTGCAGACCATGGAGCTTTGCCGACAGAAACACATCACGATTCTGACGCCGGATAATCCGCGCTATCCGTACCGTCTGCGCAATCTTCCGGATCTGCCTGCCGCGCTGTATATTCGCGGCGACGCGGACTGCCTGAACGGCCCGTGTCGCTATGCTGTGATTGGCGCAAGAACGCCGACGCGCTATGCTTACGAAGCTGCGACCGAAATTGCCGGCGTCCTTGCCGAAAACGGCGCTGTGATCGTCAGTGGCGGCGCAATCGGTATCGACGCAGCCGCGCATGAAGCCGCCCTGCAGCACGGCAAAAAGACGCTGCTCGTGATGGGTTGCGGTCACGGTTCGACCTATCTGCCTGAAAACGCAGGCCTGCGACGACGTGTCGCGTCCTGCGGTGCGCTCGTGACGGAGTATCCGCCGTTTACTAAACCCGGCAGAGGCTCCTTTCAGCTGCGCAACCGGCTGATTTCCGGCCTTTCCGACGCTGTTGTGATCGTGCAGGCCGGCGAAAAGAGCGGCACGCTGAACACGGCACAGCACGCGAAAGCGCAGGGGAGAGACCTCTTTGTGCTCCCCGGCAGCCGCGACAGCCTTTCGTTTGCCGGGTCCAACCGGTTGCTTGTGGAAGGCGCGAAGACAGTGATCAACGGTGAAGATGTGCTCGCACATTACGGCATCGCCGCCATTGTGCGCGAACCGTCGCTGCGGGAAGGTGAACCGTTCGAACAGCTTCGTCTGCAGGAGCAGTCGCTTGCGCCGTCCAAAAGCGAAAAGAAAACGCGCAAAACGAAGAGCGCCGCGGCAGAAAAAGCGCAGGCAGTACCCGATACGCCGGCGCCCAAAGAAAAAAGTTTCATTTTTGTTGCGGAAAGTGTTTCTAAAAACGCGCAAATCGTGTATAATATACTGCAACAGCAGCCCGCGGGCTTGGATGAACTGGTTCGTACGAGCGGACTGCCTGTGCCGCAGGTTCTGTCTTCATTGACGGAGCTGGAGCTTTGCGGCGCCATCATGCGCGATGCGCGCGCGGTTTACAACTGTACATAACGCGTTTGCGTTGACATAAAACAAGAGGATATAAGGTGAATGTATGTCTGACTTAATTATCGTGGAGTCGCCGTCGAAGGCGAAAACATTGAAGAACTATCTCGGCAAAGGCTATGAAGTCGTTGCATCCAAAGGGCATGTCCGTGATTTGCCCGCCGCGCGTCTGAGCGTGGATGTGCAGCATGACTTCGCGCCGAAGTATGCCGTTGTAAAAGGCAAGGAGAAGCTTGTAAAAGAGCTGCAGGATGCTGTCAGCAAGAGCGACAAGGTTTATCTCGCGACCGACCCCGACCGCGAGGGAGAGGCGATTTCCTGGCATCTCGCGACGCTGCTCGGTCTCGATCTCAGCGAAAAGAACCGCGTGACGTTCAATGAGATTACAAAGACCGGCGTTCGAAACGGCATGGCTTCGCCGCGGCAGGTCGATCTCGATCTTGTCAACGCGCAGCAGGCGCGCCGTATTCTCGACCGTCTTGTCGGCTATAAACTGTCTCCGTTCGTCTCGCAGAAGATCCGCCGCGGACTTTCGGCCGGACGCGTCCAGAGCGTCGCCGTCCGCATGATCTGTGACCGCGAAGAGGAGATCCGCGCGTTCGTGCCGCAGGAATACTGGACGATCGAAGGCAAGTTTCTCGACGGCCGCCGCGTTATCAACGCGCAGTTCCACGGCGACGAAACCGGCAAGATCGATCTGCACAACGAAGCGGAGACCGACGCCGTACTCAAGCGGATGGAACCTTATATGTTTGCAGTCAGTTCCGTCAAAAAGGGCACCAAGAAGATCAACCCCTTGCCGCCGTTTATCACGTCGACCATGCAGCAGGAAGCCGCCAAAAAGCTCGGATTCCGCACGGAGCGCACGATGCAGATCGCGCAGCAGCTGTATGAAGGCATCGAGCTCGGCAAACGCGGCGCTGTCGGTCTGATCACCTATATGCGTACCGATTCCATGCGCGTCTCTGACGAAGCAAGATATGCCGCGGCAGCGCTGATCAAGGCGTTGTACGGAGAACCCTATGTGCCGGACAAGACCAACTTCTATAAATCCCGTGCGAACGCACAGGACGGTCACGAAGCGATCCGTCCGTCCGACGTCAACCTGACGCCGGATGAGGTCAAATCCTTCCTGACGGGCGAACAGTACAAGCTCTATGACCTCATCTGGAAGCGCTTTATCGCGTCGCAGATGGCGGCGGGCGTACAGAGCACCATCAAGCTGGAAATCAAAGGCAGCGAGCCGGGTATCGACAGCCGCTATGTTCTGTTCCACGCCAACGGCCACGAAATGAAGTTTGACGGCTGCACGCGTGTTTACGACCTCGGTGAAGGCAAGGATGCGCTGTTGCCGACCGATCTCAAGGCGAACGATCCGCTCAAAGTTCGCGAAATCTCCAAGGAGCAGCATTTCACGCAGCCGCCCGCGCGGTACTCCGAACAGTCGCTGATCAAGGCGCTCGAAGAAAACGGTGTCGGCCGTCCGAGCACCTACGCAACGATTATTTCCACCATCGTCAAGCGCGAATACATTCAGCGCAAGAACAAGCAGCTGATTCCGACCGAACTCGGCGAGGCAATTTCCAAGCTGCTGAAAGAGACGTTCCCGAAGATCGTCAACACGAAGTTTACGGCGCAGATGGAAACCGGCCTTGACCGCGTCGGCGAAGGCGAAGAAGACTATGTGGAACTGCTGCATACGTTCTATGACGATTTTGAAATAACGCTCAAAAAAGTCAAGGACGACATGAAGGACGTCAAAATCCAGCTGCAGGAAGATCAGACGGATATACCGTGCGACAAATGCGGCCGGATGATGGTCGTCAAGGTCGGACGCTTCGGCAAATTCCTTGCCTGCCCGGGCTACCCCGAATGCAAGAACACGAAGCCCTATGTCGTCGACACCGATACGCCGTGCCCGAAATGCGGCGGCAAGGTGATTGAAAAACGCAGCAAGCGCGGTTATAAGTTCTACGGCTGCGACCGCTGGCCGGACTGCGATTTTGTCACCTGGGACAAACCGACGAACAAAACCTGCCCGCAGTGCGGTAAAGCGCTGTTCAAAGGCAAGGGCGGCGTGCTGTCCTGCCTCGCGGAAGGCTGCGGCTACACGAGAAAAGAAAAGAGCAAGAAGTAATCACGAAGGAGAAGACGATGGACGAGCGAATCACGGTGATCGGCGGCGGTCTCGCCGGCGTGGAAGCGGCCTGGGCTGCGGCGAACCGCGGCTGCCGCGTCACGCTCTACGAGATGAAAGGCGTACGCTTTTCACCCGCGCATCACAGCGAGGACCTCGCCGAACTCGTCTGCTCCAATTCGTTCAAGGCGATGCGGCTTGCGTCCGCGGCCGGCCTGATGAAAGAGGAAATGCGCCGTATGGGTTCGCTGTGTATCGAAGCGGCGGAAGCCTGCGCGGTGCCCGCTGGCGGCGCTTTAGCCGTTGACCGTGACGCGTTTTCGCGGATGATCACGGAAAAGATTCTTTCGCATCCCAACATCACGCTGATCCGGCAGGAAGTGACTGCGATCCCCGATACGCCGTGTATCATTGCCGCTGGGCCGCTCGCGAGCGACGCGATCAGCGAAAGCATCCGCGCGCTTTGCGGAAACGGGCTGTCGTTCTTCGACGCCGCTGCGCCGATTGTCACAAAGGACAGTCTTGACCCGGAATTCTACTTCACGGCGTCCCGCTACGAACGCGGCGGGGAAGATGATTATCTCAACTGCCCGATGAACAAAGCTGAATATGAGGCGTTTTATGAAGCGCTGATTTCTGCCGAAGCTGCGCCGCAACACAGCTTTGATAAACGCAAGGATGTGTACGAAGGCTGCATGCCGATCGAAGTGATGGCGTCACGCGGCAAGGATACGATCCGCTACGGCCCGCTGAAACCGGTCGGTCTGCGCGACCCGCGCACCGGCCATCGGCCATGGGCGGTGCTGCAATTGCGCCGCGAAACGCGCGACGGGTCGCTGCTTAATCTCGTCGGCTTCCAGACCAACCTGAAATTCGGCGAACAGAAACGCGTCTTTTCCATGATTCCCGCGCTGCACGACGCGGAATTTGTGCGTTACGGCGTCATGCACCGCAACACGTTTCTGGATTCTCCGCGGCTTCTGGCCGGTGATTACAGTTTGCGCGCGCGGCCCGATCTGTTCTTTGCGGGACAGATCACCGGCGTCGAGGGGTACATGGAATCGGCGCAAAGCGGCCTATTGGCCGGCGTCAACCTCGTACGGCGGCTGCGTGGACAGTCAACGCTGGTCTTGCCGGAAACGACGATTATGGGCGCATTGGCGCGTTATATCAGCGACGAAAGTGTTCGCGATTTTCAGCCGATGGGGGCGAACTTCGGCGTTCTGCCGACGATTGAGCCGAAGATCCGGGACAAAAAACTGCGCTATGAAGCGCTTGCGCAGCGCGCATTGACGGATTTATCCGATTATCTGCAACAGGAGGGATGGTATGTTTGAATCGTTTATGGAAACGATCGGGTACCGGTTTACGAACGAAGCACTGCTCGACACCGCGTTTACCCATTCGTCGTTCAAAAACGAGCGAGGCCTGCAGCGCGACTGC
>CAMZEG010000075.1 GCA_947305635.1 uncultured Clostridia bacterium
GCGCGGGCAAAGCGGGATGAAGTAGGAATCGAGCACATGGTTGTTGATCTTCGTCAGGAAGATGCGCATCGCGAGCTGGATCAGCAGTTCGCCGCCGATCTCGTTCTCGTCCATGAACTTGATGATCTTCTGGCTGTCCTCATAGGGAATGACCTTTTTCGTAAAGCCGGCCTTGTCGTGGATCGGGTCGAAGAGCGAGACGTACTTGACGTTCGGGTCCTTCTTCTTTTTGCGCTCGGCTTCCAAAAACTTCGGGCCTTCGATACCCATGTAGGTCGGTTCGCCGTCGCGGGTGATGTATTCCTCATAGGCCTTTTCTTCGCGCTTGAGGTTTTCGGGATCGGCGATCCAGGCCAGCTCCTTCTTGATGCCGTCTTCAAACTTGCCAAGCGGCTTCGGCATCGGTGTGCCGTCCTTGAGCGCGTCATAGACCGCAAGCAGATCGTTAAAGAACAGGAAGCAGGCGGAGTTGTCCATCACAAGGTGATGCACGCAGATGTAGATGCCCCAGCGGCCGTCGAACGAGCGGAAGAACTTGATGCGGTAGGTCTCGTCCTTGAGCATGCGGATCGGGGTCTGGGCGTCGGCGGTCAGGGTCGCAAATTGCTCTTCCTCGGTTTTGAACTCGAGGACGGGCACGTCGTCGATCACATACTTGTCAAGGAAGTACTGCTTGATCTTGCCCTTTTCCTTGAAGAAGCGCAGGCGCATGCAGTCGTTGCGTTCGATCTCGATATTCAGCGCCTGCTTCATCACGTCGAAGTCGATTTCTTTTGTGGTCAGGATGGATTCGGGGATCTGGGTTACCTGCTTGTGGAAGAAGGAATACTTCAGCATGAACTGAATCATGTCCTGCGCAGGCGTGAGGTCATAGACGGGTCCGGTGATTGCTTTTTTCATAATAGAGTCTCCTGTTTATGTGAATTTTTGATACACAGCTTAAAGCGCGGAGGGGCGGATCATCTTGCCGCTGCCGGTGCGCGGGAAGGGCTCCGAGCGGAGCTTGAACGAGGCGATCACATGCGAAGGCTTCGCGGTCAGGTTCATCGTGTCGATCATCGCTTCGATTACGGCGTTGACGTCCTCGATCATGTTCTCTTCGATGTAATCGTAATTGGGATAGATCTCCGCGACGATCCGGTCGTTTTCGGCGTAGACGACGACCTCGTCGATGATCGGCTCATGGTCGAACTTCTTTTCGATCGCTTCGGGTGACACGTTTTCGCCGTTGGAAAGGATGATCAGGTTCTTCACGCGGCCGGTGATGAACAGCTGGTTGTCCACGGTGAGATAGCCGATGTCGCCGGTCTTCAGCCAGCCGTCGTCGGTGAACATCGCCTTGGTCTCCTCGGGCATTTTATAGTAGCCGATCATCCGCGTCGGGGTCAGGACCTGGATTTCGCCGTGGTGGATCCGCGCCTTGCAGACGTCGATCACGCGGCCGACGGAGTCCACCGCCGCGCTTTCGTCCGGGACGGAGATCCGGCAGCCGGCCTCGGTCATGCCGTAGCCCTGCCGCAGATAGATGCCGAACTTTTCATATTCCGCAATGAGGGCGGGGTCGAGATAGGCGCCGCCGGAGATCAGCCACTTCATGTTCCGGCCGAAGACCTTTTTCGCGGCGTCGCGCGGCTCCATGTCCGGGTTGCGCGAGAGCACGGCTTTGACGCGGCGCAAAAGCGTCTGCGCGATCATCGGGACGACGCGCATCACGCGCGGCTCAAAGAGAGTCAGGTTCTGCACGATATTGCGCAGATCGCCGTTCAGCGCGACCTGCAGGCCGTCCTTCAGATTCTTGAGATAGTCGCCGGTGAAGCAGTAGATGTGGTACATCGGCAAAACGGACAGCGCGACGTCGGTCTCGTTGAAGATATCGGCGCAGTAGTCGTGGTACATGATATTGCCGACGAGCGCTTTCGTGGAAAGCATGACACCCTTGCGCACACCGGTGGTGCCGGAGGTGAAGATCATGCACGCGCAGGCTTCAGGGTCGACCGCGAAGTCGGACAGCGAAGCGCAGTCGCAGCTGCTGTCGTAGGTTTCGTAGATCTCGTTGAAATAGGATTCGTCGCCGATGTTGACGGCGAACTGCAGGCCGGGATAGCCCTCCTTGATCTGGGCGGCCTTCGCGGCGAACTCGTTTTCAAACAGCAGCAGATCGACGTCGGCGCGCTCAAGCAGCTTGATCGCCTCTGCCGCGGAAATGTCCGGCGAAAACGGAATCGCGACGTTGCCGGAGATCAGGATGCCGGTCAGGCAGGTGATGTATTCATAGCTCGTTTTGCTGATCAGCGCGACGTGCATACGCTTGTCCGACAGCGAACGGATCCAGCGGCAGACGGCCAGCGCGTTCTGCTGGGTCGTGCGGTAGCTGCGCTCTTCGATCTTGCCGCCGCGGACAAATTTGAGGAACGTCTTCTCTTCATAGATCTGTGCGGCGCGGTCAAGCAGTTCGCGCACGGTCGGGGTCTTGTTATCAGTCATACAAAGCCTCTCCTTTTTGCGTCGGGAGAATGAGCCGCGGTTCACCGCGATTGCGGTTTTTGCGGGAACATTTGCCAATTTTCAGCGTCAAAAACGGCATTTGTGTCTTTTTTCTACCCTGTCATTATAAAAAAGAACACGATCATTGTCAATGAAAACGCATAAATTTGAAGGGAAGATAAACATATGTTGCCGAACTCCGCTTTTTTCTTCAGAGAATCGGGAAAAACCGTTTGCAAGCGGCAGACAGGTGTGCTATAATAGAAAAAAAGACCACGGAGGTGGCATTTTTATGCAGACACCGCATATCAATCCCGCACACGACCGCGGCTTTGCGAAGACCGTGCTGATGCCGGGCGACCCGAAGCGCGCCGCCTGGATCGCGAAAACCTTTTTGGAGGACGCCGTTCTTGTCAACGACGTGCGCGGCGTACAGGGCTACACCGGCTATTACAAGGGGCACCCCGTCTCGGTGATGGCGAGCGGCATGGGCATGCCCTCGATCGGCATCTATTCGTATGAGCTTTTCAATTTCTTCGGCGTCGAAAACATCATCCGCGTCGGCTCCGCCGGCGGGATCGGCGACGGCGTCAAACTGCGCGACGTGGTACTCGCGATCGGCGCGAACACGAACTCCGACTTTGCCTCGCAGTTCTGCGTGCGCGGCAGCCTCAGCGCGACCTGCGCGTTCGAGCTGCTGGAGACCGCGGCGAACGCGGCGCGCAGCATGAACCTGCCGATCCGCATCGGCAATCTCCTTTCGTCCGACACGTTCTATGACGCGCAGGAGGACAACCTGCGGCAATGGGCGAAGGTCGGCACGCTCGCCGTTGAGATGGAGGCCGCGGCGCTCTATTACACCGCCATGGCCGCGGGCAAACGCGCCCTCGCAATCTGCACGATCTCCGACCTGCCCTTTACGGGCGAGGGCTGCACCGCGCAAGAGCGGCAGGAGACCTTCTCTGATATGATCCGGCTCGCGCTCGAAACCGCGGCGGAAATGGACGGCAAGGCATGAAGACGAACCGCGTTTTTCTGATTGTGCTCGACTCCTTCGGCGTCGGCGAGCTGCCGGACGCCGCGGACTTCGGCGACAAGGGCAGCCACACGCTGCGTTCCTGCGCCGCGCAAAAGGAGTTCGACGTGCTGAACATGATAAGTCTCGGCCTGTTCAACATTGACGGAATCGGCGTCGGCGCGCCCGTACAAGCGCCGAAGGGCGCGTTCGGCAAATGCGCCGAGCTTTCGCGCGGCAAGGACACCACGACCGGCCATTGGGAGATCGCGGGTCTCGTCTCAAAGCAGCCGATGCCCACCTACCCCGACGGGTTCCCGCCGGAAGTCCTCGACGCGTTTTGCAAGGCGACCGGCCGCGGCGTTCTTTGCAACAAGCCGTACTCCGGCACGGCGGTGATCCGCGATTACGGAAAGCAGCATGTGGAAACGGGCGATCTCATCGTCTACACCTCAGCGGACAGCGTGTTCCAGATCGCGGCGCACGAGGACGTCGTTCCCGTCGAGCAGCTCTATGACTTCTGCCGCATGGCGCGGGAGATTCTGCAGGGCGAACACGCCGTCGGACGCGTCATCGCGCGGCCGTTCACCGGCGACTGGCCCTATACGCGCACACCCCGGCGGCACGACTTTTCGCTTGTCCCGCCGCAGGATACCATGCTCGACGCGCTGCAAAGCGCCGGTCTCGACGTGATCGGCGTCGGGAAGATCTACGACATCTTCGCGGGCAAGGGGCTGCGCGAGCCGCTGCCGACCGGCGGCAACGCCGACGGGATGGCGAAGACGGACGCGATCGTGAAGACGGACTTTCACGGGCTTTGCTTCGTGAACCTCGTCGATTTCGACATGCTCTACGGCCACCGCAACGACGCGCCGGGGTACGCCGCGGCGCTGACCGCGTTCGACCGCTGGCTCGGCGGCTTTCTGCCGCAGCTGCAAGAGGACGACGTGCTGATGATCACCGCGGACCACGGCTGCGACCCGCTGACGGAGAGCACCGACCATTCCCGCGAGTACATTCCCCTGCTCGTTTGCGGCGAACAGGTGAAGTCAACCAACCTCGGCGTGCGCCGTTCGTACGCGGATATCGGCAAAACGGTATGCGACCTGCTCGGCGTTGAAAACGCCCTCGCCGGCACGTCGTTCCTAAATGAGATCGGAGGCTGACCATGACAGATCAAGCGTTGCTCCAACAGGCAAAGGAAGCGATGCAGCGTGCCCACGCGCCCTATTCCGGCTACAAGGTCGGCGCGGCGCTGCTTTGCGCGGACGGGAGCGTCTATTTGGGCTGCAATATCGAAAACGCCTCCTACTCGCTGACGAACTGCGCGGAGCGCACCGCCCTCTTTACGGCGGTCGCCGCGGGCCAGAGAAGCTTCGTCGCGCTCGCCGTGGTCGGCGGGCAGGGCGGCGTTATAAACGATTTCGCCTATCCCTGCGGCGCGTGCAGGCAGGCGCTTTCGGAGTTCTGCGGCGCGGACTTCCGCGTCATCCTTGGAAAAGACGGCGGCGAAACGAAGGTTACAACGCTCGGCGAACTGCTCCCGGGCGCGTTCCGGCTGGCCTCAGAATAAAAAAAGCGCATATATCCCCGATGTTAATTTGCGTTGCTTGCTGTTTGCCGGCGGCCGGATTATAATAAAGCCACCGGAAACAAGGAGGTTGTTTTTATGCTGAACCAGAATATCAAAAACCTGCGCAAGCAAAACGGTTACACGCAGGAGACCTTTGCGCAGGAGCTGAACGTCGTGCGCCAGACCGTCTCCAAATGGGAAAAGGGTTACTCCGTCCCCGACGCGATCATGCTCGAAAAGATTGCGGAGCTGTTCGACGTTTCGGTGGTCGACCTGCTGGGCGACACGACGCAGGAAACCGCCGAAAAGCCGGATCTGCGGCAGATCTCCGAACAGCTGTCGATCCTCAACAACCAGTTTGCGCGGGAGCTTGCGCGCAAGCAAAAGAACCGCCGAATCGTGATCGGCGTGCTGCTCGCTGTGTTTCTGCTGATCCCGACAGCGTTTCTGCTTTGTCTGCTGCCGCTGCGAATGCAGAGCGAAGTCTACATGCTCGACCCCAGCACCAACGAGCTCACGTTCAACGACATCGGCGACGCGCTGGACGACGCGCTGTCGGCGGCCATCCTCTCCAAAGGCGCCACGGGTTACGGCTACAGCGAATGCATGACGGAAAGCCATTACGTCTATGACACCAGGGAAGAAGACGATATCGTCACGGTCTATGTACACGAGACGCACGAAGGCTTCAACTTCGTCAACGGCTTTTTCACCAACGTCAGCGGCGGCTGGGTACCGGCAGTTTACAAGTTCCTGCAGGACGGCGACGGGTACAAGCTCGTCTCACGCGAGCAGGCAAAGGACGGCGCGGATTATACGCCGTCGATCAAGGTCCTGTTCCCCGGCCGGCTTGCAAAGAAGGTGCTGCGCGGGCTGCCGGACGGCGCGGCGGACGCGCTTTGGGACGACTGCGTCCGGCAGGCAAAGGCCTACCTCGCCTCCGTCGGTAGAGTCGCCGTCGTCTGCCGGTACAGAGATATCGGACGGACGTTTCTGACCGATTGCGGCGTCCCGCTTGCGGTGGCGGAAAACCTTACCCTGACCAGACGGGGATATGATGCCATGATCGGGAACCACGAAAAGGTGGAACACGGCAAACGGTATGTGTATCAGACCGAATATGACCGTGAGCACCAATGGATCACGTTTACGAAGTTCCTTTATGACACGAACGAGGTAGTCGCGTTCACCGCCGTCGACGCCGCGACGGGCGACGTTGTCAAAGACGCTCCGGTGCCCGAAAAAGCGACCTATTACGTCGGCACCCTCGTGGAAGAATAACACATTAAAATACCCGGGCACAGCGTCCGGGCTTTTTTTATTCTTGTCGGAGCGTGCTGCGGATACGCCGGCGGAACAGCGCGGAAATGAGCGCGTCCTTATTGAACGGGATCAGCGGGTAGAGATAGGTGTGCCCCTCAAGCGTCCGGGTCGTGCAAAGGAGCAGGAGGATCAGGAAGAGCCCGGCAAAGAAGCCCCAGAAGTCGAACAGCGACGTCAGCGTCAGCAGCCCCATCCGGCAGTACTTCACCGAAAGGCCCAGCTCATAGCTCGGCAGCACGAAGTTGGAGATCGACGTGAACGCCATGAACAGCACGACCTCATGGACGAACAGCCCCGACGAGACGCCGAATTCGCCGAGCACCAGCGCGCCGATCACCGCGAAGGAGTTGGAAAGCACGTTCGGTGTGTTCAGCGACGCGAGGCGAAGCATGTCGATCATGAACTCCGAGACGATCAGCTGAAAGAAGATCGACACGCCGTTCGGGTGGTTGACGAAGACGAACCACAGTCGCTCCGGCAACAGCGTATGGTGCAGCGAGAGGACGTACCACGTCGGGACAAAGAGCAGACTCAGCAGGAACATGAAGCCGCGCACGACCTTGAAGAACGTCCCGATGAACGGAGAAAAGTAGTAGTCGTTGATATCCTGAATGAAGTCGAAGATCCCCGTCGGGACGATCATCGCGGAGGGCGTCCCGTCGACAAGGACGAGCACGTTGCCGTCGTAGATGCAGGCGGCGGCGGTGTCCGGCCGCTCGGTATAGCGAAAGCGCGGGAAGGGGTTCCAGATCTGCTTCGGCAACAGGCACTCTCTGAGGCTCTCCTGCCCGAGCGGCAGCGCGTCGACGCGGACGGCCCGGAGCTTTTCTTCGAGCGCGCGCAGGTGCTTTCGGTTGACCGTATCCGAGAGGAAGCAGACGACCACGTCCGTCTTCGAGCGTTCGCCGATCTGATACAGGCGCATCGTCAGCGCCGGGTCGCGGATGCGGCGGCGGATGAGGGCGGTGTTCCGGATCACGGTTTCGACAAAGCCGTCGTGCGGGCCGCGCAAAAGGCGGTCGGATTCCGGCTCCTCGATCGCGCGGGTCGGATAGGTGCGCGGGTCGATGATCAGCGCTTCGTCGAAGCCTTCGATAAGCATTCCGACCGCGCCGGAGAGCACGAACGTGACGAAATCGGCGAGCCGGTCGGTCGTGTTCGCTTCGATATAGGTGACGAAAGAATCGAGAAACGCCGCGGCGTCCGGCGTCTCCTTGAGCTGCTTTTCAGTCAGCTTGCTGCAGTATTCGAGCACCTTTTCGAACATCTCGTCCTTGACAAAGCCGTCGACGCAGAAGAACGCCGCCTGACGACTGCCGAGCCGGATCTTCTTTTCAAGCAGATCGAAGCTTTCCCCGAGGCGCAGCGCGTCGCGCACGCGCAGAAGGTTCGCTTGATAAGGATACGCAAAATCGGACAAAAAAACCACCGCCTTTTCGCTTAGTGTACGCAAAAGGCGGCGGTTTATTCTAATTATAAATAGCGGCGGACTGTCAGGTGCAGCCGCCCTTTTTTGCTTTGGCCGGTCTCGGCAAACAGCAGGCGTTTGCCTTTGCCGCGCAAAACGAGGACGTCGCCGACGGCGAGCTTTTTGTCGGGCTTCTCGCAAAGCACGGCGTTGACATAGACGAGGCCGCTTTGGATCGCCGTGTCCGCGGCGGCGCGGGAGAGCTTGTACGCGGCGGCGATGACGCAGTCGAGCCGCAGCGACGGCACGGAGACGAAGAAGTCCTCGGTCTTCGTTTCGACGGCCCGCAGTTCGTCGAACGCCGCCTCGCGCAGCGTCAGCGTCGCGCGGCCCGCGGAGGAAAAGTTATCCAGCAGAAACGGGCGGATCGTCCTGAGGCAGACGAGAAACGCGCCGCCGTCGTCGACAAGGATATCGCCGAGCTGTTCGCGCTTGATCCCGAGGCCCATCAGCGCGCCGAGATAGTCGCGGTGACTGAGCGAAGAGAACGCGTCCTTGTCCGCGCGCAGCAGACACAGCGGATCGTCATCCGGGTTCTCCCGCAAAAAGGCGTCGAAGTCGTCGATTTCGTAAAACTTCGGCACGAAGACGGCAATGACGCGCTGCGCGTCGGGGCAGCCGCCGTAGCAGAAAGTCTGCACCTCGGCGTTCTGCTCACGTTCGATCGACGCCAGCAGCGAACGCTGGTGCAGGTCGAGGAAGGCCGTATGCGTGAGCATCCCGCGGTCGGCGCACTGTCGTTTGAGGTCGCGGGCGTGCGAAAGGAGGATATCGTCGTCGGTCATGGGATTGCCTCACTGAAAAATCAGGGACACGTTGCCCTGAACTGCCAAACGGAGCAACCCGATCACAAGCAGATGCGCCGGGTAGTAGATGTAAAAGAACCACTTCATACCCTTCCAGCGTCCGCGTTCGCCGTTGTATTGCGAAAGGATCGGAATCGTGAGAAACGTGAACATCTGCAACGCGCCGTAGAGCCGGTCCAGAAAGAGGAAATAAACCACTGCGTACAGGAACGACCACAGCACGATATCGCCCGCCTGCTTTTTGAAATTGCCGCGGTGCAGATACAGGAAGACCGGACACATCACGGCAATACAGGACCAGTCCGCCGGGAAAGAAACCAGACACACCAGCGGGATGGCGGCATACTTCGCCCATTGCGGAATACGCTCGTGTTTCAGGATTGCGACCAGAACGACCGCCCAAGCCAGCGACCACATCACGCTCGTTTGATTGAACACGCCGGTTATGAGCGGCAGCAGCGGAATGCCGAAGGCAAAGTTATAGGCAAAATGGGAAACGAACGCAAACAGGAACAGTCTTCCGATGTATTTTTTGATGTCACGCGTGTAGTGGCAGCCCTCCGCGATAAAGAACCACATGATGGGCGCCGTCAGTCTGCCGATAATATGCAGCAGCGCCACATACCACACCGCCTGTGTGCCCGGGAAGAACACCCAGGTCAGATGGTCGACCGTCATGGCAACGATCGCAATCAGCTTGATTTGATTCGCGTTCAGCCGTTTTTTCAAGAGAATCCCTCCGTTTGGTGCAGTCAAAGGTCGCGCAGCAGCCGCACATCGCAGGCAAAGTGCGCCGTTTGTACGGGCGGCTTATCCACGCGGCGAAAGCCGTATTTTTCATAGAACCGCTGCGCGGCGGTCATATTGGACAGCGTTTCGAGGTAGCACTGTTTGTAGTACCGCGTGGCGAACGCGAGCGCTTCTTCCATCAGCCGGTGCGCGACGCCCGTCCCGCGCCACGGCGGCAGGCAGTACATCTTTTGCAGCTCGCAGACCCCGTCGGCGCCGGGCAGCGGACCGATGC
>CAMZEG010000076.1 GCA_947305635.1 uncultured Clostridia bacterium
ACCGACCGCTGCCGCTCGACGCAGCGCGTCCGGCTGACCTGAGGAGGAGTGGCTATGAAACGATGGCTCGCGCTTCTTTGCGCGGTGCTGCTGCTGGTTTCGCTCGCGGGCTGCGGCGAACAGCCTCAGCCGGAGACGGACGACACGACCGAACCCGTGCTGACCCAGACCGACCCGTCTTCCGCCGCCGTGACGCGGATCGTCACGCTGCCCTATACGGCGGCGGACGCGCTCAACCCGTTCCAGACGAAGAGCACGATGAACCGCGATATCTGTACGCTGTTGTACGACGCGCTCGTGCGGCTGGACGAGACGTTCACGCCGGTGCCGTCGGTCGCCGCGGACTATGCTCTGAACGGCCAGACGCTGACCGTGCTTTTGCGCGACGACGTCCGGTTCACGACCGGGGAGCTTTTGCACCCGCGCGACGTGGTCTATTCCTTCCAGTGCGCGAAGGAGAGCCCGTGCTACGCGGCGCGGCTTGCCAACTTCTTCTCGTGCAATGCCGACGGCGACGACAGCGTCACGTTTTCTCTGGTCGAACCGAACGCGCAGGCGGCAAACTGCCTCGATTTCCCGATCGTCCAGTTCGGCACCGGGGAATCGGAGATCCCGATCGGCTGCGGCCGCTACCGGCTGTACCACAAGGACGCGGATCTCTATCTTGAGGCGTACGAAAACAGCAGCGCGATGGAGGAGATGGAGCAGCAGACGCTCAAACTCCTCGATATCAGCACCCGCGAAAACGAGCTGCAGCTGTTGCAGATCGGCGAACTGAGCGCGTTCTATGTCGACCCCGCGTCGCAGAAGCGGGAAAAGATCTTCGCGAACGAATGGGACGTCCCGCTGCTCAACTTTGTCTATCTCGGACTCAACAGCGCGCGCGACCATCTGAACGACGCGGCCTTCCGCCGCGCACTGGCCGCCGCGGTCGACAAACCGACCGTCTGCGCCTCGGCCTACGACGCCCACGCGATGGCGGCCGACGCGCCGTTCCACCCGCTTTGGGGCGAGGCGCCGCAGGACAACGTGCGTTTTGACCCGCTGGCGGCGCCCGGCTACTTCGACGCGCTGGGCTACACGCTCTCTTCCAACGCGAAGCGGACGAAGAACAAGCAGGGTGTCACGCTCGAGATGGTCGTCAACAGCGAAAATGCCGTTCGGCTCAACGCGGCGAAGCTGATCGCCCAGCAGCTGCGCGACTGCGGCTTTACGGTGAACCTTTCCGTCCTCGATTACGACAGCTACCTGATCCGGCTCGATTCCGGGCTGTGGGATCTGTATATCGGCGAAGTGAAGCTGACTGCGGACATGGATCTGTCGCTGTTCTTCTCCGCCGAAGGGCAGGCGAACTACGGAATCGATTCCGCCGGCGCGGGCGCGCAGGCCTGGCGCGAATGGCGTGCGGGCACGGTGAACACGAGCACCTTCGAGCAGGTCTTTTTGCAGGATCAGCCGTTTGTGCCGCTTTGTTTCCGCAGCGGCGTGCTGTACTGCGCCAAGGAGCTGCAGATTGAAGGCGAAGTCAACGAAAACGACCTGTACGCGAATCTGTACACCTGGTCGTACCAATAAACCGCAATTGACCGAAAGGAGGTGACGCGCGGTGCGTACCCGGGACAAGAAGGTCCAGTATATCAAAGGCGTCGGCGAAAAGCGGGCGCAGCTGCTCAAAAAGCTCGGCATCGAGACCGTCTGGGACGCGGTGCATTACTACCCGCGCGCCTATCTCGATTTTTCGGTCTGCACCCCGATCGCGCAGCTCGTACCGGGCGAAACCGCCTGCGTGCGCGGCGTGGTCGGCTGTCCCGTCTCCGGCGGGCTGATCAAGCAGGGCATGACGATCTACAAGACCGTCGTCACCGACGGCAGCGACGTGATGCATCTGACAATCTTCAACAACAAATTCCTCGCCCGGCGGCTCGAGGAAGGGGAGACCTACCTCTTTTACGGCAAGGTCGCAAAGCAGTTCGGCTCGTTCGAAATGACCAACCCGATGGTCGAGTCGCCCGACGCGTCGTCGTTCCTCCCGGTCTACCCGCTGACGGCGGGGCTGACGGGCCGCCAGCTCTCTTCGATCATCCAGAACGCGCTGGCGCTCTGGGCCAAGGATGAGACCGGCGATCTGATCGACCCGGACATCCGGCGGGAATTCAAGCTCGCCCACGCGCTCTATGCGCTCAAAAACATCCACGCGCCGGAAACGATGCACGACATGGAGGTCGCGCGGCGCAGGCTGATTTTTGAAGAACTCTTCGTTTTGCAGTGCGGCATGGCGCTGCTCCGGCGCGAAAACCGGCTGCAGACGCCGATCCGCGTCGCCCCCGCGGCGGCAACCCCGTTTCTGGAAACGCTGCCGTTCACTTTGACCGGGGCGCAAAAGCGCGCGATCGACGACTGCCTGCGCGACTTCACGACGGGCGAAGCGATGAACCGCCTCATACAGGGCGACGTCGGCTCGGGCAAGACGGTCGTGGCCGCCGCGTGCCTGTACGCCATGGCGCAAAGCGGCTATCAGGGCGCGATGATGGCGCCGACCGAGATTCTCGCAAAGCAGCACGCCCAGACGCTGCAGACGCTGTTCGGCGACCGCGTGCAGGTGACGCTTCTGACCGGCGGGCTGACCGCAAAACAAAAGCGGATCGCGAAACAGCATATCGCGGACGGCACGGCGCAGATCGTCGTCGGGACCCACGCGCTCTTGACCGAGGACGTCACGTTCGCGCGGCTGGGGCTTGTCGTCACGGACGAGCAGCACCGCTTCGGCGTCCGCCAGCGCAGCACCCTCGGCGAAAAAGGCGACGCGCCGCACGTCCTCGTCATGTCGGCGACGCCGATCCCGCGGACGCTGTCGCTCATCATCTACGGCGATCTGGACGTGTCCGTGATCGACGAGATGCCCGCGGGGCGGCAGAAGATTTCCACCTACGCCGTCGACAGCAGCTACCGCGAGCGGATCTACGCCTTCATTAAAAAGCAGCTCGACGCCGGTTATCAGGCCTATCTCGTCTGTCCCGCCGTCGAGGAGGGAGAGACGGAGCTGCACGCGGCCGTCACGGACGCGAAGGTGCTTTCGGAAGAGACCTTTTCCGGCTACCGCGTCGGCCTTTTGCACGGCAAGATGAAGCCGAAGGAAAAGCAGCAGGTGATGGCGGATTTCGCCGACGGCAGCATTCAGCTGCTGGTCGCGACGACCGTGATCGAAGTCGGGATCGACGTGCCCAACGCGGTGCTGATGGTTGTCGAGAACGCGGAGCGGTTCGGCCTGTCGCAGCTGCACCAGCTGCGCGGGCGCGTCGGCCGCGGCAGCGAAAAATCCTACTGCGTGCTGATCAGCGACGCCGAGGGCGAGGCCGCGTCCCAGCGGCTCGAGGCACTTTGCAAAACCAACGACGGCTTCGCGATTGCGGACGCGGATCTGCGTCTGCGCGGGCCGGGCGATTTCTTCGGGGCGCGGCAGCACGGTCTGCCGCAGCTGCAGATCGCGGATCTGCTGCAGGATATGGACACGCTGCGTGAGGCGAAAGCCGCGTCGCAGCGCGTGATCGCGGAAGACCCGCAGCTGAAAAAAGAAGAACACGCCGAACTCAAGGACGCGGTCGTGCGGCTCTTCACCCGCAACGGCGACACCGCGCTGAACTGAAAGAAAGAGGGAACACCCATGCAAAAGATCGCATCGTTTACGATTGACCATACGATATTGCCGAAGGGCCTTTACACGTCGCGGATCGACGGCGACTGCGTGACCTACGACATCCGCACCCGCCTGCCGAACAAAGAGCCGGTGATGGAGACCGGCGCGATCCACACGATCGAGCACCTGTTCGCGACCTTCGTGCGCAACAGCCAATACAGCGACAGCGTCGTCTATTTCGGCCCGATGGGCTGCCGGACGGGGTTCTATTTCATCGTCCGCGACCGCGTTTCTCCGCAGGAGGCGATCGCGTTGACCAAGGACGCGCTGGCGTTCTGCGCTGCCTATGAGGGCGAGATCCCCGGCGCGAGCGAAAAAGAATGCGGCAACTGGCGCGACCATGACCTCGCAGGCGCAAAGAAAGAAGCCGCCGCGATGTGCGCTGTGCTCGAACACTGGACGCCGGACGACCTCGTATATCCGACAAAATGACGGCGCAGGAGACTGTCGCCCGCACGCGGGCGGCCGAACGGGAACTGGCGCTGCTGTTTTCCGAAGAGCGCCCCTTTTCCGCCCATCTTCTCAAATGGGAAGACCCGCTGCTGCCCGATAAATACGACCAAAACTGTTTTTGCTATACAAAGCAGCCGGACAAAGCGGAGCTTGCCGCCGCGCTGGATTATCAAAAAGCGCGCGGCGCCGGCTTTTTGAAGCTGGAGGGAGACGCGCCGCTCGAAAACAGCTTCGGGCTGGAAGCAAGCGTCACGCTGACGATGACGCTCTGCGCGTCGCCGGAACACTGGAAGCAAAACCCCGCCGTCACGGTCCGCCGGCCGACGCTCGAAGAGGCGCTGGATCTCGAAGTGCGGCACTACGGCAAGGTTTACGGCGAAGATTTCACCCGCCGCAACCTCCGGCGGATGTTCGAAAAGCTGACCTATCACGGCGCGTATCTTGATGATACGCTCGCCGCGATGTGCTATACGTTTGAATACGACGGCTGCGTCTGTCTGGACGGCCTTCTGACGGACGAAGCCTGCCGCGGACAGGGCGTCGCGACCACGCTGCTGCGGCAGCTCGCCGGGCAAAGCAAAGACAAGCTGTTCTTTTTGCACGCCGACGCGGACGACACGCCGCGGCAGATGTATGAAAAGCTGGGCTTTCGCACTGTTGACACACTGTATGAATACCTGTGCCCCGACCTCGCTTTGCTGTGCCCGCCGGGTTTCAGCGAAGACTGAAAGGAAAAAGCAATGAGCATCACCATCCATATTTATTACACAGGGAACGAACCCGGTGCCGCCGCCGCGTTTGCCGCGGAGATGGAACGGCGGGGGATTGCCGAGCGCATCCGGCAGGAGCCGGGAAACCTGCAGTATGCCTATTTTTCGCCGCTGCAGGATGCTTCAACTGTTTTGCTGATCGACAGCTGGCTGGATCAGGCCGCGCTGGATCAGCACCATGCCTCTCCCATGATGGCGGAAATCGCTGCGCTGCGCGAACGATATGACCTGCACATGAAGGTCGAACGGTTCGTTTCCGCCGAAGCGGAACGCGGCGACGAGCAGTTTATCAGACAATAAAAAACAGCTAAATGAGGGAAGGAGGGACCCCGATGGCAAACGAACGCTACGCCGTCTATGACGGCAAAGACGCCGCCAAAGTGCTTGTGCCCGCCGAACAGAGCGCGGTGGTACAGGTGCGGCGGCGGCAGCGGCTGCTGCCGTTTTACTGGGTGGCGCTGCTGGGAGACTTAGCGGTCACGAAAACGGCCGCCGCGCTGTCGCTTCTGCGGCGCTACGGGGTCGCCGGGGCCGTCGTCTGCTATAAAGGCGCGCGCTATCTGCTGCGCCGCTTTTTTGCGTCCTTCCGCAACGAGACGCGGCAGTTCTTCTCTGACGCGCGGGAGCTTTTCCGCGGGCTGCGGATCCTCCACGCGGGGGCGCGGCACAACAAAAACAACCGCGGCGCCGTTTTGCTGCGCGCCTACCGGACCTATCTCGGCCGTTCGTTCAAGGAAAAGAACGACTTTTGGAAGACGCTCGGCCGCGCGTGTCTGCCGCTGGCGTCTCTCATCCTGGTCGCGGTCTGCGTCGGCCGGCTGAAGACCACGACGGCCGCGCTGGAGGTGCGGCTCGGCGACAACATTGTCGGCTACGCGGCGGACGAAACCGTCGTGCGCAGCGCGATGGAGGACCTCGAGACGATTTTGCCGCAGAACAGGGCCGCCGTGACCGAGCTGCTCGGCGACACGCCGACCTACCAGCTTTCGCGCGTGCCGCTGACGGCGCTGTCCGGCAGCGCCCAGCTGTGTGAAACGATGCTTGAAAACGCGAAGACTCCGCTCGTCCACGCCTGCGGGATCTTCATCGACGGCGAATTCCTTTGCGCCGTCCGCAACGAAAGCGACGCGGTCGCGGCGTTCAGCGCGCTGATCGAGCCGGTCAAAGAAAAAGCGCAGCCGGGGCGCAGCGTCGCCTTTGTCGAAACGATCGATTATGTGCAGGGACTGTACCCTGACGACCCGGAGACGCTCTGGGACCCCGTGGCGCTCAAGCGGACGCTGCGCGCGCCGAAACAGGCGGCGCAGTACTACACTGTGGAAAGCGGCGACACGATCGCCAGGATCAAGGAAGCGACGGGGGAGACCGCCGCGACGCTGCGCGCGCGCAACCCGGGCGTTGATTTTGAACACCTCACGGCGGGGCAGAAGCTGCTCGTTTCGCCGCAGACGGCATATGTGCGGATCAAGGAGATGGCCTACCGCAAATACCGCAGCACCGTCCCCTTTGAAACGGTCCGCCGCGAAAGCGAGACCTTGCGCGCCGGGACGACCAAGCTCGTCCAGGCGGGGAAAAACGGGGAGCAGGAGACCACCGAGATGATCACCTACCTCGGCGGCGAGCGGATCGGCAGCGCGATCGTCGCCGTCCGGACGATTGAACCCGCCGTCCCGCAGATTATCGTCGTCGGGACGGGTTCGCCCTATCAGGGCTACGGGGAAAGCGGCGGCTCGCGCAACACGGGCTGGCTCTGGCCGACCGTCGGGGCCTACTCGCTCTCCTCGGGCTTCGGCTACCGCAGCAGGCGGATCTCCGGCCGGAGCTTCCACGGCGGCGTCGATATCGTCAAACCCGGCGGCCATTCCACGGGCACGCCCGTGATCGCGGCGGCGGCCGGCCGCGTTGTGGAGGCGCACAACGGCTACCGCGGCTACGGCCATACGGTCGTGATCGACCACGGCAACGGTCTGCAGACCCGCTACGCGCATATGAAGGCCGGGTCGATCACCGTGCGCGTCGGCCAGACGGTGGCGCAGGGCCAGCAGCTCGGCCAGATCGGCTCCACGGGCAACGTGACGGGCCCGCACCTGCACTTTGAGGTGCTCAAAAACGGCACACAGGTCAACCCGATGAACTATATAGGATAGGTGATCCCGATGGCAAAACGAGCGTCGAAACAAACGAAAAGCAAAATCGTCGAGGCGGCGTGGCGGCTGTTCTATGAGCAGGGCTACGACAACACCACCGTCGACGAGATCATCGCCGCCTCCGGCACGTCGAAGGGGTCGTTCTATCATTATTTCGACGGCAAGGACGCGCTGCTCGGCACGCTGGCGGACCTCTTTGACGAGGCGTACGAAACGCTCGGCGCGACGATCGACCCGACGATGCACAGCGTCGACGTGTTGTGCTACCTCAACCGCGAGCTGTTCGGGATGATCGAAAACCGGATCGACATCGATCTGCTCACGAGGCTCTACGCGACGCAGCTGACGACCAAGGGGGACAAGCGGCTGCTCGACCACAACCGCGTCTACTATAAGCTGCTGCGCAAAATCGTTTTGCGCGGGCAGGAGAAGGGGGAACTGACGGCGGAAAAGAGCGTCAACGATGTCGTGCGGCTCTACGCGATGGCGGAGCGGGCGCTGCTGTACGACTGGTGCCTTTGCGCCGGGGACTACTCTTTGCAGACCTACGCCGCCGAAGTGATGCCGATGTTTTTGTCGTCGTTAGTTGTCAGCCGATAGAAAAAGCCGCCTGCGGGCGGCTTTTTCAGTGCCTGGTGGCTAGTGGCCAGTGCCTGGTGCGCGGGGAAAAGAATTACGGCGGCGAAAGAGTTGCCGCGAACCGTAGGGGCGGCCATTGGCCGCCCGTACTCTTTTGCCGGAGCAGAGTTGTAGTTTTATGCGTTTCTGCTCCTCATCCGCCACGCGCTTCGCGCGCGATCCCCCTTTTCTCGCCTGCCGTTCTCGGCTCCCGCCTCGGTCGTTGCTTCGCTTCGCGAGGTGTCCACCGGACACCCGCAACTCGGTCGGCGCTTCTGCCTTCGGCAGAGGTTGCCGTCACCTCCACGCCCAAAACCCGCTCTCTCCCGAAAAGTTAATTTTTCTGTATTTTAATTCGTACGGAATTCAGTCTAATAAAAAATCGCCTGTTAAAAAGGCAACAAGCGCATTGTTATATAATAAGTATTAAACTTTGTTCTGAACTTCGTTCTCTATTGCGTTTTTCAAATAGATGTGGTACACTACTGCGGTATCGTTAGAGAAAGAAGGAAAAACACATGATTTCATCGCAATTACTCGCATTCATCCTCTATCTGCTGCTCGTCGTCGGCATCGGTCTGTTCTTCTTCTTCAAGGACCGCAGCGGCGGCGAAAAGGACTATTTCCTCGGCGGCCGCGCCATGGGCCCCTGGGTCGCCGCGATGAGCGCGCAGGCCTCGGATATGAGCGGCTGGCTTTTGATGGGCTTCCCCGGCTCGATCCTCGCGTTCGGCATGGGCAAGGTCTGGATCGGCATCGGTCTCGCGCTCGGCACGATCGCCAACTGGCTGCTGGTCGCGAAACGGCTGCGCAACTTTTCCAAGGCGGCGAACGATTCCATCACGCTGCCGCAGTACCTCAAGAACCGCTTTGCCGCGAAGAACCCGGCGCTGCAGATCATCTGCGCCGTGGTCTTCCTCGTGTTCTTCACCGTCTATGTCGCCTCGTCCTTCGTGGCGGGCAAAACCGTGCTGCTGACCGTGATCCCGCAGCTCGCGGGCAAGGAGTCGCTCGCGCTGGTGCTCTTCGCGCTGATCATCATCGCCTACACCTTCACCGGCGGTTTCAAGGCCGTCTGCTGGACCGACTTCTTCCAGGGTCTGATGATGCTCGCGGCGCTGCTGCTGATCCCGATCATCGTCCTCGCGTTCAAGGACCCCGATATGGCGAAGTTGACATTCTCTTTGTCGGACGGCACCGTCAACGCGTTTAACCCGAACCCGTTCACCGTCTCGTGGCAGGATATCGTCTCCGGTCTCGGCTGGGGTCTCGGCTATTTCGGCATGCCGCACATCCTCGTGCGCTTCATGTCGATCAAAAAGCCGTCGATGGTCAAAAAGAGCGCGACGGTCGCCATCGTCTGGGTGATCCTTTCCCTCGGCGCCGCGATCGTGATCGCGATCCTCGGCCGCACGTTCTACGGCGCGGAGCTGATCGAGGCGGGACATCAGGAGCAGATCTTCATCCGCTTCGCGGTCGATCTCTTCCCGCCGTTCGTCGCCGGTATCCTGCTGTCCGCAATCGTCGCCGCGGCAATGAGCACGGCGGACTCCCAGCTGCTGGTGGCGTCGTCCTCCTTCACGTCGGACATCTATAAGCCGGTCTTCCGCAAGAACGCCTCGGACAAAGAGGTGCTCTGGGTCGGCCGTCTGATCGTTATCATCGTCGCCGTTGTGGCCTACTTCATCGCGAGCAGCCGCGGCGAGGGCGCTTCCGCCATCATGTCGATGGTCGACAACGCGTGGGGCGGCTTCGGCGCCGCGTTCGGCCCGGTCATCCTGCTTTCGCTGTTC
>CAMZEG010000077.1 GCA_947305635.1 uncultured Clostridia bacterium
GGGAAGATAAGGCGACGCCGACACAAACAAGAAGCCGCAGCTCAAAGGCTGCGGTTTTGTTTTTCAAAGAAACGGAGGGCTTTGCGATGGACAACAAGGGCGGCCGCGTGGTTTTCATGCCCGACATCGAATACCGCGCCTGGGTCAACCGCAACAAGGATCTGCTCGAGCAGATCGTCAAGGACAAGCAGGTTTCCACCGTCTGGCTGCGCCGCGGCCAGAACAAGGCGTTCCTGATCCGCTATTTTGAAGAATGCGGCTACACCATCACCATCGACTGAGGAGGCGCACGGCATGAAGAAACTCATCAAACGTATTTTGAAAAAGCTGCTTGACAAACAGCTGGAAAAGCGCAGCGAGGCCCTTTCGCAAAAGGCAGCCGCCGTTCTCCCCGCCGCCGCGCAGCCGATCCGCGACAAAGCGGAGCCTGTGATCGAAAAGGCCGCCGCGGCCCGCGTCAAGGTCAAAAAGGCGCAGAAGGTCGTCCGCCGCGGCAAGCAGTCCGTCGGCGCGGTCAAAAAGGTGATCGGCAAGCTTTCGGCCCTCTTCGGCCTGATCGTCACGATCTACACCCTCGCGCCGAAGGTCGCCCGGCTGTTCGGCGTCGACCTCGACAAGCTGCTCGGCACGAAGGAATAAGCATCCCATCAAAAAAGCAGCGCCGCCCTTGGGCGGCGTTTTTCTGTTGCTCTTTCAGTCTTCCAGGATGTTCGGGATCTTTTCGCACGGGACAAGACCGTCGAACCCGAAGAACGACGCGGCGTTTTCAAAAAGGATCGCCGCTTTTTCTTGTTCGGTCAGTTCCTTCGATTTCAGCACAAAGTCGAAGCTCATCTTGTAGGTAATCTCCACCATCGTGCGCGGGTAGTCGCTGCCCCACATGAGTTTCTCCATCCCGCAAAGCGCCGCCGCTTCTTTGATCGCGCGGACGGCCGACGGGTACGGATAGAACTCGCTGTTGAACAGCCAGGTGATGCCCCCGCTTTCGACGCGGACGTTTTCATGGCGGGCCAGCTTGATCTGCGCCTCCCAGCCGTCGCGCGTCACCATGCCGAAGTGGCCGATCGCGATGCGCAGATCGGGGTACTGCCGGATCATTTCCGCAAGCGACGCGGTCTGTCTGTCTCCGTCCGCCAGCTCGATGAACAGGAATTTCCCGGCTTTGTTCGCCGCCTCAAACACCGCCTCGTGCCGTGTCAGATCCTGCGTGGGGAACCGCCCGGCGCAAAGCTTGACGCCGTCGAACCCGTCGAGAGACCAAGGCCTGCCCTCTTCATAGAGCGCACAGATCTTCAGCCGGTCGGGGTATTTTTCCTTTGCCGCGAGGAGGTACGCGTCCTGGTTGCCGTCGATCTCCTCCTGCGTGACCACCGCCGCGCTGACGCCGGCGTAATCCATGTTGGCGATCAGCATCTCCGGCGTGTTCTCGCCGCTGACCATGTAGGGCGGCATCATCTGGCGGACCGTGCCGCCGAAGTCGCTTTTGCCGTTGCCGACCGAAAAGACCGGTTTGCCGTCCACGCGGCCGTTTTGGGTTTTCCAAAGATGCACATGGCTGTCAATGATCACAGCGTCACACCGTCCTTCCATATCGCGATCTCGCGAAAGCCGTTTTGTTCGTTCTTCGTCTGTCTGCCGTCCACTGTCGCGAGCAGCAGCTCGAACAGTTCTTTTTCATCCTGCGTCTGCGCGTCGAAGTCGATCCAGCTTTGCTTTTTCTTCGCGAGTGCGGTGTTCGTCGCAAGCTTGACCGTCGGCACCGGCGCGCCGAGCGGCGTCCCGCGGCCCGTGGTGAACAAAATCAGCTGGCAGCCCGCTGCCGCGAGGTTCGTCACGGCGACCATGTCGTTGCCCGGGCCGTTCAGCAGGCTGAGACCCGGTTTGCTGACGGCGTCGCCGTAATTGAGCACGTCCGTCACCGTCGCGGTGCCGCCCTTCTGGACGCAGCCGAGCGACTTTTCCTCAAGCGTGGTGACCCCGCCTTCCTTGTTGCCGGGCGAGGGGTTCTCGCTGATCGGCTGACCGTGGGCGAGGAAGTACTGCTTGAAGTTGTTGATCAGCGCGACGGCCTTTCGAAACACCGCTTCGCTTTCGCAGCGGTCGAACAGCAGCTGCTCCGCACCGAACATCTCCGGCACCTCGGTCAGCACCGCCGCGCCGCCCATGGCGACAAGCCGGTCGGTCACCCGGCCGCACAGCGGGTTCGCGGTGATCCCCGAAAGGCCGTCGCTGCCGCCGCATTTGAGACCGAGTTTCAGCCTGGAGACCGGGACTTCGGTGCGCCGGTCCGTTGCGATGAGAGCTTTGAGTTCTTCCAGAATCGCCGTGCCCGCCGCGATCTCGTCGTCGCAGTCCTGACAGTTGAGAAAGCGGATACGCGCCGTATCATAATCGCCGAGCGTTTGCCGCATCGCGGCGATCCCGTTGTTTTCGCAGCCAAGGCCGAGCACGAGCACGCCGCCCGCGTTCGGGTGTTTGATGAGGCCTGCCAGCGTCTTCTGCGTCACCGCCAGATCGTCTCCGAGCTGGCTGCAGCCGAACGGGTGGCAAAAACAGAACGCGCCCGTCCGTTTCGCGAGCGTTTGCGCAACCCCGCCCACACAGCCGACCGTCGGGATGATCCAAAGGTCGTTACGGATCCCGACGTCGCCGTTCGCGCGTACGAACGCCCGGATCATCGCGGGCGGTTCCGTCTGTTGCGGCGCGGCTGACGGCCGATAGTCATAGTCGCGCAGCCCCGACAGCGCGGTCTTGAGATTTTCGGTATGCACACGCTCGCCTTGGGCGATGTCTTTCGTCGCGACGCCGATCGGAAAGCCGTATTTGATCACGGGCTCACCCTTTTCGATCCGGCGCAGGGCGTACTTGTGCCCGTCGGCAAGGCGGACTTTCACGTTGTCGTTTTCATGAATCAGGACATACTCCATCTGATCGCCTCCCTGATTCCGTTTTGTTCGATTTGCCGCAGACTTTCTTCGACGAGCGCCGTCCACGCGCTGAGGTCTGCGCCCCAGAGCGCCGTGTCTGCCAGCACCGCGGGGACGTCTTGCGTTTTGATCTTGTCGACCGCCGCCGCGTCGTCCTGCGGGTCGTTCTCTTTATAGTATTGCAGCAGGCAGGCCAGCGAGAAGACGAGCGGCCTCGGCAGCGCGCCGTGCTGCGTTTTGTAATCGGTCACTGTCGGCAGCACGCGCGCCGTGTATTTGCTGACGGAGTTCAGCGCGATCGATTTCCAAAGGTGGCGGATATAGGGGTTGGCGAAGCGTTCGAGCACCGCCGCGGCAAAGGCGCGGTTCTCTTCTGTTTCGCCGAGCGTCGGCAGAATGTATTCAAACAGACAGGTGTGCAAAAACGCGCACAGCTGTTCGTCGCGCAGGCTGTCGCCGACCGTCTCGACGCCGCAAAGCAGAGAAGGGAACACAAGCGACGTGTGCGATCCGTTGAGGATGCGCACCTTCATCTTTTTATACGGCCGGACGTCGTCGGTCCAGATCACGTTGAATCCCGCTTTTTGCAGCGGCAGTTCTTTTTCGCAGTCGCCCTCGATCACCCAGAGGTGATAAGGTTCGGCGGTGTCGAGCAGCGCGTCACGGCAGCCGAGTTTTGCAAAGATATCCTCCGCTTCCCCGGCCGGAAAGCCGGTCACGATCCGGTCGACCAGCGTGCCGCAAAAGCGGTTCTCTTCTTTGAGCCACGCCGTGAAGCCGTCGCCGAGGTTCCACTGTTCGGCGTAGCGCAGTACGCAGTCTTCCAGCGCTTTGCCGTTGTCGTCGATCAGTTCGCACGCCAGCAGGATCAGCCCGCCAAGGCCGCGCTGATACCGCCGATACAGCAGCTGCGTCAGCTTGCCGGGGAAGGACGCCGCCGGGCGGTCGTCGAAGCTGCAGCTGTCATCATAGCGGATACCGGCTTCGGTCGTGTTGCTGATGACAAAGCGCAGGTCGGGGTTTTCGGCAAGCGCCAGAAACGCGTCGAAGTCGCGGTAGGGGTTGACCGCCCGCGAGACGCAGGTGATCTTTGTCGTTTCGCAGATCTCCTTTCCTTGGTCGAGGCCTCGCAAGATGAGGTGGTACGCGCCGTTCTGCGCGTTGAGCTTTTCGACCGCAGCGGAATTCGTCGGCGAAACGACGACGACTTTGCCCTCATACAGGCCTTGCTTGTTCAGCGCGTCAACAAACCAATCGGCAAAACCGCGCAAAAAGTTGCCGGTCCCGAATTGTAAAATCGTCTCTTTCATCTCAGTCACCGATCCGGATCAGCAGTTTCGCAAGGCTGCCGTCGTTGTGCGCAAGCGCTTCGAACGCCGCGGCGGCGTTTTCCATCTCATAGACGCCGCTGACGAGCTGTTCCACGTCGGCCTTCCCCGCTTTGACAAGGTCGATCAGCGTTTCAAAATCCTTTGTGAACGCGTTGCGGCTGCCGAAGACGTTGAGTTCCTTTTTTAGTAAGATCGAATGGACAAACGTGGTTTCGCGCTTGCCGTTGCCGATCAGAATGAGATTCGCGCCGTGCGCCGCTTCGTCAATGCAGGAAAGAAACGTTTCGGGCGCGCCGCAGGCTTCGGCACAGACGTCAAAGCCGTTGCCGCCGGTGAAGGCACTGCAGGCGTCGTGCAGATTCTCTTTCTTCACGTCCACCGTTTTTTCCGCGCCGTAGGCCGCGGCGAGGGCGAGACGGTTTTCGAGCATGTCGGCAATCAGCACCCTTGCGCCGAGCGCCTTCGCCCGCATCAGCGCGAACAGGCCGATCGGCCCCGCGCCCATGATCAGAAGGTTATCGCCCGGGTTCACCTTGGCGCGCGAGAGCGCGTGGCAGCTGATGGAAAACGGCTCGATCAGCGCGAGCTGTTTTGCCAAAAGCCCCTTGCCGTCGATGATCCGCTCCACGGGCATCGTAATGTACTCCTGAAAGCCGCCGTCGCGCTGGACGCCCATGGTCTGGTTGTCGTGGCAGGCGTTGACGAGGCCGCGCTGGCAGGCGTAGCATGTCCCGCAGTTGAAATAGGGGTTGCAGGTGACAATGTCGCCTTCTTTCAGGCCCCGGTCGTTTTCGGGGATCGACACGATCTCGGCCGAAAGCTCATGACCGGGGATCCGCGGATAGGTCGTGAACGGCTGGTTGCCCGTGTAGGACGCAACGTCCGCGCCGCAGATGCCGCCGTACAGGACTTTCAAAAGCGCTTCGCCCTCTTTCGGCTGCGGCACCTCTTTTTCGATGATTCTGATTTTGCCGGGCGCGGTAATTTCAATTGCTTTCATGTCATGCCTCCATATCGAGATAGGCGGGGTTCCAGACGACCGCCGTTTTCAGCGGCGCGCCTTTACTGTAAATTTTGTTTTCATAAGCGCCGATCGGGTCGCTTGTGAATTCGTCCTTGTCAATCAGCGCCACGAGGCGGTCGAACCGGCTTTCGCAAAGCAGGCGGATTGCGGTTTCCATGTGCGATTGCGTAAAGTTAATGGACGCGAGGATCACATGGTTCTGGAAGCCGAACGGCATCGTGTCGTAGGTGACCTGCGGGCCCAGCGAAAAGCTGTTGTAGATCCCGTTGCAGCCGAGAACACCCTGCGCGAACGCAATGCGGTGCTCCGCCTCGGTGCCGCTTGTTCCGACAAAAATCGTCGCCTTGCCGCCGATGCGCGCTTCGATCGCCGCCGCGGTCTCCTCCTCGGTCATCCCGCCGGAGGAAAGGTAGTCGCAGGCGAGTTCTTCTTTGACGAACCGCGCCTTTTCGCTCTTTTCGTCACTTCTTGCAACAAAGAGGGTGTTCGCCTGTGGGTGATTGCGGCGGATCTGGTCGCCGATGAACAGGCCCGTTGTGCCGAGGCCGAAGATTACCACGCGCCGGAAGGTCTCTTCGATCGCCCGCTTGCGCGCGGCGGCCTCATCGCACTTCTCCCTTGCCATCACGACGCGGAAATTCTGCGCTTCGCCGATGTCGCACATGCGCTCATGCTGGAACACGGCGCAGGCGTACGGGTCGGAAAACACCAGCTTTTTCGCGAGGGACAGCGGCAGTTTCGTCAGACCCTCGTGCTGCGCGGGCAAATGCAGCAGCATGTCGGGGTTGAAGTACCCTTTGTCGCAAAAGATGCCGTCCGCGCCGTCGCAGCCGTATTCGAAATAGGTTTCGTCCTCCGTAAAGCGTGTCGGGTCAAAGCTGTCGCCGCCGCGGATCAGCACGATGGCGAAGCGGTGCTCTTCGGGCACCCAGACGACACCCTCATGGCCGTTGATCAGGCGCGTTTCGCCTTTGGGGAACTTCGGACCGAGCAGGCCCTTCCTCCCCATGTTCATAAGCTCATGGTCGGTCCCGCAAAAGCCGCAGAACACCGGCACGGCCGCGACGCCCTCTTTCAGCGGTTCGCCGCGCAGTCTCTGCCGCGGGGGATTGATCAGGTTGATTTCGCCGTACCGAAGCGGCGCTTGTGCGTCGTTTTGAAAGTAGGTCGCAAACGTTTTCATTCCAGCACGCAGCCTTTCTTTAAGATGATGTTGGCATACTGCTTTTCTTCGCCCGTCGCGATGATCGCGTATGCTTTTTTCGCCCGCTCATAATAGGCGAACCGCTCTTCGAATGAGACAGCGGCGTCCGGCTCGTACTTGTGCAGAATGGTTTCATACTCGTTCCAGATGCTCGTGTCGGCGGTATCGCCGTCGCATTTTTCCATCAGCACGAAGTTGTTTTCGTCATACTGGTCCAGCGGAAAGACCTGCAAAATCGCGTCGAGCATGGCGCAGGCGCCGATCCCGTCGGCGCGGATGAGGCGTTTCGCGTTGGCCGCGGCGGGGAAATTCCCGTCGCCGATCACGATTTCGTCGCCGTGCCCCATTTCGCAAAGCACCTTGAGCAACTCGGGCGATAACAGCTTTGGGATGTGTTTCAGCATCATGAGCCCTCCCTTGGATGTTCCCTTTGTCATAAAACGGGAACCGCGTTGTCTGTATCATATCACAAAACCGGCCTAAAGTCCATATGTCGCGCGATTTTGGAAAAGAAAAAAGAGACAGGTGCTTCCCGCCTCTTTTCGGTCCGTCCGCGCGCGGTGAACGGTCACCGTTTGATCTCGTAGGTGTGCTCGCCCACAAGGTTCTTCTGGTCGTCATAGCAGACCGCCTGGATTTTCCCGCCGCCGAAGGTGAGCATCGTCGCGACAAAGCCGTCGTCGTTCGTTTTCCCGCCGTCGAGCATCTGATAGAACGGGGCGCGCTGCCGCTGGTATTCAAAATTCACGCGGTGCTTGTGGCCTGCGACGAACAGGTCGATTTTCAGGTCGGTCAGAATCGGGATCCAGTTGTTGCCGTAGCGGTTGTTGAGGTTCGGCATATGGGCCACGCAGACGCGGTAGGCGGCGCTTTCGTCGGGCGTCAGGGTTTTCAGCCACACGGTCTCTTCGGCAACGTAGGCCGTCGAATCCACCAGCCCGCTGTAGGTCCAGTCATCGTCCGATTTGTCCTCCCCGGTGTCGAGGCAAAGCAGACTGATCGGCCCGTAGCTGCAGGTGAAATACTGCCCGCGCGTCGACGTCTTGAACCGGTCGACCGCTTCGGGGCCGTAGGTGCCGCGGTTTTCGTGGTTGCCCCGGGTATAGATGACGGGAATACTGCCGCCGGAAAACCGGTGCGCGTAGGAGAGGACCTGCTTGAACTTCAGCACCGACGTCATGTAGCTGACCAGATCGCCGTTGAGAATCAGCAGATCGGGCTGCGCGGCAAAGTTATCCACCGCCTTTTGCGCGGTGACCGGGTTCTCGTGGATATCGGAGAGCACGAGTGCGCGGATCTCCTCCTGCCCGCTGTAGCCTTGGAACGCGACCGGGTCGGACGTCACGGTCCGTCCCTTCACGGCGACGTAGGCGCGCCGGGTGCCAATCTGCTGCGACGCGTAGGTATAGGTGTTGTTGTCGAGATGCGCTTTCGGGATCCTCACGCTGTGGATCGTGTCCTCTGTACGGACCGCGGAATTCTGCAGGTCCTTGACGAGGTACTCTTCGCCGTCATAGTTGTAGGTCACATATCCCGTCCCCGGCAGCGACGTCGACCAGATCACGGTGTACATCCCGTCTCCGCTTTCGAACACCGACGCCTCGTTGTCGATGAAAAACACCGCGCTTTGAAACGGGAGCGCGAACACGGCCTGGATCACCATAATGGCCGACACAATCACATTCACAATCATATTCAGCGTATACACAGCCCTACCGCCTTTCCGAGCAAAATCGATCGTTTTGATTTTAGCCAATGGTGCGGCGTTTGTAAAGCGCTGCACAGAAACCTTAATTATTCATAATTCCGTTTGAAAAAAACAAGAACCGACCGCCTGTCGGTTCTGTTGTGCAATGATCGCTTTACTGTTCCAGTGTATACGTCCGGATCATAGTTCTGGAAGCAAACGCGACGTCCAGATAACAAAACCGCACGCCGTCTGCGCTTTGCAGAATCGAAAGGCCCTCGGCTTCGGTAAACGCGTTGCCCATATTCCGGACAAACGCCGCCGTCGTCTCTCCCGTTGCAAGGTCGACCGCCCAGGTGGTCTTTTCGTCGGCCCCTTCGTCGCTCGAAAGATAGAGCGTGCCGTCCAGCACGTCGCCGCCGGTGATTTTTGTAACGGTTCGGTCGAGCCGAATCGCGCCCATATAAGTAAAGTCGCAAAGACGCAGCATCCGCACCTCGTCCACCTGCCGCGCCTGCGTGTAATAGATCATGTCGTCCCTGACGCAGACCCAGGGGATATGACCGTTCCCCTGCCCTTCTTCGGGCAGGACGTGATATTCGATAAAATCGAGCGTTTCGGCGTCGAACACCATGATGGCGGGATTTTTGAAGAAGAACGCTTCGCACGCGGCGTAGATTCTGCCGTCATCATACGCGCAGTCGCCGAGGTGGGAGTAGCCCTTTTTGACGACCTCAGCGGGCAGGCACATGTCGTTATATTTGACGATCTCCCCCGTCGCGGCGTCGATTTTAACGATCGCGTTATAGTTCAGATACTTGATGCAGCCGGTCCCGTAGAAATATGCGCCGTCCGCCGTGATCCCCTGACAGAACGCCGCCCCGTCGGAATAGGGATAGGCCAGCTCGTTTTCGGGGACAAGACCGCCCTGCGCGACCGCAGCCGGCGACGAAACCGCCCCGGCCAGCGCAAACAACAGCGCAAAGCCAAGGCTGCAAACCTTTCTGAGAAAGCCAAACAAAGACGCCATATTCCTTCCTCCCGTTATATCTGACGCCGTCCGCAAAATGCAAACCGCATATAGAAACACCGAAACCCCTTGATTGCTCAAGGGGTTTTCGTTGGCGCCTCAAACAGGACTCGAACCTGTGACACCGCGGTTAACAGCCGCGTGCTCTACCGACTGAGCTATTAAGGCAAGTAACCGGTCAAGGGATTTCCTTAACCGGTGATTGTGTCGGCATCGCCTTATCTTCCCGGGCCGCTTCCAGCCAAGTATTGTCAGCA
>CAMZEG010000078.1 GCA_947305635.1 uncultured Clostridia bacterium
GATCACGCGCGCCACCTGCCGCTCCTCGTAGCGGCGGTTCTTCGGGTTGACGACCCAGCCGCGCTTGACCCAGTTCTGGATCGTGGAGCCCTGCAGCCCCGTCACCTCGCTGATCTGCGAGAGCGTCAGGCCGCGCGTCACGGACAAAAGCGGCGTCAGAACGGCAAAGGCGTTCTGTTCCAGTCCTTCTTCAAACGGGAGCATCGTCCCGGGGATGGTTTTCAGCATAACATAACCTCCTTGTTCCGCGGCGCGCGGGGCGAACGGAACGCATTTCGGCTTGACGAATTTCAGATTCTTATATATACTACCATAAAACAAAAAATTTTTCAACCGGAAGGGACAAGAAAGATGCAACCGTTTTTTCCCGTCTGCCCCGTCTGCGGCGCAGCGCTCCAAAAAGAAGACCGCGTCCTGCGCTGCGACAGGGGCCACAGCTTCGATTTTGCGAAGGAGGGCTACGTCAATCTTTTGACCGGCAGCCATAAACCCGGCGACAGTATCGGCGACAGCCGCGAGATGGCGCGCGCCCGCCGCGCGTTTTTGGAAAAAGGCTGTTTCCGCCCGCTCGCCGACGCGCTGATTGAAGCGGTCCGCACCGAGGGAAAAGAAAACCCCGCCGTGCTGGACATCTGCTGCGGCGAGGGGTATTACAGCGAACAGCTCAGCCGGGCGCTTCCCTGCCGCCTGTTGGGCTTCGACCTTTCCAAAGAGATGGTGCGTCTCGCGGCGAAGCGAAAACTCGACGCGCTGTTCTTTGTGGCGAATCTTGCCGCGGTGCCCTTGCCGGACAGCAGCGTCGATATCGCGCTGCACCTCTTCGCGCCGTTTCATGAAGCGTCGTTCGCGCGGCTGCTGAAAGACAGCGGCGTCCTGCTCTCGGTCGTGCCGGGAAAGCGGCACCTCTTCGAGTTAAAAGAAGCGGTCTACGACACGCCGTATGAGAACGACGAAGCGCTGCCGCAAACGACGCTTCTGACGCTGACCGGAACAAAGAAGGTCACGGCGAAGATCCGCCTCGAGACGCCGGAGGATATCCGCGCCCTGTTCGCGATGACGCCCTATGTCCACCGGACGAGCAAAGAAGGGATCGCGCGGTTGGAAGCGCTGGAAAGCCTTGAGACGACGGTTGCGTTTGTGATCGGAGTTTATAAAAAGAGTCGACAGCAGAGGGACGAGGAACTGAGGGACTAAGGGACTAAGGGACTAAGGGACTAAGGGACTGAGGGAATCCAGAAGGAAGAAGGAAGAATAAAAAAACGGATGAGATGGAGAAACGGCACAGAAACGCGAACCGGTTGAGCGATTGTCGCGTAGGGGCGGCCCTATGTGGTCGCCCGTGCAGCGTTGTTGCAGCTGCCATTCCGCCAAAAAGCAATCGCGGGTACATTTTTGGGCTGCCACACAGGGCAGCCCCTACGCGACATAAACCGAACACACCGCCAATCATAAAACGCGGGCGATCGCTGTAAGATCACGCTATCTATCCCCGCGCAATTCCGCATTCCGCATTCCGAATTCCGAATTAAAAATGCCGCCCGCAGGCGGCTCTTTTCTATTTCGCAAGCTTTTCTCTGTATTCCTTCACCTTCGCACGCAGCGTGAGCGTGATGTCGGTGCCGAAGTCATATTCAATGCCGCGCTTTGCGAGCCATTTGCACTGAATGTCCCGCAGCAGCAGAATCACGAAGCCGCCGACCGCGCCGCCGAAGAGGATGATGAAGAACAGCGGGATGCGGCAATGCAGCCAGTCGCCCGAGCGCAGCGGCAGCGAAAAGCCCATGTACAGCTCGCCGCGCTCAAAGAGCATCTGATACGTCTGGTCGACGCCGCCGAACGCGTGGAAGCCGCTCGTGTATTTCGGGAGCGAGCCGTCAAGGTACGCGCCGTTGACGATTTTGAACAGCGCCGTCAGGAAGCCCGTCACGCCCGCGCCGACCATGTAGCCCGGGATGAACACGAACGGGCTGCGCGCCGCGATCGGCATCGAGAAGATCGTCGTCAGCTTGATGTTTTCGAAGAACGCGTTGATCGGGCCGCTGGTCGCCATGTTGAAATCTTCGGTGTCGGGCGTCCCGCCGCGCTTGAAGAGCTTGCACCAGAGGACGCCGAAGAACGCCGCCCAGCCGACCGTCACGAACACCGCGCCGTAGATCGTCACAAGCTGCGCGTTGCCGGAATCGAGGTAGGCCGCCGTGCAGACGCCGTAGGCCGCGAGGGACACCGGGCCGATGATATCAAAACCGACCATCAGACCGATCACGACGGCGGCAAGGATCACATGGCTCGACGCAAGACCGGCCAGGGCCGAACCGAGCGACGCCGCCAAGGACGTAAACGGCAGCGCGATCCCGTAGCGGACAAGCAGAAACGTCAGCGCCGCCGCGATCGGCGGGATGACGAGCATACAGACAAAGAGGTCGAGACCGTCGGCGGTCTCCGCGCCGGACATATTCTCCGGCAGCTTCTTGATCTTTTTGCGCAGAGGCGCGAACAGCTTATCGAGACCGCGCCCCAGCGCACCCTTCATCGACTGCCACCCGGCGCTCATCAGCCGGATCGCCAGCGCGAGGAAGACGGCGAGGATCAAATAGCCCATGTAGCCGATCTGGGTCGCGTGCGCATAACCGAGGGGCGAGCCGAAATAATAGAGATAGACGCCCTCGGCGGCGGGGTTCGCGCCCGTGAAATGGGCGAAGTAGACCGTCAGCGCCAGCGACGGCGCAATCGCGGACGGACCCGCGATCTTATAGGCGGTCACAAGCGCCATGATAATAAAGAAAAAGTCAGTCGCCCAGAAGAGGATGAACCATAATCTCGGCTCGTTGGCCGCCTCGGTCGCCCCGAGGACGTGGTTCAGCTGAAAAATGTTCTGCAAAAAGAAGAACAGACCGGCGCCGAGCGCGCCGAAGAGGATCACCATAAACGAGACCGAGGTGCCCTCATAGATGCCCTGTTTGCAGTCGCGGTATAAGGTTTTCATGCGTTTTCTCCCCTTTTTTCACCGTACTGCTACGATTATACAAAAAAGTTCACATTTTTGCAACTATTACGCAAAAAGTTTTCAGCGGTTTTATCTTAAAATATATTATGGCAAACGAAAGGAGGCTTCTTCATGTTCTATTATCTGCTTACCCCCTACCTTTCCTATCACTTTATTCTGATCGCGGCGGCGGTGATCCCCGCCCTTTTCCTGATGCTGCGGGTCTGGCGCGCCGACCGGCTCGAGCCGGAAAGCCCGTCGCTGCTGCTGCGCCTTGTCACGGCGGGCATCCTCTCCGCGCTGATCGCGCTGCTTTCCGAGCGTATCCTCAGCGCGCTGCTGAACGTCGCCGTGGACGTGAATTCGCCGCTTTACGCGGTGCTGCTGTATTTCGTGGTCGTCGCCGTCTCGGAAGAGGGCGCGAAATACTTCATGCTCAGGCTGCGCACCTGGAAGAACCCGGAGTTCAACTGTCAGTACGACGGCGTGATCTACGCCGTGTTCGTCTCGCTCGGCTTCGCCCTTTGGGAAAACATCAGCTATGTGCTGCACTACGGCTTCCAGACCGCGCTGGTCCGCGCCGTAACGGCGATTCCCGGCCACGCCTGCTTCGGCGTGTTCATGGGCGTCTTTTACGGGATCGCGAAGCGGCTCGACAACGAGGGTCAGCACAGGCGTGCCAAGGCCGCGCGCCGGTTCGGCCTGTGTCTGAGCATCGTGCTGCACGGCGCGTACGACTATATCGCCTCGATGGAAAGCGACAACGGCAGCTGGTACTTTGTCGGATTCGTCGCGGTACTGTTTATTGTGTCGTACCTGCTGGTCGGCCGGACGGCGAAACGGGATCGGTATATCGCGTGAAAAAAGCTGCCTGCGGGCGGCTTTTTTAATTCGGAATGCGGAATTCGGAATTGCGCGGGGAGAGATAGCGTGTTCTTACAGCGATCGTCCGCGTTTTATGGTTGGCTGTGTGTGCGGTTTATGTCGCGTAGGGGCTGCCCTGTGTGGCAGCCCAAAAATGTACCCGCGATTGCTTTTTGGCGGAATGGCAGCTGCAACAACGCTGCACGGGCGACCACATAGGGCCGCCCCTACGCGACAATCGCTCAACCGGTTCGCGTTTCTGTGCCGTTTCTCCATCTCATCCGTTTTTTTTATTCTTCCTTCTGAATTCCCTTAGTCCCTTAGTCCCTTAGTCCCTCAGTTCCTCGTCCCTCAATCCCTTGCCCCTTCCCCCTTGACATTCCCCTCCCGTTGTGCTACAATACCCACGATAAATATTGCAGGGGTGCCAACGGCTGAGATCGCATTTGCGGAACCCTTACACCTGATCCGGGTCATGCCGGCGTAGGGAGCTTGAACCGCCTTGTGATGTTTACGATCCGGGGCGTCTTTTTTTGCCCCGAAAAAGGAGTGTTGTTTTATGCAGGAAACGAAAAAAATCCCCGCTTTGCAGCGGCTGACGGAGTGCGCGATCATGCTCGCGCTGGCGGTCGTGCTCAACGAATTCACCCCGTTCAAGCTGCCCTTCGGCGGCTCCGTGACGCTCTTTGCCCAACTGCCGATCGTGATCGTCAGCTACCGCCACGGCCTCAAATGGGGTCTGCTCACCGGCTTTGCCATGGGTGTGATCGAAATGCTCTTCGGGCTGGAAAACTTTTCCTATGTCACCGGGATCGCGGCCTATCTGATTCTGATCTTTGCCGATTACATCGTCGCCTTTTCCGCGCTCGGTCTCGGCGGCGTGTTCCGCAAAACGATCAAGAACCAGGCGCTTTCTCTGGCGGCGGGCGGCGCGCTCGTCTCCGTGATCCGCTTTATCTGCCACTTTGTTTCCGGCGTCACCATCTGGGGCGGCTATGCCGAAGATACGCCCGTGGCGATCTATTCGCTGACCTACAACGGGTCCTATATGCTGCCGGAGCTGATCATCACCGTGGTCGGCGCGCTGGCACTCGGCTCGCTTTTGGATTTCCGTTCCCCGCGCATCGGCGGACGCAGACACGCCCCACAGACCGCGGACGCGGTGGAAGACCCCGTGCAGGAAGACTGAGCCTTTTACCCAAGAGAAAAACGCAGCCGCGCCGGCTGCGTTTTTTCGTATTACTTTTTTCAGTTCGTCACATAGTCATAGACGATCACGTCGTCCGGTATTTGTTCCGGTTCGGCGTACTGCGCCGTGCGCAGCAGCTGTTCGTTCTCCATCGAGAACTCCTTCACTTCATATGCGTTGACGGTGTAGATCTTTTCGCCGATGAACGTCCCGCGGAAGAGACCGCCGTAATAGTAGCCGTACCGCACGGTCTGCGTGTCGTGGCGGAACGCCTGCTCGTTGACGAACTTGCCGTCCTGCACGGTGTACCATTTGAAGACGTAGGTTGTGCCGACGTAGCTGCCGCTCTTGTCAATCAGCGAATAGCTGACCGGCAGGCCGAACGCGCCGCGCGCGCTGTCGAAGACAAAGGCCTTCGGCTCATAGACGACGTCGGTGCCCGCCTGCTTGATCACGCGGCTGTCGAGTTCCTGCGGCTTTGTCGGGTCGCTGATATCGAAGAGCGACAGTTTGACCGACTGGTAGTCCGCGCTCTCGTCGTCGCCGTTGTAGCCGACGCCAAGCAGGATCTTGTCGCTCAGCGGATGGAGATACGCTGAAAAGCCGGGCAGCTTCACTTTCCCGAGGACGGTCGGGTGCGTCGGATCGCTCAGGTCGATCGCGAACAGCGGGTCGGTGTTGCGGAAGGTCACGACATAGGCGAGACTGCCGAGGAAGCGCGTGCTCTTGACCTGCTCGTCGGGCGCGAAATCTTCGAGCTTGCCGACGATTTCCAGTTTATTGTTGAGCACATAGAGCGAGCTGATGTCGACGTCCTTGCTGTAATTGTAGTCGGTCGTCGTGATGCGCAGATAGCCGTCCTGCTGGTCGATCGCGTAATCGTCGCCGATCTCGCCCGGAACCGCGCCGGTCGCCCGGAGCGTGACGGTCGTCCCGTCCAGCCCGAAGGCGTAGATATTCGTCCGGCTTCTGCTCGTGTCATTGTCAACGTCCCAGTCGGACGAGAGCAGATAGAGCGTGTCGTTCGAGCAGTAGAGCTCGTCGCTGTAGCCGAGCAGAGACACGCGGGTCGCCGCGGCGTCCTTTTGGGTGATATCGAACGCGGAAAGCACGAGATAGGCGGTGTCGTCCTCGTTCTTGTCGCGGATCAGGATCTCCTCGTTCGTCAGCTGTTTGCCGTCGACGGCGGGCGCGTAGTTCTTTTCCACCGCCTCTTTGCTGTAGACGTTCACGTCGTAGCGCGTGACGGTATAGACCACGTCGCCGATCATCCGGCTTTGCAGGATGTCGCCGCTCTGCTGCATCTCGCGCAGCAGCGTCGGGTTGGCCCGGTCACCGATATCGTAGACGAGCTGGACGGCGTCCTCCCGGTAGTAGTGCGGGAGCCCCTCGTAGTAATAGCCGCCGCGGACATAGACTTCGCCGCCGTCTTCTTCGGTGCGGTCCGCCGCCGTCAGCACGAGCCGGTCGCCGCGGACGTAGGCTTCGATGATCCGGTAGGTGTGGTCCTTCTCTTTCGGCTCCGGTTTCACGTCGGCGATTTTTTCCATCGTCTGCGTGTCGAGGATTGTCAGCGTGCCGTTATGCGCGATATAGAGGTAGCGGCCGTCGTTTTTGAGAACGTCGGCCTCGTCGACGCTTTCGGTGCGGGTGTTGGTCTGGCCGTAGGCGCCGGCTGTATTGGCCGTGTTGAAAACGACGCTGTCGCCGTTTGCTTCGGGCGCCGCCGCAATTTCATCGACCGCTTCTTCATAATACCCCGTGGCGTCCGTGGCGCGGTCTTTCATCCCGCCGAAAAAGATGCCCTTGCGGCGGATGCTGTTTTCGTCCTGATAGAGGTTCTTGAAATACGCCCGCAGGTCCGCTTCGCTTTCGAACCGCGAGAGCACCGGCGCCTGCAGCGCCTTGACCGGCGTCGGCGCGCTCTGGCCGGCGGTCACGGTCGAAGCCGGGTTTTCAACGGGAACGGTCGTCACGCGGCTGTGCCACGGGATCATCGACACGCTCGCGACGACAACGGCGACCGCCGCCGCGGCCGCGACCAGCTTCGGCACGAGGTGAGGCTTCTTTTTGAATTGTTTGACGTTCGACTGCCGCAGGGTTTCCTTGACAGCGTCGACCGAAAGGCTTTCCGGCAGTTCCGGCTGCGTGTCGAACAGGGCTTTCAAATCCTGTTCGGGCTGATTATTCTTTTTCATGCTTGATCGTCTCCTTCACCGAGCATCGTGCGCAGCGCCGCCTTTGTCCGCGACAGACGCGAACGGATCGTGCCGCTTTTGCTGCCGAGCAGCTGCGCGAGGTCCTTGCTGTCGTAGCCGAACAGCACGGAAAGCAGCAGCAGTTCGCGCTCGTCGTCCGGCAGCTGTTCCAGCGCCGCGTGCAGCGCGGCGTGGGACGCGAGGTCGCTGTCCTTCGACAGCAGGTTTTCGCAGTCGTCCGGATCGACCCGCGACACCGCGAGAGCCTTTTCCCGCTGCTTTTCGCGGCAGCAGTTGAGCAATATCGAGCAGAACCAGCTGCGCACACTTTGGGCTTTTTTGAGTTTTGTGATACTTTGGAACGCGCGCAGCACACAGTCGCTGACGGCGTCCTCCGCGAGATGCGGCGACGACAGCTGATAGTACGCGAAGCGGTACAGATCCTGCCGCAAAGCGGCATAGATCTCCCCGAACGCGTCCACGTCGCCCGCCTGCGCGCGGTGCACAAGCGATTTGAGGGTATCCGGTTTCATTGTGATCACATCCGTTCATTCGATTAGACGGCAAAAAAGCGCAAAGTGTTGCATGCGATTGGAAACTTTTTGCTGCAAAGAGTATAGCACAGTTTCTATTTGGCCGTCAACAGAAACAAACAACCGCCGGCACATACCGACGGTCGTATTCGTATTTGGGCTGTGTTACTTCGCGCGCGGGAGCGTGATGGTGATCTCCAGTCCGCCGAGCGATGCGGACGGCGCGGCCGAGATGGTCCCGCCGCGGGCTTCGACGATCTCCTTGCAGATCGAAAGGCCCAGCCCCGCGACATTGCGGCTGGAATCGGTCGTGAACAGCGGCTCGAAGATGAACGGCAGCTGTTCCTCCGGCACGCCCTCGCCGTTGTCGGCGGCCTTGAGGGTGATATAGTCGCGGTCGGCGTCCACGTCGATCTCGATCACGCCGCCGTGTGCGGGAACGTGCTTGACGGAGTTGCTGATGATGTTGCCGGCGACGCGGCGCACCTTCGCGCGGTCGACCATGACGTAGGCGCCGGGTTCGTGGTTGCGGATCGAGAAGCGGATTCCGGCGTACCGCAGCTCCTCTTCAAACTCCTCTTTCAGCAGCGCGCAGAACGCTTCGGTCGTGAACCGCTCGGCGTTCAGGGGTTTCTGCATCCGGTAGCTGAGGTATTCGTCGAACTCGTCGACCAGCGTCTGGACGTCGGTCGCCTTGGTATAGATCGTATCGAGATACTGTTTGCGCTTTTCCGGAGAAAGCTCGCTCTTCTGCAGCCGTTCGGTATAGCCGAGGATCGACGTCAGGGGCGTCTTGATATCGTGCGAGATCGACGCGATGATCCGCTTTTCGTTCTGGTGCTGATCGTCGATGGTGCGCGTCATCTCCACAAAGCGGGCATAGATCTTGCCGATGTTGCCGTGCAGCTTCTGGTCCTTCGGCGTTTCGCCGCGCTCATAGGCTTCGAGCATATGATAGAACCGCCGGTACGGCCGCAGCATGATCGTATAGACGACAAAGGCCAGTGCGGCCAGCGCCGCAACCGCAATCAGGAACTCGATCAGGATAAACCACGCAAGATCCTGCCCGAAGGTATGGTTGTTGTGCAGCAGGTACACGCTGCTGGTCAGCATGTAGGCGTGGTCGCCGTAATTGAACGGCGTGCGGGCGCGGACGTCCAGCGCCGTGCGGGAACGGTCCGAAGTGTAAACCACGCGGTTCAACCCGTCGTCCCAGATGGAAATGATGATCTCGTCGTATTCGTCAATAATCGCCTGCCACTGATCGGTGCTGTCCGTTTCCGTCAGATTTGCAATGATATCGGCGTTGTATTTCCGTAACATATCGTGGTCATCCCAGATCGCGTTGGTCACAAGTTTGATCACGGAAGCGTTGAAGTAACACGCCAGAGCGATAATCAGCGCGAAGCTGACCAGTCCGATGATCAGATTCAGGCGGCGTACGTTTTTCATGGGGGTCTCCTTTGGTCCTTGGGTCAGCGCGCGTTGATGAATTTATAGCCGACGCCCCAGACCGTTTTGATATACTTGTTTTCCGGGTCGATCTTGTCGCGGATGCTATTGATGTTGACCGCGACGGTACCGATGTCGCCGAACTCGGTGTCCCAGACGTGCGAGAAGATCTGCTCGCGCGTGAGCACCTTGCCGACGTTCTCCATCAGATACTGCAGCAGCTG
>CAMZEG010000079.1 GCA_947305635.1 uncultured Clostridia bacterium
CGTTGCCGTGGGCGCGGCAGGCGTCCAGCAGCACCTGCGTGCCGAGGATGTTCGTCTTGAGAAAGACCTCCGGCGCGTCGATCGACCGGTCGACGTGCGACTCCGCGGCGAAGTTGACGACGGCGTCGATTTGCGTTTCGTCAAACAGCGCGAAGACCGCCTTGCGGTCGGTGATGTCCGCTTTGACAAAGCGGAAACGCTCGTTTTCCAGCGCGGGCGCGAGCGTTTCAAGGTTGCCCGCGTAGGTCAGCGCGTCCAGCCCGATCACATGTAGATCGGGGTGCTTTTCCAGCATATAATAGACAAAGTTGGAACCGATAAAGCCGGCGGCGCCGGTCACAAGCAGCGTGTTCATATTGGACCCTCACGTTCTTTTTTTGAATTTCGTGCCGCAGTGCGGACAGGTGATCTCGATCTTGCCGCGGTTCTTCGGGACGCGCAGCGTCTTTTTGCAGGCGGGACAGGGGTAGTAGCGGTGGTCGGTATCCTTCGCGTGCTGCGCCTTGGTGCCGAACCACTGCTTTATGGGATCCCAGAGCCGCAGAAAGCGTTCGTTTTCGCTTTGCCGCTTCGCGATGTTCTTCGACAGGACGCGCAGCAGCGCGAGCGCCATCGGCAGCAGGCCGAACAGCCGGTAGTAGCGCACGCCGCACAGCGACAGCACGAACGTCACGGCGCAGCCGAGCAGCAGCAAGGCGACCGAAAGCTGGTCGAGCCCGTTGCGTCCCGCAAGGAGAGAACGCAGCCGGGATTGCCAATTGTTCATGGGGATCACATCCTTCAAGCTCTGTTTTCAAACTCTATTATATAATGCTTTTGCGTAAAACGCAACTAAAATTTCACCGGCCGCGTCTTGATTTCTTTCCCCGTTTGTACTATAATGACGCAAACGACTGTTTGAGGAGGGTATCCCCATGCAAACCGTGAAAAAGTACTTCAAACGCTATTTCGTGGACGCGATGAGCGCGATGGCGCTCGGTCTGTTCGCGTCGCTGATCGTCGGGCTGATCATCAGCCAGCTGGCGAAGATCCCGTATCTCGGCTTCCTTTCCAATTTCACCGAGGTGCTTGCCGCCTCGTCTCCCGTGGTCGGCGGCGCCATCGGCGCGGCGATCGCCTACGGGCTGAAGGCGAAGCCGCTCGTGATCTTCTCGTGTATCGCCGTCGGCGCCTACGGCTACAGCATGGGCGGCCCGGTCGGCGCGTTCGCGGCGGCGGTCGTCGGGTGCGAGCTCGGCTCGCTCGTCGCGGGCAAGACGAAGATCGACATCGTTCTCACCCCGATCGTCACGATCATCACGGGAGGCTTGTGCGGTATGTTCGTCGGCCCCTATCTTTCGAAGTTCATGACCTGGCTCGGCGACGTGATTAACGCCGCCACCACGCTGCACCCGTTCCCGATGGGCATCACCGTCGCGACGCTCGTCGGCCTTGCGCTGACCGCCCCGATCAGCTCCGCCGCAATCTGTATCATGCTCGGCCTGGAGGGGATCGCCGCGGGCGCGGCCGCCGTCGGCTGCGCGGCCCAGATGGTCGGTTTCGCGGTGACGAGCTTCCGCGCGAACGGCGTAGGCGGCCTTTTGTCGCAGGGCGTCGGTACCAGTATGCTCCAGTTCGGCAACATTATGAAGCGGCCGCAGATTCTTTTGGCTCCGACCCTCGCGGGAGCGATCCTCGGCCCGATCTCGACCTGCGTCTTCGGAATGACCAACACCCCCACCGGCGCGGGCATGGGCACGAGCGGCCTCGTCGGCCAGTTCGGCGCGTACAGCGCGATGCACGAAAGCTTCGGCACCTGGGAGACGATCGGTCTCATTCTGCTGATGCACATCGCCGCCCCTGCGATATTGTCTCTGGTGTTCCACCTGATCTTCAAGAAGATCGGCTTCGTCAAGGACGAATACCTGAAGCTCGAACAGCCGAACTAAGGGGGAAGCGATGAACGTCTACGACTTTGACGAAACGATCTACGACGGCGAAAGCTCGATTGAGTTTCTGCTGTGCTACCTCAAAAAGGACCCTTCGGTCGTCCGCTTTCTGCCGAGCGTTGCGAAGCTGATGTTCCGCTACAAGCGCGGCAAAGCGACGTTCGAAGACTTCACCCGCGACTATGCGCCGAAGCTGCAAAAGTATTTCGCGGAAAACAACGTCGATCTGCCGTCGCTCGTTTCCGGCTTCTGGGACAAGCGGATGCACAAGATCAAGCCGTTTTACAGGGAGATCCGGCAGGAGGACGACGTGATCATCACGGCGTCGCCGTATTTCATGATGGACGACGTGTGCGAGCGGCTCGGCGTCAAACACCTGATTGCGACGGATTTCGACGTCAAAACGGGGGAGATCCACACGCCGTGCTTTCGCGAGCGCAAGGTGGACCTTTTCCGCGCGGCGTTCCCGGACGGAGAGATCGACGACTTCTACACCGACTCGGTCAACGACTCGTTCCTCTTCCCGCTTTCAAAGCGCGTGTTCATGGTGAAGGGAAGCAAGATCACGCAGATCAAGTGAAAAAGCCGCTCTTCCGAGCGGCTTTTTCAAATTCCGAATTAAAAAAAAGCGCCCCGCAGGGCGTTCTTTTATTTCAGCCAGTCTTTCATTTTTTCCGGGTAGTTGCCGATCAGCGCGTCCACGCCCCACGCGGCAAGCTGCTTCGCGTCCTCTTCGGTGTTGACCGTCCAGGTGTTGATCTCGCACCCGGCGTCGTGCATTTCGGCGACCGTTTTTTCGGTCAGCATCCGCAGCGGGGGATGGCAGCATTCGATGCCGTGGGCGGCGGTGTAGGCGCCGTAGCCGTACGGCCAGTTCTCGGTCAGGAAGCCGCACTTGATGTCCGGCGCGAGCTGCTTGCAGCGCTCGACCGTCGTGTGGTTGAAGGAGGAAAAGATGATCCGGTCCTCCAGATGATAGGCGCGGATCATGTCGATCGTCGCCTGCTCGATGCCCGGGTACTCCCAGACGCCGGTTTTCAGTTCGATGTTGGTGACCAGCGGGAGGTCCTTGACGAGGTCGAAGTAGTCTTCGAGCGTCGGGATCTCGCAAAAGCCGTACTGCCCGGCGAACGCCGCCGAAAAGTCGTACTTTCTCAGCTCTTCGAGCGTCATGTCGCGCACGGTGCCGCTGCCGTTGGAGGTGCGGTCGATCGTTTCGTCGTGGATGATGACAAGACGGTTGTCCTTCGTCAGATGCAGATCGAACTCCATGCCGTCCACGCCGGCTTCCACCGCTTTGCGGAACGAAAGCATGGTGTTTTCCGGGTAGGTGCCGCTGCAGCCTCTGTGGCCGAATATTTTAGACATGGCAATGCCCTTCTTTCATTACGTTTTCCAACTGGATTATACGCCACATTTCCAGGAAATCAAGCCCTTTTGCAAAACTTTTGGTTTTTCGGCGTTTTTTTCAGATTGCGGCGGGCGCGCGCAAGGTTTTTGTGCAAGAGGACAGCGGCCCGCCCCGCGGCGTGCGCGACAGTTGGCGCATTTTTAACGGATTGTTCACACACTTTCGCGAAAACATGGTACAATAAAGCTGACAAAGCATTTCCCTAGGAGGAGACATCTATGGATAAGCTGTCGTTAAAGCTCGAAAAGGTCAAGGGCAAGGTCGACATCAAAATGATCCTGACGTTGCTCAACGCCGTGATGGGCGTGATCCGCACGCTCCTCGCCGCGAAGCAGGAGGAAGGCTCCGCTATCTGACCGATCGAACAGAAAAAAGCCGCCCGGGTGGGCGGCTTTTTCAGTGGCTAGTGGCTAGTGGCTAGTGCCTAGTGCGCGGGGAAAAAGGGACAACGGAAAAGCGTTTGCCCGCGTTTTGGAGATGGCAATCTGTTCGGTTTTTTGTCGCGTAGGGGCGACCGTGCGTGGTCGCCCGGGAAACTGCAAATCGTTATTGGCAAAAAAACACGGGCGGCCAATGGCCGCCCCTACTAGTCACTAGCCACTAGCCACTCGTCACTTTAACAGCTCCCGCAAACGCTTCGCCGCCTCAGCCGTGTCCGCCGGGCTGCCGAAGCAGGAGAAGCGGAAGTAGCCCTCTCCGCAGGCCCCGAAGCCCGCGCCGGGCGTGCCGACGATCTGCGCCTTTGTCAGCAGCAAATCGAAGAATTCCCAGCTCGAAAGCCCCTTCGGGCACTGCAGCCAGATATACGGCGCGTTCTTGCCGCCGCAGTACCGGATTCCGCAGTCGTCGAGCGCCTTTGTCAGCGTCGTCGCGTTGCGCTTGTAAAGCGCGATCTGCGCTTTGATCTGCGCCTGGCCCTCGTCGGTGAAGACCGCCGCGCCGCCTTTTTGCAAAAGATACGACACGCCGTTGGTCTTCGTCGTGCGGTTGCGCACCCACATGGCGTTGAGGTTCATTCCGCCGCGTTCGAGCTCTTTCGGGATCACCGTGTAGCCCAGGCGGGTGCCGGTGAAGCCCGCGGTCTTGGAAAGCGAATTGATCTCGATCGCGCAGGTGCGCGCGCCGCGCAGCTCAAAGATGCTGTGGGGCAGGGCGTCGTCTTCGATATACGCCTCATACGCCGCGTCAAAGAGGATCACCGCGCCCATTTGGTTGGCGAAGTCGACCCACTGCTGCAGCTGCTCTTTCGAAAAGACCGCGCCGGTCGGGTTGTTCGGCGAACAGAGATAGATCAGGTCGGCTTTTGTGCCCGCGTTCGGGAGGGGCAGAAAGCCGTTCTCCTTCCCGGCGGGGAGATGGACGATCGGGTGGCCGGCCATCACGTTCGCGTCGACGTACGCGGGGTAGGCGGGTTCCAAGATCAGCGCCGTGCTCCCGCGGTCGAACAGGTCGAGGATATCGCCCAGCTCGTCGCTCGCGCCGTAGGACGCGAAGACCTCGTCGGGGGAGAGTTCTACGCCCCGCGCGGCGTAGTGCTTTGCGGCCGCTTCGCGGAAAAACGGGGCGCCGCATTCCGGCAGGTAGCCGTGAAACGTGGCGGCGCTTGCCTGGTCGTCGACCGCCGCGTGCAGCGCGTCGATCACCGCGGGACAAAGCGGCTGCGAGACGTCGCCGATTCCGAGACGCAGCAGACGCTGTTCGGGGTGGGCGTCAAGGTAGGCCTTCGTCTTTTGCGCGATATGGTAAAACAGGTAGGAATCCTGTAATTTGGCGTAGTTTTCGTTGGGCTTCAGCATGGAATCGTCTCTCCTTCGTAAACAAAGGCCGCGGGGCCGGTCATCGTGATACTGCCGTCCGCGCCGACCGTGATCTCGAGCGTGCCGCCGTCGAGGTGGACGGCGATCGGGGTGTCCGCCGCGCAGGAACCGAGGCTGACTGCCGCCGCGGCGCTCGCGCACGCGCCCGTCCCGCAGGCCATCGTGATGCCGCTGGCGCTGTTTTTTTCCAGCAGCCGGCCGAGCGCTTCCACAGGCGCGGTTTCGGCGTTGTCGACAAAAATCACCGCGTGGGGGTTGCCGACCGAAACGGGGGTACAGACGACTTTTTTGCCGCCTGCCTCCACTTCCTTTTGCGGCGAAACGACCGCCTGTCCCATTCCGACCGTGACGCGGTCGACGACGCCCTTTTTGAGCGTCAGATGCAGCGTCTTGATCCCGGAGAGGGTTTCGACCGTCAGCTTCGTCTTGTCGGTGTAGCCCTTGTCATAGACATATTTTCCGACGCAGCGGATGCCGTTGCCGCACATCATCGCCTCGCTGCCGTCCGCGTTGAAGATCCGCATCGAAAAATCGGCGGTCTTTGACGGGCCGATATAGATCATCCCGTCCGCGCCGGCGCCGCAGTGGCGGTCCGAAAGGCGGATGCTGAGCGCCGCGATATCGGCGGGCACGTCGCCGTAGACATAGAGATAATCGTTGCCGAGGCCGTGCATTTTCGTAAATTTCACGTTAGCGCTTCCTTTCCTTCGCCGCGGCGATGAACCCGAAGAACAGCGGGTGCGGCTTATTGGGGCGGCTCTTGAATTCGGGGTGATACTGGACGCCGACGAAGAACGGACGCTCCGTCAGTTCGACAGTCTCCACAAGGGTGTTGTCCGGCGACAGGCCCGAGAGCGTCAGCCCGGCGTTTTGCAAAATTTCGCGGTAGTCGTTGTTGAATTCATAGCGGTGGCGGTGGCGCTCGCTGATCGAATCTTTCCCGTAGCAGCGGGCCATCGTCGTGCCGGGGACGATCTCGCACGGGTACGCGCCGAGCCGTAGGGTGCCGCCCTTGTCGATCGAATCGCTCTGGCCGGGCATGAAGTCGATCACCTTATGCTGACACAGCTCGTCGAACTCGCCGGAGTTCGCGTCGGCGATCCCGGCCTTGTGGCGGGCGTATTCGATCACGGCGATCTGCATGCCGAGGCAGATGCCGAAATAGGGCAACTCATGTTCGCGGGCGTACTTCGCCGCGAGGATCATCCCTTCGATCCCGCGGCTGCCGAAGCCGCCGGGGACGAGGATGCCGTCCAGACCGCAGAGAATCTCGTCCGCGGTGTCGGGCGTGACGGTCTCGGAATCGATCCAGCGGTTGTCGACGGTCGCGTCCTGGGCAAAGCCCGCGTGACGCAGCGCCTCCGCGACGGAGAGATAGGCGTCGTGCAGCTGGATGTATTTGCCGACAAGGCCGATCGTGACCGGCTGCGCGGCGCGCTTGATCCGTTCGACCATCGCTTCCCATTCCGCGAGGTCCGGCCTTGGCGCGTCGAGCCCCAGCTCGCGGCAGACGACGCCGGAGAAGTTCGCCTTCTCGAGCATCAGCGGCGCTTCATAGAGACAGGGCACCGTGAGGTTTTCGATCACGCAGTCGGGCTTGACGTTGCAGAACAGCGAGATCTTCTGGAAGATCGACGGCTCCAGCGGGCGGTCGCAGCGCAGCACGATGATGTTCGGATGGATGCCGAGACCCTGCAGCTCCTTGACGGAATGCTGGGTCGGCTTGCTCTTGTGCTCCTCGGAGCCGTGCAGATACGGCACGAGGGTGACGTGGATGAACAGACTGTTTTCGCGCCCGACCTCGAGCGAGATCTGGCGCACCGCCTCGATGAACGGCTGGCTTTCGATGTCGCCGATCGTGCCGCCGATCTCGGTGATCAGCACGTCCGCTTCGGTCTTCTTTGCCGCGCGGTAGATGAAGTCCTTGATCTCGTTGGTGATATGCGGGATCACCTGGACGGTCGAGCCGAGGTATTCGCCCCTTCTCTCCTTGTTGAGGACGTTCCAGTAGACCTTGCCGGTCGTCAGGTTGGAATACTTGTTGAGGTCCTCGTCGATGAACCGCTCGTAGTGGCCGAGGTCGAGGTCGGTTTCCGCGCCGTCCTCGGTCACATAGACTTCGCCGTGCTGAAACGGGCTCATCGTGCCGGGGTCGACGTTGATATAGGGGTCGAGCTTCTGCGACGCGACCTTGAGGCCCCGCGCCTTCAGCAGCCGGCCGAGCGACGCGGCCGTGATGCCTTTGCCGAGACCGGAGACGACGCCGCCGGTGACGAAAATGTACTTTGTCATAAATAGTTACTCCTTTCCCGGTCAGAAACACGGTCGTCTCACTCGCTTGGAGCGCTTCGTGATACTCCCTGTTTCTTCCTAATGACCGCCTGCCTGCATCGCCCACCGGGCGCGGCAGGCGCTCATTCCCATTCTACTGTTGCTGGTGGCTTTGATGTGATATCGTAGACCACGCGGCTGATGCCGGGGACTTCGTTCGTGATCCGGCTGCTCGCGGTTTCGAGCAGGTCGTACGGCAGACGCGTCCACGTCGCCGTCATAAAGTCGTCGGTCGTGACCGCCCGCAGCGCGACGGTGTAGCCGTAGGTCCGCGCGTCGCCCATGACGCCGACCGACCGCGTGTCGGTGAGGACGGCGAAGTACTGGTTCGGCAGCAGGTCGTCTTCGCTTTCGGCGACGGTTTCGCGGAAGATCGCGTCCGCTTCGCGCAGGATGTCCAGCTTTTCCTTTGTGATCTCGCCGATCACCCTTACGCCGAGGCCGGGACCGGGGAAGGGCTGCCGCCGGACGAGCTGCCGCGGCAGACCCAGCTTTTCGCCGAGGGCGCGCACCTCGTCCTTGAACAGGTCGCGCAGCGGTTCGGCCAGCTCCGTGAACGTCATGTTGTCCGGCAGGCCGCCGACGTTGTGGTGGCTTTTGATCTTCGCGGAGTCTCCCTTGCCGCTTTCGATCACGTCGGGATAGATCGTGCCCTGCGCAAGAACGTCGATCTGCCCGAGCTGTTTTGCCTCCTCCTCGAAGACGCGGATGAACTGTTCGCCGATGATGTGCCGCTTCTGTTCCGGCTCCGTCACGCCCGCAAGCGCCTTGAGAAAGCGCTCCTCCGCGTTGACGCGGATCAGGTTGACGCCGAACTTGCCGCCGAAGGTCGCTTCGACGAAGTCGCCCTCTCCCTTGCGCAAAAGGCCGTGGTCGACGAAGACGCAGGTCAGGTTGTCGCCGACGGCGCGGTGCAGCAGCAGGGCCGTCACGGCGGAATCGACGCCGCCGGACAGCGCCAGCAGCACTTTTTTATCTTTGAGCTGTTCCCGGTAGCGTTCCACCGTCGCGGTCAGCACGTCGTCCATCTGCCAGTCGGCCTTGCAGCCGCAGACGGAGACGACAAAGTTTTGCAGCATCTTCGTGCCGTAGGCCGTGTGCGTGACCTCCGGGTGGAACTGGACGCCGTAAAGTTTGCGGCTGTCGTCGCCGATCGCGGCGACCGGGCAGTGCGCCGTTTTTGCCAGCACGGAAAAGCCCGGTGGGAGCGTCTGGACGGCGTCGGTGTGGCTCATCCAGCAGACGCTTTCGTGCGGCACGCCCTCGAAGAGGACGTGTTTGCGCACGCTGACCGCGGTCTTGCCGTATTCGCTGCCCGTTTCGGCCGGCGCGATTTTGCCGCCTGCGAGATAGGCGAGCAGCTGATGCCCGTAGCAGATACCGAGGATCGGGATCCCCAGCGAGAGGATCTCGCCGCCGCAGTGGGGCGCGTTTTCGGCGTAGACGCTGTTCGGGCCGCCGGTGAAGACGATTCCGCGGTAGTTTGCCGCTTTGATTTCCTGCGGGGTGATCGCGCTGTAGGGCTTGATCTCCGCGTAAACTTGCAGATTCCGGATCCGGCGGGCGATCAGCTGGTCGTACTGTCCGCCGAAATCCAACACGAGAATTTTATCCATGGCTTCCTCCGTCAGGTGCCGCTTTCGCCGTAGTTGGAAAGCACGCGCGCCGACGGGTCGTTGACGTCGCAGCCCTCCCACTGCTTATTCGGCATCCAGAAATCCGCGATCATTTCCCCTTGACCGGGATAGTATTTTTCAAAGATCTCGCGGTACAGCAGAGATTCCTTTGTGAACGGCTGCGCGTGGGTGTATTGCTTCCGCTTTTCTTCAAACTCTTCGTCTGTGTAATAGCTCTCCGCGTATTCCTTCAGATCGTCCACCATCGAATGGCCGACCGCGTCCGAGAACGCCGCCTTTTCGCGCCAGAGGATGCTGTTCGGAAGATAGGAAAGC
>CAMZEG010000080.1 GCA_947305635.1 uncultured Clostridia bacterium
CACCACGTCGTCGCCGGACATGGTACAGGAAAAGAAGTTCGCCAGCCGCGCCTCATAGCAGGGGCTTTCCTTCGCGAACTGGAACGAATAGATCACGTCGCGCGGGTGCAGCAGATCGCCGGTCGTGAACCGGACGTCGTCGCGCAGAGAGACGGTCAGCGTCGTGCCGTCCAGCGAGTAGCCGGCCGCGACCGACGGCACCGGCATGAAGGTTTCGTCCAGCCGCACGAGGGAGTCATACAAAAGCGTGCAGATGTCGCGGTTCATCGTGCTCTTCGTCTGGAACGGGTTGAGCGCGTCCGCCGCCGAATAGGGCAGCGTCACGATCCGGTTGACGAAAGCGGGGTCGTCCGGTTCCGTCAGCGTCGGTTCGGGTTCGGTCGTGTCGTCCGTTGCCGGGTCGGGCTGTTCTCCGCAGCCGGCAAGGCTCAGAAGCAGCAGCGCCGCCAGCAGCAGCGCGAGCCATCGTTTCATAGCCACTCCTCCTTTATGTCAGCCGGACGCGCTGCGCCGAACGGCAGCGGCCGGTTTTTTCGTCGATATCAAAGACGCAGCCTTCGATCGCGCAGGGCGCGTCCTCCTCGGTGTCAAAGCGCACCGGCAACTGCGTGCGGAACTTTTCGATTGCGATCTCCTTCTTCACGCCGAGGACGGTGCCCGATCCTCCGCACATGCCGAGGTCGGTGATATAGCCCGTCCCGCCGGGAAGCACGGTTTCGTCGCTCGTCTGAACATGGGTATGGGTGCCGGCGACGGCGGAGACCCGCCCGTCGAGGTAAAAGCCGAGCGCCTTTTTTTCGCTCGTCGCTTCGGCGTGGAAGTCCACGAGCACGATTCGGCAGTCCTTGACTTCCTCCAGCGCGCGGTCGGCCGCGAGAAACGGGTTTTCGACCGGGTCAAGGTAGGTCGTGCCGATCAGGTTGACGACGCCGACGCGCACAAAGCCGCAGTCGATCGTCCCGACACCTTTGCCGGGCGCGCCCGCCGGGTAGTTATAGGGGCGGATCGCCGACATCGTTTCGTCGAGGTAGTCATAGACCTCGCGGCGGCGGAAGGTGTGGTTGCCGCCCGTCAGGAAGTCGACGCCGGAGGACAGCAAAAACTGCGCGGACTGCGGCGTGAGGCCGTTGCCCTTCGCGCTGTTTTCCGCGTTCGCGATACAAAGATCGATCCCCGCAAAGCGTTTATAGGCGGGCAGCTTTTTGCGGACAAAGTCGCACCCGCTTTGCGACACCACGTCGCCGAGAAAGAGAATGTTCAAGGTTGTCACCAACTTTTATGAGAATGATTACACATATTCCGACACGTCGAAATCGTCGTCGTCCGGGTAGTAGTCCCAGCCTTCGTAATCCCGGTCGGTCTGCTCCTGCGGCGTCAGCGGGATCTCCGCGATGGCCTCGGCCTTCTGGCCCGCCATCCACAGCGTCGGGTCGATCCGCACCGTGTAGCCGCAGCCGGAGGGCGTCAGCCAGTCGGTCGCCGCCGCCTCGGGAAGCGCAAAGTTCGCCATAATTGCCATCAGCACGCCGCCGTGGGTCAGGATGACGGCGTCGTCCGTCCCGGTTTTGAGCAGCCCTTCGACGATCCGCGCGAACGCGGTGCATACGCGGCGGGTGAAGTCCTCGTTGCTCTCCCCGAAGGGAGGCTTGATCTCCGGCTCCCCGGCCAGCCAGCGGTCGAAGATCGGCGACTTTTCGTGCAGCTCTTCCGCAGAGCGGCCGTCGTATTCGCCGAAGTCGTACTCCGTCAGCGCGTCGATCACCATCGGCTTCACGCCGGGGTACAGGATCTCAGCGGTCTCCAGACAGCGCTTGAGCGGGCTGGAGAAGATAAACTGCGTTTCGGGGTACGCGTACTGCGCTTTCATCTCCAGAAGCTGCTTTCTGCCCGCCTCGCAAAGGGGCAGGTCGGTATGGCCGATATACAGCCCGTCGAGATTGCCCTGCGTCAGCCCGTGGCGCAGAAGATGTAACCGAAGGGTTTTCATAAGTCTACCTCTAATCTGTAAATTCAAGTAACACTTAATTATACCTGTTTTTGGAAAGGCTGTCAAGAAAAAGCGCCCGCGGGCGCTTTTTGAGTGTGCAGTTTGCAGTGTGCACGAAAAAAACGGCCGAAGCCGTTTTTTTCAGAACAAGCCTTTTTTCGTCTCGATCTTGCCGCAGGTGAAGCCCGCCTTCTCAACGGCCTCGGCAATCACGTCCGCCGGTACCTCGGCGGAAACCGTGATCACGGCGCGGTTCTGCTCGTGGTCGGCCTTCGCCTTTTTCACGTTCGGAATCGCCGCGAGCGCCTGTGATACCGCCGCGGCGCAATGGCCGCAGTGCATGCCCGTCACTTCGATGATCTGCTTCATGTCTTCGTCCTCCTTTGTCGGTTCTGTCGGTTCGTTTGCCGGTCCTTCGGCGCGGAAACGGCGCAGCCGCAGCGCGTTGAGCACCACGGTCACGGAGCTGACGCTCATCGCCGCCGCGCCGATCATCGGCGTCAGTCTGATTCCAAGTATAGCATAAAACGCGCCCGCTGCCAAGGGGATCGCGATCACATTATAGAAAAACGCCCAGAAAAGATTCATCCGGATGTTGCCCATCACGGCTTTGCAAAGGCGCACGGCCGTTTCCACCGAGAAAATGTCGCGGTTCAGCAGCACGAGATCGGCCGATTCGATCGCGACGTCCGTTCCGCTGCCGATCGCGATTCCGATGTCGGCGCGCGCGAGCGCCGGGGCGTCGTTGATCCCGTCGCCGACCATCGCGACGCGGCTGCCCGCGTCCTGCAGGGTTTGCACGGCGGCGTCCTTGTGCTGCGGGAGCACCTCGGCAACCACCTGCGTGATCCCGAGCCGCGCGCCGACCGCTTTGGCGGTCCGGGCGTTGTCGCCCGTGAACATGACCGGCGTGATGTTTTGGCTTTGCAGGGCGCGCACAAGGGAGGCGGCATGGGGCTTTTCGGTATCCGCCACGGCGAAAACGGCGGCCAGTTGACCGTCCTTCGCCAGCAGCAGCGGCGTTTTCCCCGCGTCCGCGAGGGTTTGCAGCGTCTCTTCCTGCGCGGCGCAGTCGACGCCGCTTTCTTCCATCCGCTTGCGGTTGCCGATCACATAGGCGCAGCCGTCGACCGTTCCGGCGATCCCGCTGCCCGCGAACGATTGGAAGTGTTCCGGCTCGGGCAGGGTCAGTCCGGCGGCTTTGCGTAAAACGGCGGCGGCGATCGGGTGTTCGCTCTTTGCTTCGAGCGCGGCGGCCGCGGTCAGAAGCGCGGTTTCGTCGCCGTCCCCGACAATAATCAGATCCGTCACGGCGGGGAGACCTTCGGTCAGGGTGCCCGTCTTGTCGAACACGACGGTGTCGACCGCGGCGAGCGCCTCCATCGCGGCGGCGCTTTTGAAGAGTAAGCCGTTTTTCGCGGCCTGCCCCGTCCCGACCATGATCGCGACGGGCGTCGCGAGGCCGAGCGCGCACGGACAGGAGATCACGAGGACGCTGATCGCGTAGTTGAGCGCCGTGCCGACGTCGCGGGTGACAAGCATCCAGATGGTGAATACCACCGCCGCGATCGCGATCACGACCGGCACAAAGACGCGGCTGACCTTGTCCGCGAGGCGGGAGATCGGCGCCTTGCTGCCCGCCGCCTCCAACGAGAGCGCGATCATCTGCGCGAGGGTCGTCGCGTCGCCGACCCGCTCGGCACGGAAGTGAAACGCCCCGGCCGTGTTGATCGATGCGCAAAGGACGCTGTCGCCTTCTCCCTTTTCCACCGGCATGCTTTCGCCGGTCAGGGCGCTCTGGTCGAGCCAGCCCTCTCCGCTGAGGATCACGCCGTCGGCGGGGATCTTCGTCCCCGGCCGCACGACGATCTCGTCGCCGTTTTCCAGTGCTTCCGCCGCGACGGTCGTCTCGACCCCGCCGCGGATCACCTGCGCGGTCTGCGGCGCGAGCTCACTCAAAAGATCGAGCGCGCGCTTCGTCTTTCCCTTGGCGCGTTCCTCGAGGAATTTGCCGATATCGACGAGCGTGACGATCATCGCCGCGGATTCGAAGTAGAGGTTTTGGTGCAGCGCGGCGACGGTCTCCATGTCGCCCGCGGCGACGGCGGAGAAGAGCTGCGCCGTCACGACCGCGCCGTAACCGAACGAGGCGGCCGCCCCGAGCGCGATCAAAGAGTCCATGTTCGGCGCGCGATGCAGTAAAGCGCGGAAGCCGCCGATGAAATAGCTGCGGTTGACGACGAGCACGACGAGCGTCAAAAGCAAAAGCGTCAGCGCGTGGATGTGCGCGTGCTCGTGTCCCGCAAGAAACGGCGGCTGCGGCAAACGGAGCATATGCCCCATCGAAAGATACATCAGCGGCAACAGCAGCAGCACCGAGACGATCAGCCGCCGCTTTTTCGCGCTCTCGGCCTTTTCCTGCGTGTGCGCCTGCTTGCTGCGCGGGTCATGGACCGCGGCGCCGTAGCCCGCCGCCCTGACCTTGAGGATGATATCGGACGGGGTGAGGGTCTGCGGGTCGTAGTCCACGGCCATGCTGTTCGTCAAGAGATTGACCTGCACGTCCGCCGCGCCGTCAAGCGCTTCCACGGCGGACTGGACCCGCGCGCTGCAGGCGGCGCAGGTCATCCCGGTGATATCAAACGTCGTCTTCATCCCGTCACCTCCGGTTAGCCGTTGTTTACTTTGTAATCGTATCGCATTTTGCCCCGTTTGTCAAGCGTCCATATTTCCCGAACGGAACAATAGCGGAAAGAATTCCGGAAAACGATTGACTTTTTTGCCATTTTATTGTATGTTTATTGGTAGACATGTTTTTCCCGAAAGGAGATCGTGATATGAGCAAGAATATCAAGACGACGGCGCTGGTGCTCACGCTGCTGCTCGCGTTCCTTTGCGGCTTCATGCTGGGCAAGACCAAGGGCTTCAACCTGAACTTCAACAACAACCCCTACGGCACGACCGCCCCGGCGGACACGAAGGACGCCGAACCAGTCGACGCGACGACCGAACCGGCCGCGGAACCCGCCGACAAGACCGACGACACGAAACCGGCAAAGAAAGTCTCCGTCCCGAAGGGTGTCGACGCCGTTGTTTCCGCCTATAACAAAGCGGTCAACGCCGCCAAGCGCAGCGAAGACGTGACGATCAAGCAGACCGTCGCGCTGCAGATGACGCCGACCGACGTTTCGCCGAAGCTCGCGAAGGGCGCGGCCCAGTCCGCGATCAAGCGCGCGGTCTCTCCGCTGGAGCAGACCTATACGATCCGCAGCGACGGCAAGAAGGCCGACAAGACGGCGAAGGAGATCCTCGCCCCCGCCGGCAAAGCCTCCAAGCTTTCCGCCGACGACGTCCTCGCGGCAAAGGCCAAGGCGAAGGACGGCGGCTATGTGGTCGTGATCAAGCTCAAGGACGAAACCGCGCTTTACAAGAACGAAAAGGTCAAGCAGGCCAAGGCGCATGCCAGCTGCCTGACGATGCCCGACCCGTCCGCGGTCGGCGCGTTCGGCCTCAAGGTCAATACCGCCCAGCTCAAGTACAGCGGCACTGTCATCCGCGCGACCGTCGACAGCACCGGCAAGCTGACGCAGGTGCAGTACACCGTCCCGTTCACGGCGAAGCTCGCCGGCAAGTTCTATCTCTCGAAGATGGCCGCCGCGATCGACGGCACGATCACCGAGACCGTGGAACTGAGCGCCTGAGTCCCGCGCGAATTCCCCAAAATGTCACGCCTCCCTTGCAATAATTTCAGCTTCTTGCCTATTGCATTTTTCCCGGTTCGGTGATAGAATAACACGGATCCGACAAGAAAGGAGGATGTCCCGATGAAAAAGATCATTTCCAAAAGAGAGTACGACACCGAGACTGCGGCGCTGATCGAAAAGCGCACCAGCGGCGTGTACGGCGATCCGGCGGGCTATGAGGAAACGCTGTATCAGACCCCGAAGGGCTACTACTTCCTCTACACCAACGGCGGCGAAGCCTCTCCGTACAAGAAGGAAGACATCAAATGCGTTTCCGCCGCGAAAGCGGAAGCCTGGCTGAACAACAAATAAAAAAAGTCGCCCGGTCGGGCGGCTTTTTTTAATTCGGAATTCGGAATGCGGAATTCGGAATTGCGCGGGAACAACGTCGCGACAAGCCGCAACCCATGCGCTGGCGCGCATAGGGACGGCATAAATACCCTCCCCGGGGATTGCGTCCCTTGCCAAAAACGTGTATAATAAAAGCAGATGATTTCAGGAGGCGGTCGTATGAAAAAAAGTCTCTCATTTTTCCTGACGGTGCTGCTGCTCGCGGCGACGCCCATGGGCGCGCTTGCCGCGGGCGGGGCGGTCAACCCCTTTGAGACGGGCACGCTCGGCTGCGAGCGGTTCCGCATCCCCGCGCTGTGGACACTGCGCGACGGGCGCGTGCTCGCGGCGGCGGACCTCAGGTGGCGTCACGGCGTCGACGCGCCGCAGAACCTTGACGTTGCGGCGGCGCTCTCTTCGGACGGAACCGGCGGCTGGCGCTACAGCGTCCCGAACCGGCTCGACGATTACGCCGACGGCGCGGGCAGCACCCAAAGCGCGGCGTATATCGACTCGGCTTTGCTGCAAAGCGACAGCGGCCGCGTCTTCCTTTTGACCGACCTCTTCCTTTCCGGGACGGGCTACCCCAACGCGCAAAAAGGCAGCGGCTGCGTCACCGTGGACGGCAAACGCTGCATCGCCCTTGCCGCGCGCGGCAGCGACGATTACCGCTGGGCGATCGCCGGTTTTGACGGAGACCGCGCCCCCGTGCTCGAAAACGGAGACCCCACCGCCTACACCGTCGACCGCGCCTACCGCCTTTACAAGGACGGCGTCATCTGCACGATGGCGCAGAAGGGCGACGACGATATCCCGACGGGGAAGACCGTCGCGCAGACCGTCTTCTATGCGGACGCCGACCTGCATGTGTTCCCGACGCCGTTTTTGTGCCTGCGCACGAGCGACGACGGCGGCCTGACATGGAGCGACCCCCTGCTTTTGAACCCGATGGTGAAGCGTGACAGCGAAGCCTTCCTCGGCGTGTGTCCGGGCCGCGGCGCGGCGGTACAGATCGACGGGCGCGAGCGGCTGATCTTCCCGGTGTATTCCAACGAAAACGGGAAAGAGCACGCGCTGACGCTGTATTCCGACGACGGGGGCATGACGTGGCAGCGCGGGGAGGACGTCAAAAACGCGTCCCTTTTGAAAAAGACCAGCGAATCGCAGATCATCACCCTGTCCGACGGAACGCTGCGGCTGTTCTCGCGGACAGGCGCCCACTTTGTCAGCGTCTGCGACAGAGCGGACGGCGGCGACAGCTGGACGAAATCGTAGCCCGCGTGGGCGCTGTACGGGACGAAAAACTGCATGGTGTCGTTTCTCAACACGACGCACACCGTCGGCGGCAGGCCGGTGGTGCTCTGCTCGATGGGATCCAGCGCGAAGGGCCGCGCGAACGGCGTATTGCGCGTCGGCGTGATCGGGGACGGCAACCGCATCGACTGGATCTCGGAGCTGCCGATGAACGACGGCTTCTTCGCCTATTCGTGTTTGACGGAGCTGTCTGACGGCAGAATCGCATTGCTGTTCGAGGACGAGGCGGCGCACTTTTGCTACCGCGTGTACGGTCTTTCGGACGACGGCACCCTCTCCCCCGCCGACGGGGGCGAACAGATCGAAGCCCCCGCGCCGACGTTTGCGGACCGGCTGCTGCGGGTGTTCGCGAAGTTTATGGCAGCAATCAGCCGTTAGCTGTTAGTGGCTAGTGGCTAGTGCCTAGTGCCTAGTAAAAGTCGACAGTCGTCAGTCGTCAGTCGTCAGCGAGCGCAGAAACAACGCCGGGCAAACCGAGCAATGGCGTCCCTGTCGCCCGAAGGGCGATGGGGACGCTGTCATTGCGCCAAAGCGCAATGACTGATGGGGCACGGCTTTGCCGAAAAGACCTGCTGGCGGAAAGATTGTCACGGCAGCCGCGACGGTCGGAAAACGGTGCGCGGCGGCAAGGTGCGCCCCTTCCACCACGCGCTTCGCGCGCGGTCCCCCTTTTCTCGCCTGCCGGCTCGGTCGTTGCTTTTGCGGCGATGCCGCAAAGGTCGCCACTGGCGACCCGCAACCCATGCGCTGATGCGCATAGGGACGGCTTAAAAGTGCCCCCCCCCCCACGGCGCGGGTGTTTATTTGCCGTTGCAACGAGCCTTCCCCGCGTCACTAGCCACTAGCCACTAACCACTAGCCACTGAAAAAAGCGCCCTGCGGGGCGCTTTTTTCACACGCACGCCATCTGGCGGAAATCGGTCTCGATCATCTTCGGACAGGCGGCGGGAGAGTAGACCCAGCGGTCCATGTGGCGGCCGGTGAAAAAGTAGTGCGGCGGAGAGACCGGGTAGCCCGCGTCGAAGGAATCGACAATGATCAGCTTGATCTTCATCCGCTCGGGGATCAGGCTCTTGATATACACGCTCGCGTGCTGGCCCGGCTCGACGCCCGAAACGTATTCCGCAAGGCCCGCGAGGTTCTCCCTTAGCTCGACGAAGATCCCGTAGCGCTCCACGGAGCGGACGATCCCGGGGACGGTTTCGCCCGGGCGGAAGAATGCCGCGTTCTCCTCCCAGGTACCCAGCAGCTCCTTGTAGCTGAGCGTGACGCGGTCGAGCACGTCCCGCGCTTTGATGATCGCTTTGATCTTCTGGCCGGGGCGAAAGCGCGCCGACGGGTGCGGAATCCGCGAGACGGAGATCGCGTCGATCGGCATCAGGGCGCTGATCCCGCAGCCGATATCGCAAAAGACGCCGAACGGCTCCATGTGGGTCACAACGGCGTCGATCACGTCGCCGGGGCGCAGCTGCCGCACATAGTCGCGCATGCAGTCCTCCTGCACGGCGCGGCGGCTCAAAAGCGCGACGGTCTCCCCGCCCGCGTCCGGCGCGAAGCCGAGGATCTTGAACACGACGGGCTTGTTGACCCGCGAAATGACCGCGATGTCGCGCACGGAGCCGTCTTCGATGCCGATGGCGCCCTCCTCGCGGGCGATCAGGCCGCGCATCACGCCGAGGTCGACGTGCAGATTGTGGTCCTTGTCGCACATCACGGCGCGGCCCTCGAGCGTTTTGCCGTTGTACCACGCGTCCTTGAGCGTCGCTCTGGACGAGAGCGCCATGCGGTTCTCTTCGGTCGAAATCAGATGGTTTTCGGGATAATACTGCTTCATTGTCTGGTTCCTTTCTTCTGCCCGCGCGGGGCAGCGCTATGTGATACGTCTTTCATATATATGCGAGACGGACCTGTTTTAGGCGGCCGCGGGGCCGTTTTCTTCTTTTTTGCAAAGGATGATTGATATTTTTGCAGAAGACTGGTATAATATACTATCAGTTTACCGATGGAAGGAGTTGCCGGAGGATGGACGTACAGGTCGGCGATATTCTGACGATGAAAA
>CAMZEG010000081.1 GCA_947305635.1 uncultured Clostridia bacterium
CGTTTTCTTCGCCCGAAGGCTGTACTGTTGTACGCCGAGGGCGAAAAAACGTCGAGAAAAGAAAAACAACAATCGGGTATGGGGCGAAGCCCCATCCAAAACAATGTAAAGAAACAGGATGCAGATTCTCCTCTGCACCCTGTTTGTCATAATGATTTGTTTTTCTTTTCGGTCTTCGCGAAATACGGCGTCCCTTTCCGGCGTTCCGTCAGCGGACTGTTACCCAGCAGGTTGCCTTCGCGCTGTTGTACGGGTCGTTGCTCGTGACCGTGATCCGGCAGGTGCCGACGCCGACAGCCTTGACGTTGCCCTTCTGGTCGACCGTCGCGACGTTGGTGTTGCTCGACGCCCAGGTCACGCCCTGGACCGTTGCGTCCGCGGGCAGGATCGTCGCGGTCAGCTTCGTCGTGGTGCCGCTGGTCAGGGTCATCAGGGAGCGGTCGAGCTTGATGCCGACGACGTCCTTGCGCATGACCTTGATGACGATCAGCGCTTCTTTTCCGCCGCCGCCGTCCGTCGGCTTCGCTGTGATGATCGCGGTGCCCTCGCCGACGCCGGTGACAACGCCCTTCGAGTTGACCTTCGCCACGCCTGGATTGCTCGAGGTGAACTTGACCTTCTTTGTGGAGGCCGCCGCGGGCGACGGGATCAGGACGATCTTTTCCTTCGCGCCGAGGCCGAGCTCGATCGTATCCTTTTCCGGGGTCAGCGACTTGATCTTCGGGCGCTTCACCGTCACGGTGCAGGTTGCCTTCTTGTTGCCGTCCTCGGTGACGACGGTGATCGTTGCCGTACCGGCGGCAACCGCGCGGATCTTGCCGTTTTGCGACACGCGGACGATCTTCTTGTTCGACGTCTTCCATGTCACCTTCTGGTTGGTCGCGTAACTCGGGACGGTGGTCGCCTTGAGCTTATAGGTCTTGCCGATCGTCAGCGAGAGATCGGTGCGGCTGAGCTTGACGCGCTTGACCGGGGTCTCGACGACCGTGACCTTGCAGGTCGCCTTCTTGCCGGTGTCCTTCGTCGTGATGGTGATCGTGCACTTGCCCGGGCCGACCGCCTTGATCGTGCCGTCGGACGCGACCTTTGCGACTTTCTTGTCGCTCGTCTTCCAGTTCAGCGAGGTGATCGAAACGTTCGAGGGACGGATCGTCGCCGTCAGCTTCGCGCTGGTGCCGTCGCTGATCGTCAGGCTGCGGCTGTCGAGCGAAACGGAGGTGGACTTGATTGTTTTGAGCACCTTGACGGTACATTTCGCCGTCTTGTTGGAATCCTTCGTCGTGCAGGTGATCACGGCAGTGCCCTGCGACATGGCGGTAACCACGCCGTCGACGTTGACCGAAGCGACGGAGGGATTGCTCGAAGACCAGATGACGCCCTTGTTCGTCGCGTTGGACGGCGAAACGGTCGCTTTGAGCATCTTGGTCGCGGTCTCATAGAGTTCGGCATTGTCGGTGTTGAGCTTGACGCCCGTCACCTGAATGCTGGACGTGATCTTGCACTTCTTGACAATGAACGGGTTGTCGTCGGAGGCGGCCGAGATATAGGTCGTGCCGACGCCGACGGCGCGGACAAGACCGAACTGGTCGACCGTCGCGACGGCCGGGTTGTCGGACTTCCACGTCACCTGCGGGAAGGTCGCCGTTGTCGGTTCAATCGTCGCCTTCAGCTGAACGGTACCGCCGACATACAGCGCGCGGGAATCAAGGTTCAGCGAGATGCCGGTCACTTCGATTTTCTTGAAGACGCTGACCACGCACGACGCGTGGTAGCCGCCGTCGTTGGTCTTGACCGTGATGATGGCTTCGCCCTTGCCGACGCCGGTGATCACGCCGGTTTTCGCGTTCACCGTCGCGACGTCGGTATTCGAGGAGGACCAGGTCAGCGACTTGTCGGTCGCGTTTGACGGGTAGACCGTCGCGTTCAGCTTCACCGTCTTGGTCGTATAGACCGAAGCGGTCTGCTCGGCAAGCGAGACGCCTGTCACGGGAACCGTCACATGGACAATGCAGTAGGCGCGGCGGGCGCCTTCCACGGTTTCCACACTGATTTCGCAGGTGCCGTTGCCGACGCCGCGGACAACGCCGTTCTGATCCACGGTCGCGACATTGGAGGTGGACGTCGACCAGACGACGCTCTTGTTGGTCGCGTAATCGGGAATGACGGTCGCCTTGAGCTGGCGGGTCTTGCCCGTATGCAGCGAGATTTCCGAGGTGTCGAGCCGGACGCCGCCGACGCGGCCGCCGATGCCGATCAGGCCGAGCGGGAATTCCTGCGCCCAGACGCGCTGGCAAAGGTCGGTCGGATGCGCGCCGTCAAGCGTGTACTCGGGCAGCATCGCTTCCGGATCCTCGGGGTTCTTGGTGATATCATAGTAATCCACATAGCCGTCGTGTTCGGTCGTGACGGCCAGCCAGCGGTTGACTTCATGGGCGATTTCGAAGTCCGCTTCCAGCTCCGCCTCAGTCCGCACATAGCGGTCGCCGGTGTTCAGGAAGTTGCGCGTGTAGCCCTTCCACTGCGTGATGCCGACGGCGATAACCTTCAGGTTGTTCTGGTGGCAGATGCGGAAGATGGTGCGGAAGTTTTCAATGATCTCCTGCGCGGTCGGCTGTTTGATGCCGGGGTTCTCCTCCATGACGTCCTGACAGACCGGGTGAACGATATCGTTGACGCCGATCTTGACGATGACATATTTGATGCCGGACTGCGAGAGCACGTCGCGCTCGAAGCGCTTCATCATCGATTCGCCGAAGAGGAACGAGCCGAAGCCGAGGCCGTCTCTGCCGAGGCTGTTGCCGATGATGCCCTTGCCCATCACGCCGACGTCGGTCGTGCCGGCCTGGTTGATCTGTTCGGCAAGATACTTCGGGAAGTCGTTGGAAACGGTGGAGTCGCCGATCACCGCGACGGAATAGGCGTCCGGACTGCTGTTATAGACGTCGACGCTCGAGAACAGCGGCACGACGTGGATGATGCTGTAGGACAGCGAGCGGTCCAGACCGATGCCGACGGATTCAAAGATCCGCAGATAGGTGTCGTCGATCTCGTTGGCAATGCCCATCGACGCGTCGCGGGTCTTGTCGTTTTCGCCGACGGAGATATAGGTTTCGCCGCCGGAAAGACCCATCGTCTTCACGTCGCCGAAGCTCTTGAGGAATACGCTGAGCGCGATGTCCTCCATCGCGGTCACCTTGAACGAAACGGGGTCGGAATAGATCTCCTTGCCGGGCTGGATCGTGACGGACGGCGCGCCGTCAAAGGTCACAATGCGCACGGAGGCCTGATCGATCGTCGAGCCGCGGATGCTTTTCGCGACGGTGACGGTATCGATCGTCAGCGGGCTTTCGCCGAAATGGTTCGACAGCCGCACCCGGATCTTGTCGCCGGACGCGGTCGGGGTAATCACGGTACGCGCCGTGATCTCTCCGACAAAGGCGGTGAGGTTTTCGTAGCCCTTGATCGCGATATTGGTGGAGCCGGTACCCCAGGCCGTGATCCACTTGCCGTTATCCTCGGCGGCCGCGCCCGAAAACGCGCAGACGGCCAGCACGGCGACGATAAAGACGAGCGAACACAGGACCCGTTTGAGAGAATGCTTCATTTCACAGACTTCCTTTCGTTCCTTCAGGGATTCTTTCCTTAAATGATATCATATGATCCGGCATTTCGCAATGGAAATAACCGGTACTTTACGCTTGGTTTGCGCCGCTTCAGCCGCGCGGGGATTTGCCGCCTTCCACGCGGCGCAGGTTCGGCTTTTTCGCCTTCTTGTAGCGGACGATCATCAGCACGAGATAGAGCGCGAGAACCACCAAAAGCGCCAGTTCCAGCAGGATGAACGGCGTCGAGGACAGCACGCGCCGCAGGTTCGTCATGAACAGGCGGAACAAGGACAGCCGCACGTCGTTCGCCGCGACAAGGTTGATCGTCGTGATCTCCTGGTCGGCGTAGATGATCTTCGCCTGGCAGATGACGGTGCCCTTTTTGATCGGCGCGGTCAGCTTGGCGGGCATAGTGTCCGCGATCGGCTCGATCAGCACGGAACCCGTCGAAGCCTTGGCCGGCACAAGGGCGCTCGTCTCTTTTTCCGGGACAAGGCGCAGCGTGTCGCCGTCGCGCGCGGCCGTCACGTTGACAATCTGCGCGGTCTGGTTCTCCGTCGCGATCACGCGGTAGCGGATGTTGTTGTAGGACCAGGCGATCAGCTTTTTCGCGTCGGTCAGCGCCGTGTTTTCGTTGACGCCGTCGCGGTCCACGTCGGCCATCTTGCCCTTCATCACGACGCAGATATAGGCGTAGCCGTCCTGCTGCGTCGTCACGGCGACGCATTCCCCTGCGTTGGTCGTCGAGGTCATTTTCCCGGCGTTGACGGAGCCGTGGTAGTAATCGGAGACGGCGGCGACGCGCATCTTGTTGTCGGCACTGTAAGTACGTTCGTTGTTGTGGTAGGTTTCGGGCATCGTCACGCTCATGGCGGAAAACGCCTGGGCGAAGATCGGCTGCTTGGTCGCGTAGCGGATCAGCGTCGCGACGTCCTTCGCGGTGGTGTACTGCCCGTCCGCGTCGAAGCCCGTGATATTGACGGCGTGGGTGTCGTTCATGCCGATCTTCAGCGCGAGGTCGTTCATCGCCTGCACAAAGGCTTCGGCCGTCCCGGCGACGTAATAGGCGATCACGCTCGCGGCGTCGTTGGCGCTGTAGACGATCAGCGCGTCGATCAGCTGGCGGCGGGTATAGCTTTCGTCGTCGCGCAGATTGACGGTGCGCACGCCGTAGCCGTACTGGACGAGAGACAGCGATTCGGTCGTGATGTCGACCTTTTCGTCAAGGTCTTCCCATTTCTCGATCGCGACCATCGCGCCGAGAAGTTTGATGAACGCGGCGGGCGCGGTCTGTTTCGTTTCGTTTTTGCTGAAGAGCTCCGTCTCGTCGTCGAGACTGATCATATAGTAGATGTCGCTGGCAAGCCCTTTCGTCGCGTCCTCCTGCCCGTTGAAGTTCGCGAACGCCGCGAACGGCAGCGTCCCGAGCAGCAAAAGCACGGCGAGAAGCACGGCAACCGACTGTTTCATCTTCATCCATCCTTGTTTTTTTATTTCAAACGTTTGCATTCTGCGCAAAGATATGGTAAAATAGGGATGCAGAGTACAAACTCCCATGATATTAAAAGTATTATATCAATATTCAGAGAAAAAAGAAACTGTTTTCGCGAAAAATTTTTATTCTATTAAAAATTTCTTCGAATTCGGAATTATCGAACGGAAGGACGACGCACCATGATCTATGTGACCGGTGACATGCACGGACAAATCGCGCGGTTCGACGACCCCGCGCTGCGCAAGCTCAAGGAGCACGACACGCTGCTCGTCTGCGGCGATTTCGGCTTTTTATGGGACGGCAGCGCCGCGGAAATGAACACGCTCAAGAAGCTTTCGAAGAAAAAGTACAACATCTGCTTCGTCGACGGGACGCACGAAAACTTCGACATGCTCTCGCGCCTCAAGATCAAGAAATGGAACGGCGGCAAGGTCCACCAGATCGCGCCGAACATCTTCCATCTGATGCGCGGGCAGGTGTTCAAAATCGAGGATCAGACCGTGTTCACCTTCGGCGGCGGCGAAAGCCCGGATATCGAGATCCGCTTTGAGATGAACACCTGGTCCGACAAGGAGATCCCGACGCGCGAAGAGCTCTTGGAAGGCGTCGAAAACCTGCAGAAGACCGACGGCAAAATCGACATCGTCGTCACCCACGAGCCGCCCGCGAAGATCAAGGATTTTCTGCTGCTCAGCACCGGCGCGGACGCCCCGCTCACGGCGATCAACACCTATCTCGAGGACGTCGGTAAAACCTGCAAATTCTCCCATTGGTACTTCGGCTCGCTGCATATGGACAAGTTCATCTCCGCGACGCACGTCAGCCTGTTCAAAAATGTGCTGGACGCGAAGACGGGAAAGCTCGTAAAGTGAGTGCACAGTGCACAGTGCGCAGTCGACAGCATAATAAAAACGCCCTGCGTGACTGCAAGGCGTTTTTTTGTTATCTTCTGAAACGGATATCCTGTTGATTCTGCGCGTTTCTTCGCTGCTGCAGCTGTTGCTGCCGGCGGCGGCGCAGCAGCTCCTGCCGTCTTTTCTCCTTTTCGCGCTGGACCAGAATCAGCCGGACGACGACCAGAATCAGCGCCAGAGCGAGCAGCACCAGCAGGTTGAACAGCCAGTAGGGCTTCTTTTCCACTTCGTGGCTCGCAAGCAGGTTCGTCGCGTAGACAAGGCCGTCCACGCGCCAGATCGCCGTGCCGAGCACCTGATTTTCCTTAATCGGCGCCTTCAGCGTTTCCGACAGGCGAATCTGCAGATCGACGTTATCTTGCGTGATCTCGTTCGGTGAAACGCAGGCGACGTCCGTCCCGATCACCACATCCAGAGACGCGGTGTCCTTCGTCGCTTTTTCAACGGTCACCGACGCGAGCGGGGTCTGACGCTGCGCGAACACCTTGTAGGCGTAGTGGTTATAGACGAAGTCGAACAGCTTCACGGTGTCGGAAAAGCGCTGGTTGTCGCTGCCGAGAATCTGTCCGCCGAGCACGACGCTGATCACCCGCAGCTCATCTTTCAGGCAGCCGGAGACCATGCACTGCCCCGCCTCGTTGGTGAAGCCGGTCTTGCCGCCGGTGCAGCCGAGGTAGTAGTAGGGCGAAGTCGGATTCAGCAGCTGGTTCGTGTTCTGGAACTTCCGGTCGGCGTTGGCATAAGCCTTCGTCGCGGGAAGCGTGTACGACTGGGTCTGCACGATCTCGTTGAACGTGTCATACTGCATACACGCCCGCGCGATCAAAAACAGATCGTAGGCGGTGCAGTAGTGGTCCGCGCTGTGGATGCCGTTCGGGTTCACGAAGTGCAGCTTTTCGCAGCCGAGTTCCTTCGCCCTGCGGTTGCAAAGCTTCGCGAAGCCCGAAACGCTCCCGCCGACATGCTCCGCCAAAACAAAGGCGGCGTCGTTCGCGCTCGGGATCAGCAGCGCGTACAGAAGATCGCGCACGCTGAGCTGTTCGCCGGGCTGCAGATTTGCCCGCACATAACCCTCGGGCACAAGGTTCACCGCGCGGCGGGAGACGGTCGCGGTCTCGTCCAGCGCGCAGTTTTCGAGCACAAGCAGCGCCGTCAGCAGCTTTGTCGTGCTGGCGGGATACATCTTTTTGTGCGCGTTCTTTTCGAAGAACACCTTGCCGCTGACCGGGTCGGCGATATAGGCGGCCTTGCTGCCGATCGCCGGCAGGTCGTCAAGTTCCTCCTGCTCGTCCGGGTGGTATTCGAACGCGAGCTTTGCCTCCCCCGCGACTGTGTCGACGGGATAGAGCGATTCTTCCAGCGCGGACGCGGCGGCCGAGGTCTCGTTGAGCATCGTCTCGCCCTGCGCACACACGCCGAGCGGTGAAAGCAGGAAGAGCAGGGTCAGGGCGAGGATCAGAATCCTGTTTTTCATGTTGTACGTCTCCGGGGTTCAGAATAATCTATGTCTGGAATACTGTATCACAGATTGGGGAAAAAAGCAATATGTTTGAGGGAATAAGGGAATAAGGGAATAAGGGAATAAGGGAATAAGGGACTGAGGGACTGAGGGACAAGGGAAAGAGAAAACCCCGCGCGGGGCGCAGGGTACGGAGGGGTTAATCCATCTTCTCCAGTTCCGCCTCCATCCGCTTCACGAGGGGGCGCAGGATGAAGTTCACCTTGTTGCCGGAAAGGATGTAGGCGTAGACCTCGTGGTACAGGGCGTAGAACGCGGTCTTTCGGTCAACATTTTTCGAAACGGGGTACTTTTTCTTGTAGGTCTCATACAGCCCGAAGCGGTCCCCCGTCAGGTTGCGCAGCTGGAACAGCTCGTACTCCGCGTCCGCCCACTTGCTTTCGAGCGGGTCGATCACGCAAAGGTGCCGCAGACGCCTGTCGCTGAGGATGTTCATCACGTTCATATCGCCGTGAATCAGCCGCGCGGTCTCCACCTTTTCACAAAAGATCGCGTCGAACGCGTCCCATGATTGCGCCATGACGCGCACAACCTTTTCTTCCAGCCGCCCGTCGGCCGAAAGCCGCCGCGCGGAGGAAAGGACGTCCGCCGCGAAGGGACGGTAGTAGTCGAACCAGTCGTCATAGACGGCGTTGCCGACCGGGCCGAACTTGTCGTTGGTGCGCTCGTGCCAGTGGCGAAGGAACGTCGTGACCTCGTCGGCGAAGCGGGCTTTGTCCTGTTTCGGCAGCAGCAGCTTGCGAAAGTCCGTGAAGCAGTTGGTACCGTCGAGCCGTTCCATCGCGATGAAGTCGATCGGGATCTCGTCGGTCGCCGAAAAGGTGAAATACACCTGCGGCACCTTAACGAGGGTGTCTTCTCCGAGCAGAGCCAGCTCCCCCGCCTCCCGCGCGCAAAGCCCCGCGGTGCGGCAGGCTTTCATGATCACGGTATACGGCGGTGCGTCGATTTCGGCGGCAAAGACAAAGCCGAACAACCCGCCGCCGACGTAGCGGATCTTTCGTACATTGCAGCCGTACGTCTGCTGCAGAACGGCGACAGCATAGCTTTGGGCTTCGCGCAGGCTGACGTTGCGGATCTCATATTGCTGCATGGGGACGTCTCCTTTCGGTTATTGGCGCCAAATGCATAAATAATGCGTGGTTTGGCCTCTTGGTCATCGAAAAGCGGGCAACGCGACGATGTGCCGTTTCCCTTGTAATGACTGGGCGTTTCCGCGTTTTGTTATCTTTCTTGCGGCCTCTTGGTTCCTCGGTTTTTCACCTCAAAAAAGCCTTGAAGCATAAATACTGAAAAAAGCCAGAAACCCCTATGGTTACTGGCTTTTTCCATTGTTGGTCGGAGTGACGGGACTTGATTCTCGGCGCGAACTGCGCGCCTCGGTCATTCGCGGTCACGACAGTCCACCGGACTGTCGCTCTGTACCGCTCCTACTTCAAGTCCCGTTTCCTTCCTCATGAAAAAAACGCATCCGCAGGGCAGTTGACCCGTGGATGCGTTTTTTTGGTCGGAGTGACGGGACTTGAACCCATGGCCTCTTGGTCCCGAACCAAGCGCGATACCAAACTTCGCCACACCCCGAAGCAACGAATGATATTATAGCGGATAGAAACAAAAAAATCAAGCCCTTTTTCAAAATTTTTTATTTTTCCATTTGAATTATTCGTTTCTTCCCTCTTGCGTGCGGCGGCAAACTTTGCTATACTAATCAGCGGTTACATTCTCTGTAAAAGAAGAAGGCAGGATCTTTGTCAAAACCATTATCAATAGCATATTTTTTAACTCTGTTATAAACCTTAACAGTCGAGAAATCGAAATCCTTTTTAGCGGAGTCAATTTCCGCGCCCGCTAAAAC
>CAMZEG010000082.1 GCA_947305635.1 uncultured Clostridia bacterium
AAACTTGTCGCGGTTCTTCTTGCTGTCACGGTTGAGCACCACGATATGATACATGTGACGGCGGGCATACAGTTCCTTGAACGCGGCAAAGCCCATGTTGCCGGAGGAGCCTGTCAAAAATACAGTTGTTTTCATCGGCGTGTCACTCCTTAAAAGTTCGACTGGATTCGGCAGAGTGCCGTACGTTGCTATTATACCACACTTTCATAACATTGTGTGAACATTTCGTTAATCTGTCCGCAATGTTTTATGAAATATTCAGGCCGCACGTGTCCGTACAGGCACAAAAAAACGACCGCCGGAGGCGGCCGCTGTAGATTGGCAGGCTCAGAACGGTTCGCGCTGCGAGAAGGTCAGCGCTTTTCCGCTGTCCGGGTGAAAGAACGTCACGCTGCGCGACCAGAGGCAGAGCGTTTCGCTCTCGTCCTTTGCGCCGTAGCGGCGGTCGCCGACGACCGGGTGGCGCCGCGAGGCGAACTGGACGCGGATCTGATGGGTCCGTCCGGTCTCCAGCAGCACGGCGACGCGCGACGTGCCGTTGCCGCTTTCCTCCACGCGGTAGGTCAGCCTCGCTTCGCGCACGCCCTTGCGCGGCCGGTTCACAACATAGACCTTGTTGGTTCGCGCGTCCTTGAAGAGAAGGTCCGTCAGCGCGCCGCTTTCCGGTTCCACCTTGCCGTGGACGAGGGCGGCGTAGCGCTTCTCAAAGGTGCCCGCCGCGATCTGGCGGTTCAGCGCGGCGGCGGCCTGCGGCGTTTTCGCAAAGACCATCACGCCGCCGACGGGCCGGTCGAGCCGGTGGACCGGATAGATCTCGCCGCCCGTCTGCGCTTGCAGCAGCCGGACGAGATCGGCTTCCTTTTCCGACGCGCTTTGCGAAAGCACGCCGGCGGGCTTGACGCAGCAGAGCACGGCGTCGTCTTCATATAAAACGGGAATTGTCGGTTCCATGCGGTTCCTTTCTTGCCTAAATGGGCTGATGCGGGATCAAGCAAAACTACGTCGTTTTCACACTCTGTACACTCCCCCGCCGGAGGGGGCTGGCGGATTTCGATGCAGACGGCGTTTTCTTCGCCCGAAGGCTGTGCTGGTGCACGCCGAGGGCGAAAAAACGTCGAGAAAAGAAAAACAAGAATGGGTGTGGGCGAAGCCCATCCAATGAAAGGGAAAGAACAGGGTACGGCTTTGCGGCCTGTACCCTGTACGATTGATAGTATCGTTTTTCTTTTCGATCTGCGCGAAATACGTCAGTCCGGGACTTACTTCGCGTAGTCGACTGCGCGCGTCTCGCGGATCATATTGACTTTGATCTGGCCGGGATACTCCATCTCCTGCTCGATCTTTTCGACAATCTGGCGGGCGACAAGCACCATCTCCTCGTCGGAGATCTTGTCCGGCTTCACAATCACGCGCACTTCGCGGCCCGCCTGAATGGCGTAGGCGCTGTCGACGCCCTTGAAGGATTTCGTGAGATCCTCCAGCTGCTGCAGACGCTTGATATAGTTCTGCAGATTTTCGCGCCGTGCGCCGGGACGCGCGGCCGAGATCGCGTCCGCCGCCTGCACGAGACAGGCAACGAGGCTCTTCGGTTCCACATCGCCGTGGTGCGCGTGGATCGCGTTGACGACGACGTCGTTTTCCTTGTACTTTTTGGCGACTTCCACGCCGAGCTCGATATGGGAGCCCTCCTGCTCGTGGTCGAGCGCCTTGCCGATATCGTGCAGCAGACCGGCGCGCTTGGCGAGCTTGACGTCAACGCCCAGCTCCGACGCCATCAGACCGGCGATATAGGAGACTTCCAGCGAATGGTTGAGCACGTTCTGGCCGTAGCTCGTGCGGTACTTCAGCCGGCCGAGCAGCTTGACCAGTTCGTTGTGGATCCCGTTGACGCCCGCGTCGACAACGGCGCGTTCGCCGGCCTGGCGGATGGTCTGGTCGACTTCGCGCTTGGCCTTTTCGTGGATCTTTTCAATGAGCGCCGGATGGATACGGCCGTCGGCGATCAGCTTTTCGAGCGTGATGCGCGCCACCTCGCGGCGGACGGGATCGAACGAGGAGAGGGTGATCGCTTCCGGGGTATCGTCGATAATCAGATCGACGCCGGTGATCTGTTCGAGGGTGCGGATGTTGCGGCCCTCGCGGCCGATGATGCGGCCCTTCATTTCGTCGTTGGGCAGCGCCACGACGGATACCGTCGTTTCCGAGACCTGGTCGGCGGCGCAGCGCTGAATCGCGGTGGTGATGATCTCGCGCGCAAGGGCGTCGGATTCATCGCGTGTTTTCTGTTCGAACTCCATGACCTTGACGGCCTTTTCGCGCGTCAGCGTCTGTTCAAGTTCCTGCAGCAGGAATACTTTGGCCTGTTCCTTTGTATAGCCTGATATTTTTTCAAGCATTTCCAACTGGCTTCTTTTGATGCTTTCTGCTTCGGTAAGTTGGGCTTCGGCTTTTTTGATTCTGTCGGTGAGGGTTTCTTCCTTCTGCTCAAGGGCGTCCATCTTTTTATCAAGACTTTCTTCCTTCTGAATCAGCCGGCGTTCCTGACGTTGCACTTCGCTGCGTCTGTCGCGCAGCTCGCGTTCCGTTTCGGTTCTTGCTTTATGAATTTCGTCTTTTGCTTCAAGAATGGCTTCTTTCTTCTGGGTTTCGGCTTCCGCAACGGCGCGGTTGATAATCCGCGTCGCTTCTTCCTCCGCGGAGCCGATCAGACCTTCTGCGGTCTTTTTGCGGTGGCTTCCGCCGATGACGAAACCGATCAATCCGAACACCACTGCGCAAACGACGGCAACAATGAGCGTAATCAACCAATTATCCAAAGTAGCAGCACCTCCTTTTCTTGTATTTTTTTGGGCTTAAGCTTGTTCAAAAAATCATCAAAAGAGGATCCTGTTGTCTGTCGATGCTTATAATTAAGCTATCTTATTTATATTAAACCAAAAAAGCAAATCTGTCAAGGTATTTTCTTGCATCCTTTTATAAAATTCTATAAAAGGAAAATAGCCGTTAAAGAAAAAGCACCGCGCGAGCGGTGCTTTATTTCAGGGATTATTCTTCATCGGAATGCTCTTCTGCCGGCGCGTCGAGCGGCGAACCGCTTTCCTTGCGCTTGCGGGAGAAGAAGTAGCCGAGCAGACCGCCCAGCGCGACGATGCCGGTGGGCGCGGCGACGATCTGCGGATGCTCCATGATCGCCTGTCCCGTCCGGACCACCAGAGAGGATGCGTGGCTCTCCTCGGTGACGGTCAGATCGTCCAGCAGGCTCTTGGAGACCGAGGTCTCGTCTTCGGGATAGGTCTCGTCGATCAGCTGGCCGAGGTAGTTGTAGTCGGCGTTGTTGCCGGAGGCCTGTCCGCCTTCGCCGTTCTGGACGTCGCCGTAGGTCGTCAGCGTGTCGCCGCCGAGCTCGGCCGTCTGGGCCGGAAGCGTATGGAAGATGCTGTCGCGAGCCTGTTCGCCGGCGTAACCGGCGACCTGTTCCACAAGGCTTTCGGTCTTTTCGCCTTCGGTGGCGCCCGCGCGGTCAACTATGGTCTGGAAGTCGTTGAGGATGTCGCTGCTGTTGATCTGGCCGTCGGTGTGGATCACGTTGAAGCGGTAGGTCACCTGTTCCGCCGGATGGATGCCGTCGTCATAGCGGGAGACGAGCTGAACATCCTGCGAGATCCGGTCGAGATCGAGCGCGGCATAGGTCGTGCCGGAGGGCTTGAGCGCCTTGCCGTCGAGATACAGCGTCAGGTAGTTGTCGTCGCCGCCGAGCTGGGAGGCCAGCGGGAACGGCGTGAACCAGAGCTGTGTGCAGTCGGCGGGCACGAGCAGGTCGTATTCAAAGACGTCGGAATAGAATTCCTGATCGAGTTCGAAGCAGCCGGCGGCGCAGGCGGCTTCAAACAGCTGCGCGCAGGTCGCGTCCGGCGCGTAGGCAGCGCCCTTTTCGTCGAGCATCGCCGACAGGATGACTTTCTGGATGGCAAGCTCGTCGGACGAGGCGGCCGCAACGGCCAGTCTCGCGGGGCTGATGTGGATATCGTAGAGCGTGTCGAAGATCGACGCGTAGTAGGCGTAATCGACGTATTCGCGCTGTGCCGCGGAGGAATCCGCATAGGGCGTCAGCGGCACCTGGTAATCGTTCGACGCGGCGGTGAGCACCTTGGACCAATGGAAGACTTCGCTGTTGGAGGGGTTCTCGCTGATCGGCAGATCCGGGAACTCTTCGACGTGGGTCTTCGCCGCCTGAACGGCGAGGCCGTTGATCGTGTTGATATCGGAGGGCAGGAAGACGTCCATCATCTCCGCCATCAGCGCGACCTCGGCGCCCTCGAGCGTGGTGCCCTTCGGGAGCGTCACGTCCTTTTCATAGAGGACGTAGGGGGCGTTGTATTTCAGCGCGGCGTAAACGCCGGCGATTTCGGCCTGCTCGGTCGAAGACGGGTTCGTCGGAACGGCGATGCCGTAATCGGTGAGGTACGCCTTCATCTCCGACTGCTTGCCGGTCATGCCCATGACGGTGACCATGTAGTAGAACGTGTCGATCATTTCGTCGTACGCGACGCCGACCGTTGTTTCGTTGAGATCGTGCAGCACGTCGTAGCGGGCGACCTCGGCCACGAATTCCTCATAGGTCTTGCTGTAGGGATAGTCCGGCCGCGGGGTCGGTTTGCAGGCGGTGATCGCCGTGGTGCCGTCGCGGATGACGACGGTGTCGAGCCACGCCTTGCTGTAGGCGGGCGACGAGGACTGCGGGTTGCCGGGCAACACTTCAAGGCTGCCGTTCGCAACCGTCACGCTCGCAGAGGCGAGCAGCGGCGTCAGCGCTATGCAGCCGATCAGAACAATCAAAACGAGAGTCAGCAGCGGTCTCTTCAATTTCAAGGGGACACATCCTCCTTCGACGCTATATATAGAACACAAGAATCCATACTAATCTATTATCATACAATATACTATACAACGAAACCGGAAACTTGTCAATCGTTTTTCTCTTCTTTTTTCAGACAATTTTTTCTAATAAACGGCGTCTGCCGTTATTATTCCGAAAACGAATTATTTCTTCGCTTTCGCGCCGGGATCGACGCGCGAGAGCACCTTGCGGTACGGCATTGTCATGCCCTCGGTCATCTTGTTCCCCGCCTTTTTGCGCAGCGCTTCGCTGCCCATCAGCGCGCCGACGGCGTACATGCCGACGATGCGGCCTTTTTTCTTTTGCGGGAAATCGTAAAAGCCGTGTTCCTTATAGAATTTATGGTCGGCTTTCATCAGACCCTGCATCTGATAAATCAGGTCGCGGAAGATCTTCAGACCGCCGACGCCGTAGAAGTTTTGCGGCTGCTCATAGCGGTGCTCAAGCGCATAAGTCAGTTGCAGCGCGAGGGCGCGCAGCTGGCCGTCCGGATCCTGCAGATCGTTCGCGATCGCGGCGAGATGGTTGCCGCCGACCTCGGCGCGCGCTTCCATCAGCGTGCGCAGATTCGCCTCTTTTGACAGGTCGCCGTGGACGATATAGCCGACGGGTTTGCCCATCGTGACGGTGCGGTGGCCGTTGCAGAACTGCCGATCGTCATAAAGCTTCATGCGGCAGCCCATGGAGTGGTCCTTGATCGTGTAGGCGTAAACGATGGCGTCCGCGCTCTGGATATGCGAGCGCAGATAGTCGTCGAAGCCGTCCTTGTAAAAGCATTTGCCCGTCGCGGCGCAGGAGAAGCAGCCGATGCAGCCGCCCTTGAACGGGAACTGCTGCAGATCGACGACTTCGCTTTCATACGGCAGCAGCTTCGTGAAGCGGTCGATCATCGCGGCGAGCGGCGCGTTCTGCGCTGCGTCCTTGCCGGAATCGGTCACGATCACGACCTTGCCGCTCTTCTTTTCGTCAACGGGCTGCGCGTCGGCCTCTTTCAGCGGAACGCAGGGCAGCGGGGCGCTTTGTTTCGGCGCGGGCATCGCGATCCCGTGCGCCATCTGCCACAGGACATAGCTGAAGAAATCGACCGCCTGCTTCTGGCCGGGTTCGTGTAGCAGATCGTCCATATCCGCCGACAGGCCTTCCAGATAGCGCAGGCCGAGGTCGTGGCAGTTTTCCTCCAGAAAGCGGTGCGCGGTCATATCGTAGAAATGCTTCGACGTGCTGATCTGCGTGGCGTATTTGCCGGAAAAGTCGATCCCGCTCTCCTTCATCAGTTCGACAAAGCGGTGCAGCTGCGCGGGCACGAGGAAGGTGTAGACCGGGTAGCTGAACAAAATGAGATCCGCGCTTTCCAGCGCCGCGGCGCAGTCGGAAAAGTCGCGCTCCATCTTTTTGATATACTGCCCGACGTGCAGCACGTCAAAGGTGCACTCGGGAAAGAACGCTTCGATATAGCGGACGGTGAATAGGGTGATGCTGTTTTCTCCCGCGGGGGAGCCGTTCAAGACCAGTACTTTCATGGGTTGCCTCCTGATTTTTCGTTTTGGTAAAGCATATAGCGATGGGTGATGTCCCCTTTTTCATAGCGATCGGTGCGGAACGTTTCAAAGCCGAGGCGGCGGTAGAACTGCACGTTCCGCTCGTCCTGCGCCTCCAAGCCGCAGGAGAGGCCCTGCGCAGTGAGGTCTTCGATCCCCTGCCGGATCAGAGAAGTGGCGATCCCCTGCCCCTGATGCTCCGGTGCAACAAAAACGGGCGAAATGATCCACGTTTTGTCGTCGAAGGCTTTGACGTCGAGCGGGCCGTAGGCCGCAAGCGTGCGCAGCGTGTTCGGCCAGAACCAGTAGAGATACAGCCAGTCGGGACACTTGAGAAAGTCCAGCACGCCGTATTCGTTGTGCGCTTTCCGCCAGACGCAAAGGCCGCGGTTTTCGTCGTCGATATAGAAATAATCCGTCCCGTTCGAGGTGTTCAGCCGCTCCATCATGAAGTGATAGACGAACTTTTCGCGGCGCTTCGGTTTCTTCGTGGCGTAAACGTGAACGGGGTCGTTCAAATAGGCGCGTCCCGCCATTTTCGCGAAATAGCGCAGCTCCTCTTTCGTCAGCTTTTCGCCGGGTCTGACAATCCGCATGGTGCCGTTTTCCCCCTCTCTTTTTTCCTGTTAAGATTATAATATAACCCCCCGTGAAAGTCAAGGTTGCATTTTGCGTCTGCTTGTGGCATAATAGCGGCAGGGAGGGATGCGACCATGAAGCACGTCGTGCACTTTGTACTGATTCTGAGCACCGTTCTGAGCGGGATCGCCGCGCAGATCGACTTCGTCTTTCAGCCGGCGAAATACAACGCGATTACGCTTGACACGTCGAGCCTGCCGTCCCCGGTGGAGGCGCCGAACACGGACGCCTTCATTCAGTTGGAGGACGTGAATATGCACTATCAGGTTTACGGCGAAAACAAGCCGCCGCTGATCCTGATCCACGGCAACGGGGGCAGCGTCAAGTCGCTGCGCGAGGCGGCGCAGTATCTCGCCAACGATTACACCGTCTATCTGCCCGAAAGCCGCTGCCACGGCCGGAGCAGCGACCCCGGCGTGATTACCTACGAGCTGATGGCAAAGGATTTCAAGCAGTTCATCGACGCCCTCGGCCTCAACAAGCCGGTCATCATGGGCCACAGCGACGGCGCGATCAACGCGATCCAGCTCGCCGCGGACTACCCGGACGTGCCCGGCGCGATCATCGCCTGCGGCGCGAACTCCAACCCTGACACGTTCAAGCCCTATTTCCCGTTCGGCGTCTGGGTCAAGAACATCTTCCAGAAAGACAAGCTCAACGACCTGATGCTGACGCTGCCGGATTTCACCGAGGACTATCTTGCAAAGATCACCTGCCCAACCTACGTCGTCAGCGGGCAGTACGATATCATGTGGCTGACCGACACGGTCTATCTCCACGAAGCGATCAAAGGCAGCGACATAGCGGTCGTCCGCTGCGCCGACCACAGCTCGTATATGTCGCAAAACGGCAAACGGGCGTATGTTCTCGCGACCGACTGGCTCAAAGCGAAAGGATTACTGTAAGTCATTAGTCAATAGCAAAAGCCGCCCGCAGGCGGCTTTTCAGTTTGCCGTTTACAGATATGAGTTTCGCTGCGCGAAACGTGATGAGATGCGCGATTCACTGAACCGCGCATCGTTTTTTCAATCTTGCCGCAGGCAATCATCCCTGCGGCGAAGCTGCATCTGAACTGCCGCGCGGCGGCATCATAACCGCAAACTGAAAAAAGCGCCTTATGGCGCTTTTTTCACTCTTCTGCCGTCGCGTTCCGCTTTTCGTTCAGCTCGGCGAGGATCCGCGAGTGCTCCTTGTTCGAGATCTCGTATTTCAGCATCGGGATCACGGAAAGCGCGAAGCCGATTGCCGGCGGAATCGACACGAGGAAGAACATGCCGAAGCGGTATTTTTCGAATTCGGGCGCGGTGGCGAACATGAAGTCGTTCGCGGGCGACGCGCTGATGGCGTTGTTGACCGCGCTGACCGCGTCGCCGGAAAAGCCGACCGCGGCGAAGACGATGCCCTGAATGATCGAGGAGATGCCCGCGCCGAGCTTGACGATGAAGCTCTGGCCCGAGAAGAAGACGCCGTCCGGGCGGTAGCCGGTGCGGTATTCGTCATAGTCCACGCAGTCCGCGATCATGATGGACTGGATCACCTGCGAGGCGCCGATTGCGCCGCCGCCGACGAGGAACAGCACGGCCATCAGCGCGAGCCAGTGAGCCGCCATCAGGTTGGTGCCGTCGATCAGATACAGGATGAACATCCCGACGAACGGGATCGTGGCCAGCAGGCAGCAGACGTTGTTGACCGTCCGCTTTTCCAGTTTTTCGCAAAGCTGCGGGATCACGGCCATCGCGCCGAACATGCCGAGGAACATCGACCCGCCGAGGATTACCATGTACTTCATGTAGTCCTGTCCGTTGCCGTTGATATCGCCGTAGTAATAGGACAGCAGCGTCATCGCGACGATCGACAGGATGTTCATCGGGGAACGGATCACGCCCGCGATCAGCACGCGGCGGAAGGGCTTGCAGTTCCACATGATCTTGATATTGTCGACAAAGCTCTTTTTCTCCTCCGACGGCTGCTTGACGCGCTCCTTGGTGAACGCCGCGCATTCAAACAGCAGGCAGCCGATCACGGTCAGCGCGCTGCAGAAGACGATAAAGCCCCATTGCATGGCGTCGTTGGTGGAAAGGTTGAACTTGTCCTTGAAGGTGTTGCCGAGACTTTGCGACACGCTGATGACGGTCAGCATCACCACGCCGCCGCCGAGGCCGCCGACGATACGGGCCAAGCCGAGGATCGACGAGCGGTCCTTTTCGTTTTCGGTCATCAGTGAGGTGATGCCCCAGATCGGGATATCGCCCGCGGTGTAGGTCATGCCCCAAAGGATATAGGACACGCCCGCCCA
>CAMZEG010000083.1 GCA_947305635.1 uncultured Clostridia bacterium
CCTGCGGGCGGCTTTTGTCACAATATCACGGGCGGCTTTGCTTCTCCGGTGCTCAGAATGAACTGCGCGGCGACGCCCGTTTCGGCGAACGTGAACAGCGTCCCGCCGACGTAGTCCCCGGTCTTTTCCGTGCCGACCACGAGGGGGCAGGGGACCGTGAGGCGCAGATCCTTGTCGCCCGGGGGCAGGATCTGGCAGCGGTGCAGGTGCGCCGCGGCGATCACCTCGATTCGCATGGCGGAAAGCAGGTCGCACCAGCTTTGGTAGAGGTCATGCTCGATGTCGAACGGCGGCTCCTGCACGCGGGGAAAGTCGGCGTGCACAATGCAGACGCGGTGGGTGACCCCCGGCGCGTCAAACTCCGTGTCCGCGTGCGCAATCACGGATTGCAGATAGGCCGTTTCGGCGCGGCGGAACGCGTGAAAGCGCGCGCTGCCGCCGTATTCCGGGTGGTCGTCCGGTTTGTCTTCGCCGCAGTCGAGGACGATTCCCCAAAGCGGGCCGAGCCGGAAGGTGTAATAGGTCTGCCCGTCGCGTGTCGGCACAAACGCCGGCAGCAGCTCCGCGGCCGCGCCGCGGTTTTCGTGGTTGCCGCGGGCGTACACGACCGGCAGAGCACCGCCGGAAAGCGAAGCGGCAAGGTTGTGCGTGAGGGCGAAGCTCGCTTCGTCCACGCTTTCGCTGATATCGCCGTTGACGATCAGGCAGTCGAACGGCTTTCCCGCGTTTGCCGCGGCGATTGTTTCGTCGAGATCGCCGTGCGCGTCGCCGACCATGACGGCGCGGACGGGGCCGCTTTTCGGCACGGGGCGGAACGGGAACGTGCGCTCTGCGACGCCCTTTTGCGCGGTGCGGTAGCACTTGCGCGGGCCGATGCGTTCGAGCGCGAGCGTGTAGCCGCCCGCGTCGTCGAGCGCCTTTTGCGGGACGGTGATCTGCCGCAGGCCGGGCTTCGAGCGCAGGTTGCCGCAGACGGCGTCGTCGAAGACGGCGTCGCCGATTTGGATCCGGGCGTAGGCGTCTTTTCGGACGTAGAAGAAGATCTGATAGCTTTCGCCGACGGCGTAGACGACGGGACAATCGGAAAACATCGGTCTGTCCTCCGCTTAATGGTAGGCCGGCAGCCAGTCCTTATGCGCTTCGAGCAGCTCGTCGACCATCGCGACGATATCCTGGATGCTCAGTTCGGAGCCGGTCAGCGGGTCCATCATGGCGGCGTTGTAGATATACCGCTTTTCCTTCGTGACCGCCGCCTGAATCGTCAAAAGCTGCGGATAGATGTTGCTCGCGTTCATCGCGGCCAGCTGGAGCGGGAGCGGGCCCATGCGGCAGGGATTGATGCCGCTGCCGTCGACGAGGCAGGGGACTTCGACGCACGCTTCCGGCGGGAGGTTGTCGATGAGGCCGTTGTTGAGCACATTGCCGCCGATTTTGAACGGCTGGTTCGTCACGATCGCTTCCATGATATAGGAGGCGTATTCGTGGCCGCGCTCATGGGTGACCTTGCCGTCGGCGAGGATGTCGTCGCGTTCCTTCTCCCAGCCCTCGATCTGCCGCACGCAGCGGCGCGGGTATTCGTCGAGCGGGATGTTGAACTCGTCGATCATTTCGGGATAGCGCGACTTGATATAGAAGCCGTTGTATTCCGCGTTGTGCTCGCTGCTTTCGGTGCAGTAGTAGCCGAGCTTGTCGATGTAATCGAAGCGGACCATGTCTTCGTGCTTTTCCCGCGCGTTCTTTTCCTTCGCGCGTTTTTTGATCTCGGGATACAGGTCGTTGCCGTCCCTGTCGTGGATGGCGAGCAGCCACGCCATGTGGTTGATGCCCGCGATGCGGTCGACGCGGCCATCGATCTTATCCTCCATATCCAGCTTTTTCAGCAGCTCGCGCGAGCAGGCCTGCACGCTGTGGCAAAGGCCGACGGTCTTGATCTTCGTATAGCGCAGCATGAAGCCGGTCAGCATCGCCATCGGGTTCGTGTAGTTGAGGAACCACGCGTCGGGGCAGACCTCCTCCATATCGTCGGCAAAGGCCTTCATCACGGGGATCGTGCGCAGTGCGCGCATGATGCCGCCGATGCCCATCGTGTCGGCGATGGTCTGGCGCAGGCCGTACTTCTTCGGGATCTCGAAATCGGTCACGGTGCAGGGCTCGTAGCCGCCGACCTGAATCGCGTTGACGACGAACCGCGCGCCGCGCAGCGCGTCCTTGCGCTGCTCTTCGCCGAGATAGGTTTTGATCGTCGCGCGGGACTCGTTGATGTTGCGGTTGATCGCGGACAAAATCAGCTCCGATTCCTTCAGCCGCTTTTCGTCGATGTCGTACAGCGCGAACTCGCTTTCGCGCAGGCTGGGGGTGCACATGCAGTCGCCGATGACGTTGCGCGCGAAGACGGTGCTGCCCGCGCCCATGAATGTAATCTTCATACGGTTGCTCCTTTATACTGTATTGGATGCCGCGAACGGCAGAATTCCCTTATTCGTCGTTTGCAAGGACCGTGATCCCGTCGCCCTCTTTGACGGTCCCGCCGCGGATCACGCGCCCGAAGACGCCCTCCTTCGGCATGATGCACTGGCCGACGAGCTGGCGGATCGCGCAGCCGTCGTGGCACTCCTTGCCGATTTGCGAGATCTCGATCACGGCGTCGCCGATTGCCAGCCTTGTGCCGACCGGGAGCGTGTGCAGCGAGATCCCCTCGGTGGTGATGTTTTCGGCGAACATGCCGTGGCACAGGCCGTCGGTGCGCATGCCTTTGGCCTTTTCAATGCTCTCTTTCGCGAGCAGGCTGACCTGCCGGTGCCATTTGCCCGCGTGGGCGTCGCCCTCGAAGCCGAAGTCTTCGATCAGCCTTCCCTCGGTGATCTTCGTTTTCGGCGTGCCCTTTTTTTCGCTGATGTTGATGGAAAGAACTTTTGCCATTGGTTACCCTCCCGTCCGGTTGAGTCCGTGTGTCGTACTGTCGCCGCCGAAGTTGTGCCCGGCGGGCTTTTGCAGGATGATCTCCCGGATGCGCGCTCTGCGCGATGCCGGGTCGTTTTCGTAGATAGTGAGATCGTAGCTGTCGTCGAAGGCGAGGCAGGGCTTCACGCTGCCGTCCGAAAGCAGCCGGACGCGGCTGCACCGGTCGCAGAACTGATGGCTGACCGGGCTGATGAGGCCGATCCGCCCCTGAAAGCCGTCCGCCGTGTAGTAGCGCGCCGTGGCGGCCTCCTGCGTGTCCAGCGGCCGCAGAAACGGAAAGCGGCGCAAAATCTCGTCGCCCGTGACGCGCTTTTCGTTGTCCTCGCCGACGCCGGAAAACGGCATCAGTTCGATAAAACGCACGTCGATCGGACTGTCTTTTGCGAGCGCGATCAGATCTTTTGCGCCGTCGTCGTTGACGCCTTTCATCAAAACGGCGTTGAGCTTCAGGCGCGTGAGGCCCGCGTTCTGCGCCGCTTTGATTCCGCGCAGCACCTTGTCGAGCACGTCCGCGCCGGTGAGGTGGCGGTAGGTGCTCCCGTCCGTGCTGTCGAGGCTGACGTTGACGGCATCCAGCCCCGCGTCAAAAAGGGGTTTCGCGTACTGTTCGAGCAGCACGCCGTTCGTCGTGAGACCGATCGTCTCGATTTCCGGGATCGCGCGGATGCCGCGGACAATGTCGCAGACGTCCGGCCGCACGAGCGGCTCGCCGCCCGTCACGCGGACCTTCTTGATCCCGCAGGCGGCAAAGTCGCGGACGATTTCGCAGATCGTTTCGGCGGGCAGTTCCCGCTCCTTCTTTTCGCAGTCCGCCTTGCCGCAGTAGATGCAGTTGAGATTGCAGCGCGTGGTGATCGAGACCCGCAGGTAGTCGATCTCGCGCCCGAACTTATCCTTCATACCGATAATCGCTCTTTCCGCCGGTCTTTTCCAGCAGCTTGATTGCTTCGATCACCATGCCGCGGTCAATCGCCTTGCACATGTCGTAGACGGTCAGCGCGGCCACGCTCGCGGCGGTCAGCGCCTCCATCTCGATCCCCGTTTTATAGGTGCATTTCGCGTCGGCGTAGATGCCCAGCGCGTCGTCGGCTTCCTGCTCGAAGCGAATGTCGAGCTTGTCGATCGGGATCGGGTGGCACAGCGGAATGAGATCCGACGTGCGTTTGCCGCCGAGGATGCCCGCGATCCGCGCGGCGGCGAGCCCGTCGCCCTTTTTCAGCTGCGAATGCAGCAGCGCCTGCAGCGTTTCGGGCTGCATTTTCAGGCGCGCGTAGGCACACGCCGTGCGGGTCGTGACGGCCTTTGCGCCGACGTCGACCATGTTCGCTTCGCCGTTTTCGTTGAGATGTGTCAGCATGGCTCAGTCCTCCAATACATAGCCGCCCATCCGCGCCAGCCGCTTTTTGCAGTCGTCCGAGCGCAGCGTTTCGAAGAACGACAGCACCATCGGGTCGTCCTTGTAGCGTTCGTCGACGAGGAATTCGTAGGTTTCGGTGCAGACGGGGATGAAATCGAGGCCGTAGATCTGCGCGGCGGAAAAGATGCCCAGGCCGGTGTCGGCGTTGCCGGCGGCGATCAGCGCCGCGACCGCCGTATGGGTGAATTCCTCGTTATGGTAGCCGTCGACGGCGGCGGGGTCGATCCCGTTTTTGGCGAGCAGATAGTCGCAAAGGATCCGTGTGCCCGCGCCGCGCTGGCGGTTGACATAGCGCACCCGCGCGACGTCCGCGAACGACCGGATGCCGAGGGGGTTGCCCTTTTTGACCATCAGGCCCTGCACGCGGCCGACGCCTTTTTTCAGCACCACGCCGCCCTGCGGGAAGTATTTTTCAACGTAGCTTTTGTTGTATTCGCCCGTTTCGGTGTCGAGCAGATGGACGCCGCCGAGGTGGGCAAGGCCGCTTTCCACGGCGCGGATCGCGCCCATGGAGCCGACATGGGACGAGCAGACGCGAAACGGCGCGCCGCTTTTTTGCAGCAGGTCGGCAACTTCGTCGATCAGCGGGTCATGGCTGCCCGTGACGATCAGCGTGTGCACGAGTTCCGCCTCTTCGCGCAGCAGCCGCACCTCGACCGTTTCGCCGGCTTCGATTCCTTCGCAGTCCTGGTCGACGACCAGAAGGCCGTCCGCCTTGGTAAAGCTGCTGATCACGCCCGCGCCGCGCGGCAGGGGAGAAGCGGACCAAACGCCGCCGATTCGCCCGAGCGTCACGCGGACATATTCGCGGTATTTCAGCGAGGAGACGAGCTTTTTAGAAAGCACGGCGGACACGGTCTGCCGCGGCGGCGCCGTCTTTCCGGCGGCCGCAAACACGAGGTCGCGGACGATCTCATCCATCACGACGATCGCCGAGACCGGGTAGCCGGGCAGGCCGACGACCGGCTTGCCGCAAGCTTCGCCCAACACGGCGGGCTTGCCGGGCTTGATCGCGATGCCGTGGACGAGCACCGTTCCGAGCGACGCGATAATCTGCGACGTGTAGTCGTCGCGCCCGGCGGAGGAGCCCGCGGAGACAAGGACGATGTCGCAGTCACGCAGCGCGGTTTCGACCGCCGCGCGGATCAGCTCCTTTTTGTCGGGCGTGATCGGATAGACCGTGACGTTCGCGCCCCAGCCTTCGAGCATTCCACGGAACACCGCGGAGTTGAATTCGATGATGTCGCCCGGTTTTGGGTCGCTCGTCGGCGCGACGATCTCGTCGCCCGTCGGGATCACGCCGACCTTCGGCGCGCGGATCACTTCGACTCCCGTCACCCCGCCGGCGAGCAGCGCGCCGCAGAGCGCGGGCGTCAGCACCGTATGCGAGGGCGCGATCATGTCGCCCATGCAAAGGTCCTCGCCGACCTGGCGGACGTTCTGCCACGGGTGGACGGCGGCGATGATCTCATAGCAGCCGCCCGCTTTGTCGATCAGGTCTTCGACCATGATCACCGCGTCCGCGCTGTCCGGCAGCGGGTCGCCCGTGTCGACGACGGTGTAGTCCGCGGGACGCAGCGTGACGGGCGTGCGCTCGCTTGCGCCGAAGGTGACGCTCGCTTTGACGGCGACGCCGTCCATCGCGCTCGCGTTGTAATGCGGGGCGCAGATGTGGGCGTAGACCGCGTTTTTCAGCGCATGGCCGCAGGCGTCCTGCACGGGGAGAAGCTCCGTTTTCGGCGCGAAGCCGACGGAGCGCAGGTGGTCTTCCAGTAATGCTTTCGCTTTGGAAAGCGGGAGGTTTTCGAGATAGCGATGTTCCATTTTGTTACACCTTGTAATAGGCGACATTCGTCCCGGCCGCGAAGCCCTCGGCGTCGCGCGGTACGCAAACGAAGCCGTCGGCCTGCGTCAGCACGGAGATGACGCCCGATTTGGTATGCAGCGGACGAAGCGAGCCGTCCGGCTGTTTTTGGACGCAGAGATATTCCTCTCTGCCGTGGTTCGAGGGGAGGTTGACCGCGAGCGGCGCCGTGCCGACCGGCTCTTCCGGCGGGAGGCACAAAAGCGCCCGCAGCGCTTCAAAGACGATCAGGCGGCAGACGAAATAGGCCGCGAGCGGGTGGCCGGGGAGGCCGAAGACGGGTTTGCCCTGCGCCGTGCCGAAGATGGTCGGCTTGCCGGGCTTCATGGCGATCCCGTGGAAGAAGACTTCGCCCTTTTCGCCGAGGATCTCCACGGTCATGTCGCGCGTCCCGGCCGACGAGCCGCCCGAAAGCAGCACCATGTCAGCCGTCTGCAGGCAGTCTTCCAGCGCCGCCGTGATGGCCTGCTTTTGGTCTTTGACCGCGCCGTACATGCGTACGCTGCAGCCTGCGTCCTCGAGCGCGGCGGAGAGCAGAAAGCTGTTGACGTCGCGCATCTGGCCGTCTTTCGGGGTGCCGGTGACGAGCTCGTCGCCGGTGGAGATCACCGCGACGGCGGGTTTTTGGAAAACGGGCACGTCGTAGACGCCGAGCATGGCGAGCACGCCGAGTTCCCTTGCGCCGAGGACGGTCCCTTTTTGGAGCGCGACCGTGCCCGCGGTGACGTCGTCGCCGCGTTTTGTGACGTTCGCGCCGGGGGAGACCCCCGCGTAGCAAAGGCAGACGCCGCCCAAATCGTCCGTGTGCTCCACCATGACGGCGGCGTCCGCGCCGGGTGGCAGCATCCCGCCGGTTGCGATCTTCGCGCACTGGCCGCGCTTGAGCGAAAACGCGGGCGCTTCGCCCATCGCGATTTCGCCGACGATTTCCAGCTCCGCCGGGAGAGACGCCCCCGCGCCGAAGGTGTCGGCTGCGACAACGGCGTAGCCGTCCACGGTCGTGCGGTCAAACGGCGGAATGTCCTCTGCCGCGACGATATCCTGCGCCAGCACGCGGCGCAGCGCCTGCCGCAGGGCGACCGTCTCTGTGCGCGGCGCCATTTGTTTCAGTTGTTCGCGCACACAGGCAGCCGCCTGCGCTTTGGTGATCACATGCAGCATTCAGATCCTCCATCCCGCAATGAATTCTTTTGCCCAGTCCGATTCCGGCGCGCGCAAAACCGTCTGCGGGTCGCCGTCGGCTTCGATTTTGCCGTTGTTGAGAATCACGAGCCGGTTTGCCGCCTGCGTCGCGACGGCGGGCGTGTGGGTACTGAGCACGACGGTGCAGCCTGTCTTCTCGCGGTAGCGGGAGAGGAGAGAGAGCACCAGCTTTGTTCCCGCGGCGTCGCACGCGCTCGTCGGCTCGTCCAAAAGCAGGAGCTTGCACGGGCTCACCAGCAGCCGGCAGGCCGCCAGCTTTTGCAGTTCGCCGCCGGAAAGGGACGCCGCCTTTTTATCCTTGAGCGCCAGCAGCTCGGTCTCTTCCAGAAGCGCGAGCGCTTCGTCCTTTTTGTCCCGTGCGCCGAGCAGCACGTTGTCGAGCACCGTCCCGCGGAAGGCGTAGCACCGCTGCGGGAGACAGAGCACCGGCGGCGCGGTCCGCGTTTCGCCCTCGGTCGGCTTCAGATTGCCCGCGAGGATGCGCAGCAGCGTCGTTTTGCCGCTGCCGTTCGCGCCGGCGAGCGCCAGCGTTTCACCCTGAGGAAGAGAGAGGTGTTCAATTTCGAGCACGACGCGCTCGCGGTAGACTTTTTTCAGATTCCTGACTTCAAACATCGCGCGCCTCCTCCTTGACGATCCAGGACGCGGCGACGTTGACGACGAACGCCACCAGCAGCAGGATGATGCCGAGCGCGAGCGCAAAGCTGAACCGGCCTTTGTTGGTCTCGAGCATGATCGCCGTCGTCATCACGCGGGTCTTCCATTGGATGTTGCCGCCGACGATGGACACCGCGCCGACCTCCGCGATCGAGCGGCCGAAGGCGTTGAGCACGACCGACAAGAGCGACGCGCGGTTCTCTGACAAACAAAGGAACAGAACCTTCCGTCTGGAAAGTCCCATTCCTTTGGCGGTTTCAATCATCGGGACCGCGCCTTTTTCCAAAAACGACGCAGTCAGTCCCGTGACGACGGGCAGAATCAGCAGGCACTGCGCCACGACCATCACGCGCACCGTGAACAGCATGTTCAGTCTGCCGAACGGGCCGTAATGGGTAAACAGCGCATACACGAACAGTCCTGCCACCACAGGCGGCAAGCCCATCAGCGTATGGATCGTTTTTTTCAAAAACGCTTTTCCGCGAAAATGCCGCGTGCCGAGCAGGGCGCCGAGCGGAAGTCCCAGAAGACACGAGATTGTCGTGCTGAAAAAGGACATCCGCAGCGTCACGCCCAGAATCTGCAGCAGCTCTTGATCCAGCGAGAAAAGCAGATCGAATGCCTGCTTAAAGCTGTCCATTTGATGTTAGTCTTCCAGCAGATAGAACAGCGAAACGCCGTACTGCTCCTGGCCGTATTTCGCGATCAGTTCGCTCGCTTCGTCGGAGAGCATCCAGTCGATGAACGCCTGTGCGCCGGCCACGTTGATGCCGTCGATCTTGTCGGGGTTGACGGCGATCAGCGAATAGGTGTTCTTCATATCGTCGCCCTTTTCAAGCAGCAGACCGAGGTTCAGCCCCGCTTCCATCGAAAGGAAGGTCGCCTTGTCGGTCAGACAGTAGGCCTGTTCTTCGCTCGCCATGGTCAGGCACGCGCCCATGCCCTGGCCCGCGCTGATATACCAGCTGTCGGCCGCCGCGTCAGGGGCGTTGTCTCCCCAGATCTTCAGTTCGGCCTTGTGGGTGCCGCTTTCGTCGCCGCGGGAGATGAACTTGCTTTCGCTCTCGCGGATCTTCGCGAAGGCGGACGCCGCGTCTTCACTGTCGGCGATGCCGGCCGGGTCGTCCTTCGGGCCGACGATCACGAAGAAGTTATACATGAACGGGAGCCGTTCCAC
>CAMZEG010000084.1 GCA_947305635.1 uncultured Clostridia bacterium
TTGAGATCTGGGACGACAACAACCAGCCCGTGCCGTGCGGCGAAGTGGGTCAGATTGACATCACCGGCGCTTCCATCATGGAAGGCTACCTCACGAAGAACGGGCCCGCCGACGCCGGCATCTACCGCGACGCGTTCGGTACCCGCTGGGTGCTGACCGGTGACCTCGGCAAGATGGACGAAGAAGGGTACGTCACCTTTGTCGGCCGCATGAAGCGCGTGATCATCATCTCCGGTTACAACGTCTATCCCGTGGATATCGAACAGTTGGTGGAAACGCTGCCTTACGTGCGCGAATGCTGCGCCGTGCAGGGTTATCAGGGCGACAAGCCGATCGTGCGTCTGTTCGTGGTCAAGGCCGAAGTCGGCGACGAGGACGCCTATAAAGCCGAGATTACGAAGCTGATCTCCGACAACCTGTCGAAGTACAGCGTACCAAAAGATATTCAGTATATCGACGAGATCCCGCGCACCAATCTGCAGAAGGTGGACTTCATGAAGCTTTCGCAGTTCCTGCCGGAAGCGTAACAACCGAATCAACCGCCCCGGTACATCCGCCGGGGCGCTTTTTTGCGCAATCCATACAGTTTTTCCGTATCTGTACCAATTTTATAAATTGTGACACATTGTTTGATTTTGTGCTTGTAATCCCATATTCAACTTGTTATAATAGCAAAAAATAGAACTGCGCGACGCAGAGAAGGAGCAACTTATGTCCGTGATACCCGTCATTCAGCAATCCAAAGAATATCCGCCGACCGACATTTCCTGCTGGAAGTATTTCATCCGCAACACCGCCCAGTTCGGCGATTACCCCATTTTCAACCACGCGGGGAAAGACCACAACCGCAGTGAGCTGATCAGCGATGTGGAAGCGCTGGCTGCGTTTTTCCACCGGGAACTCGGTCTGAAAGAGCAGGATGTGTTCACGATCTTCATGCCGACCAACGCGGAAAGCATCATCACGTTTATGGCGCTCAACAAGATGGGCATCATCGTCAACTTCGTGCATCCGCTGCTGCCGCCCGAAAACGTGGAAGAGCTGTTGGCGTTTACGGACTCCAAGGGCATCATGATGCTCGATATGTTCGCGCCGAAGTATGCGTCGGTCCTGAAAAAGGTCGCGCTGCCCGTCGTGCTCTGCTCGCCGAAGGAATATGCCATTCCCGATAAAACGGCCTGCCCGATCGACGAAGCCGCGCTGCGCGCCCTGGCGACCGACACCGTGAGCGTCTATGAATATCCCCAGATCCTCAAGCGCTATGCGGGTCAGCACGTCAACTCCATTCCGGAGGGCAGACACTATATCGCCGTCTATATGAACGGCGGCGGCACGACCGGCAAAAGCCGCACGATCAAGCTGTCGAACTACGCGCTCAACTCCGTGATCTACGGTCTCGGCGCGGTCAATATTCCTGTAAAGCAGGTCGGCTATGACACCGAGCTTTGCGCCATGCCGTTCTTCCATGCTTTCGGCCTTTGCGCCGGCGGTCTCAACGCGATGAACAAGGGCGCGCGCTCGATTTTCCTGCCGAAGTTCGATCCCGATCAGTTTATCTCGCTGATCAAACAGTACCATATCACGGAATTCAACGGCGTGCCGAATATGTATAAAAAGCTCGTGGAGCATCCGGACTTTGACATGCCGGAACTCCAGAGCATCAGCGTCATGTACTCCGGCGGCGATTTCGTCAGTCCGCAGCTGCTGGAAAAGATCTATGCCGTCATGCGCAAGAACGGCTCCAAGGCGGAGTTCTGCGCCGGCTACGGCCTGACCGAGTGCGGCGCGGTCTGTTCCGCAAACCGTCTCTGGGCCAACAAGCCCGGCACGATCGGCCAGCCGATCCAGGGTCTGCGCTTCGAGATCTGGGATGACAACAATATGCCGCTGCCGTGCGGCGAAGTCGGCCAGATCGTCATTACCGGCGCATCCATGATGGACGGCTATCTGACTAAGAACGGCCCGGCCGACGCCGGGATCTACCGCGACGCCTACGGCACGAAATGGATCCTGACCGGTGACCTCGGCAAAATGGACGAGGAAGGCTATGTGACCTTCGTCGGCCGCAAAAAGCGCGTGATCATCATCTCCGGCTACAACGTCTACCCGGTGGATATCGAACAGATTGTGGAGCCGCTGCCGTTCGTGCGCGAATGCTGCGCCGTGCAGGGCTATCAGGGCGACAAGCCGATCGTCCGCCTGTTTGTGGTCAAAAACGAAGACGGCGACGAAGACGCCTACCGTAAGGAAATCACAGAGCTGATTGCCGAGAACCTTTCGAAGTTTAACGTACCGAAGGACATTCAGTTCATCGACGAGATTCCGCGCACCCGTCTGCAGAAGGTCGACTTCATGGCGCTTTCGCAGTTCGAGCCGGAAGTGTAACGAAGTTTCATAAAAAAAGCATTGCAACATCAGGTCAGCTATGGTATAATGTACCATAGCTGATTTTTAAGGAAAGAAGGACGTCCCGTGATTTTGGAAGATTTGACTGAGCTGCGCAATCTCAAGCACATGGTGGACTACGCCGCGGAAAACTACGGCGCGGATCCGTTTGTGACGTGGAAAACGCCGGACGGCATCGTCAGCCGCACCTATGCGCAGTTCAAAGCGGACACCGAAGCGCTCAGCCGCTATTATATACAGAATAATCTGAAAGGTGCGCACGCCGCGATCATCGCCGCGAACTCCTACGGCTGGCTGACCGCCTATTTCGGCACCGCGAACTGCGGCAGTGTCGCCGTGCCGCTCGCCGCGAATGAAACGCCGGAGCAGCTTTGTAAGCTGGTCGACTTTGCCGACTGCAAGCTCGTGTTCCTCGACCGCGCCCACGCCGCGCTGGTCCCGCTTCTGCGCGAAAAGGCGCCGCAGGTGCAGGTTATCATCTTCCTCGACGACGCGAGCGCCGACGGTACGCTGCGGCTGGCTGATATCCTGCGTGAGTATGCGGGCGCATATGACGTCGAACCCGACGGCGACGACTACGCCGCGATCCTCTTTACCTCCGGCACCACGGGCTTTCCGAAGGGCGTCATGCTGACCCACCGCAACTTTGTCCTTTCCGCCGTCTGCGTTCATGTGGCCTGTCCGAAGCACACGCTGCTTGGCGTTCTGCAGCTGAGCCATTCGTTCTGCGTCACCGCGATCATTACCAAGTGCATTGCCAAGGGCAAGGAGATCTATATCAACGACTCATTGCCCAACATCATGGAAAACATCCGTCTGTTCAAGCCGGAGTCCATGGCCGTCGTCCCGCAGCTGGCCAAAAAGCTGATGTTCGGCGCGCTGCAGTTCGCGAAGGCGCGGCCCGACCTCACCGAGGAGCAGGCCGTCAAAGCCTTCTTCGGCGGCAATATCATCGACATCATCTCCGGCGGCGCGCCGCTGGAACCGGAGCTTGCGATCCGCTTCGACCGGACGGGCGTCCCCGTGCTCAACGGCTACGGCATGACCGAGTGCGCCCCGATCATCGCGAACAACGCCTCGTTCTGCAAGCGCGCGGGCTCCGTCGGCAAGCCGATTCCCTGCATGGACGCGATCATCCGCAACGGCGAACTGCTCGTGAAGGGCCCCACCGTGTTCAACTGCTACTATAAAAATCCCGAGGCGACCGCCGAAGCCTTCACTGACGACGGCTATTTCAAGACCGGCGACCTCGGCCATTTCGACAACGACGGCTTTTTGTATCTCACCGGCCGCAGCAAGAACCTGATTCTGCTCGACAACGGCGAAAACGTCTCCGCCGAGCAGCTGGAGGATCGCTTCGCCAACGAGCACGCCGTCAAGGAAGTCGTCTGCTACGGGGAGGGGAACGCCATTGTGGCGGAGGTCTTCCTCGATCAGGACTATCTCAAAGCCAACAACATCACCGACGTCGACGCCTATATGATCGAAGTGCTCCAGCGCGTCAACAGCGGCCTCGCGTCGTTCCAGCGCATTTCGCGCCATGTGATCCGTCCCGTGCCGTTCAAGCGCAACGCGTCGCTGAAAATCATCCGCAATTTTGAGCACACGAAGCAGTCGCGCAAGATCGTTCCGCCCGAAACGCCGACCCAGAAAAAGGTCATCGCCGCGGCCAAGGATCTGCTGATGGTCGACGAGATCGGCATCGACGACAACTTCTTCGCCCTCGGCGGAAGCAGCCTGTCCGCCGTGGAATTCGCGCTCGCGCTGAATATCGAAGCGCAGCTTGTTTACGACAAACCCTTCTTCGGCCTGCTCGCCGACGCGATCGACGCGATGCAGGAGGAGACGAACAACGCCGACGACGACACGCTGAACGACCTCATCAAAGAGACGCGCGGCGGCGTCCGCGGCGAAAAGCCCTTGCAGATCCTTCTGACCGGCGCGACGGGCTTTTTGGGCGCCCATGTGCTGCACGCTTTGCTGCGGCGCGACGTCACAGTGACCGTGCTGGTCCGCAGCGAGGAACGATTCCTGCGCCGGATGCGCTACTATTTCGGTGACGAAGATTTCTCCGGCGTGCATGTCGTGACCGGCGACGTGGAGCAGCCGAACCTCGGCCTGACCGTCGAGCTGTATGACCAGCTGGCGTCGCAGATCGACACCGTGATCCATACGGCGGCGAACGTGCACCACGCGGGCGACTACGCCGATCTCGCGCGGACGAACGTCGACGGCACGAAGCATGTGATCGACTTCTGTCTGAAAGCGAACGCCGTTTTGCAGCATACCTCCACCACGAGCCTGCACGGCGCGGGCACTGTGATCGAGGACCACAAGGACGTCTCCTTCGACGAAACGATGCTCTATATCGGTCAGCACTATACCGACAACGTCTATATCCACAGCAAGTTCGAAGCCGAACGCGCGGTGCTGCTTGCGCGCAAGGGCGGCCTGCGGGCAAACATCTACCGCATGGGCAACCTGACGTGGCGGCAGAGCGACGGCGTCTTCCAGCCGAACGCGGCGGACAACGGCTTTTTGCACCGTGTCCGCGCGATCCTCAAGCTCGGCCTTGTCAACGACAATATGGACAAGTACCCGATGGATCTGACCGCGATCGACGAAGCGGGCGAAGCGCTTGCCGCACTCTCGCTGCAGCCCGCGGTCAACGAGATCTATCATATCATCAACCCCAATTATCTCCCGACGCGCGAGATGTTCCGGCTGCTCGACGTGCCGTGCAAGGAGGCGTCCACCGCCGAAACGATCGAAACCGTGATGGCCAATACCGGCGACCGCGACGTGCATGTGTTCGAGTTCTATTCGCTCATCTCCGGCCGCAGCGAAAACGTCGACGTGATGACCGACTTCACGAGAAGCGCGCTGCAGCAATGCGGCTTCCAATGGACGAAGCCCGACGCGCGGTACCTCAAACTCGGCAACCACTGTCTCGGCTACGACGCCTATCTGCCGCAGCCGATGCGCACGACCGGCGGCACGATGACCTATATCCAGAAGCTGTTCCTCGGTGTGCTGCGCGACGCGCAGATGCCTTTGAGCGAAACGATCGCGCAGTCCGGCTGTATCGAAATGCTGCCTGAGATCGCGGCGAAGTACAAGATCACCCGTCCGCTCGTCATCACGTTTGACGTCGCGCTGCAGATGCCTTCGGTCAAAGCCGCGCTCGAAAAACTGGCAAGCTTTGTCCCGTTCACGGACATCCCGGGCGAACCGACGCTCCCGGACGCGGACGCCGCGCTCGCGTGCTACAGCAACGAAGACTGCGACGGCGTGATCGCCATCGGCGGCGGCTCCGTGCTCGATATCGCGAAAATCACCGCTCTGCGCGCGGGTAACCCCGGCGCGGTGGTGGACGATATCTGCAAGATCGACTCCAAGGCGAACCGCTGTGTGCCGTTTATCGCTGTTCCGACGACGGCCGGTACCGGCTCCGAAGCGACGCTCTTCGCCGTGATCACGGACGAAGAGGGAAAGAAGAAGCCCTTTGCCAGCACGAAGTTTTTGCCGGACGCGATTTTGCTCGACCCGGTGCTGACCTGCTCCGTGCCGAAGGGGACGACGGCCTTTACCGCGATCGACGCGCTCAGCCATATCACCGAGGCGTCCGTCAGCCTGTACGCCGACGCGTTCGCCGAAGACCTTGCCGAAGCGCCGAAAGCCGCCGCGGCGATCTTCCGGGCGCTGCCGCAGGCGCTCGCCGACGGAAAGGATCTTGCGGCAAGAGAAGCGCTGCTCTTCGCGTCGCATAAGGCGGGCGTCGCGTTCCGCCGCGCCAGCACCGGCTATATCCACGCCGTGGCGCACCGTCTGGGCGAGTTCTACCACGTTCCGCACGGTCTGGCAATCGCCGACGTGTTCACCGGCGTGCTGCGCGCCTCGCGTCCCTATGCGGACGCCGCGCTCGCAAAGCTTGCCGCCGCGTGCAATCTCGGCGACAGCGCCGACGCGTTCCTTGACGGGGTGGACAAGCTGATCGCCGACGCGGGCATCGATCCGCGCGCGATCAAGGTCGATCCCGCCGATCTCGACGAGATCGTCCGCAAGGCGCAGGACGAAGCGAAGGTCACCGGTTATCCGAAGCCGTTCAGCGACGACGCGCTGCGCGACCTGATCGCCGGTCTGCTGCTTTGATTCCGGAACAATTCAACATCCGCGGCTGTCGGGGCCTTCCCGCACAGCCGCGATTTTTCGTTTCAGGCAGGGCCTTTCGATTGCCATGTGCGCCTTTTTTGTTGATTCTGCCAATGAAATCCAAAAAAGCCTTGCATTCCTTATAGAAAAGCTGTATAATAATAAAAAATATGCGCTTTTTCGGCCGCAGTTTGCGGCTTTGCGGCGCACACTAAGGTGGATCGAAAAACCGATGAATTCCAAAAACATCATGTACATCGTCAAGCGGATTCTGCTCGCGCTTCTGACGGTCTGGGTCGTTATCACGATCACGTTCTTCGTGATGCACGCCGTTCCGGGCGGCCCGTTCCTCGGCGAAAAGGCGATGAGCGAAGCGACGATCAAGGCGCTCGAAGCCAAGTACGGCATGGATAAGCCGTTGATGACGCAGTATTTCACCTATCTGAAGGATATCGTGACGCGGTTCGACTTCGGCCCGTCGATCAAGCAGCGCGGCCGTATGGTCATCGACGTCATCGCCGATGGCATGCAAACCAGCGTGAAGCTGGGCCTGATCGCCGCGTTTATTGCGCTGATCACCGGCGTGGTGCTCGGCGCCGTTGCGGCGCTGCGGCGCAACCGGATCATCGACAAGGTTATCATGGTGATCACCACTGCCTTTGTTTCCATGCCATCGTTTATCATGGGCGTCCTGTTGCTCATTGCGTTCGTGATCCGGCTGAAATGGTTGCCCGGCAACGGCGCCACGGCCGGCGGGCTTGTGCTGCCCATCATCACGCTTTCGCTGTATCCGATGGCCTACATCACCCGTCTGACCCGGTCGTCCATGCTGGACGTGCTCGGCCAGGACTATATCCGCACCGCCAAGGCCAAGGGCGTTTCCAAATGGAAGATCATCTTCGGTCACGCGATGAAGAACTCGCTGATCCCCGTCATCACCTATTTCGGCCCGATGATCGCCTACATCGTCACCGGTTCGATCGTTGTGGAACAGATCTTCGCCGTGCCGGGCATCGGCCGCTTCTTCGTGTCGAGCATCATCAACCGCGACTATCCCATGATCATGGGCACGACGATCATCCTCGCGATCCTGATCGTCGTCATGAACATGGTCAGCGACATTCTCTACAAGGTCGTTGATCCGCGGATCAAACTGGATTAAGGAGGGGATGGGTCATGAAGCATAAACTGTTTTCCATGCAGGTGAATCTCGACGATTTCATCCCTGCCACCGAAGAAGAAAAAGCCTATATGGTGCAGATGCGCCCGTCCACGACCTTCTTTCGGGACGGTGTCAAGCGCCTTGTCAAAAACCGTGTCGCGCTCGTCAGCTTTATCGTGATCGTCCTGATCACGCTGTCCGCGATCCTGATCCCGATTTTCTGGCCTTACGGCTATGAGCAGATGCTCGGCGTCACCCCGGGCAAACCTGTGGACGCGTCTTACAACAACCTCTCTCCGCTGCACTACGGCGCGACGGAGCAGGCGAAGATCGACGCCGGCGAAAAGGTGTTCCCGCATCTGTTCGGGACGGACTCCTCCGGCCGCGACTACTTCATCCGCGTGATCTACGGCACGCGCATCTCGCTTGCCGTCGGCTTCTTCGCGAGTATCATCGTTCTGATCATCGGTATCCTCGTCGGCTCAATTGCGGGCTATATCGGCGGCAAGGTGGACCTGTTCATCATGCGTATCGTTGATATCATCTACTCGCTGCCCGATATGCTGATGGTGATCCTGCTCGCGTCCGTCCTGCGTCTGACGCTCGACAGCGCGCTGGCGGGGACGCCGCTCGAAAAGATCGGCTCGAATATCATCAGCCTCTTCATCGTCTTCGGCCTTTTGTACTGGGTCTCGATGTCGCGTCTGATCCGCGGACAGATTCTCTCGCTGCGTGAACAGGAGTACGTCCTCGCGGCGCAGGCGACCGGCGCAAAGAGCAATTGGATCATCCGCAAGCACCTGATCCCGAACTGCATCTCCGTCGTGATCATCTCCACGGCGCTGCAGATTCCGAACGCGATCTTCACCGAAAGCTACCTGTCGTTCCTCGGCCTCGGCGTCAACGCGCCGATGCCGTCGCTCGGCTCGCTGGCCGCTGACGCGCTCAACGGTATCAGCTCGTACGCCTATCGTCTTGTCATTCCGGCCATCGTGATCTCGCTGATCGTGCTGTCGCTGAACCTCTTCGGCGACGGTCTGCGCGACGCGTTCGACCCGAAGCTGAACGCGTAACGGAGGTGTGCATATGAGCTTACTTGAAGTCAAAAACCTCCATACCTCGTTCTTCACCGACGCGGGCGAAGTCCGCGCCGTGAATGGCGTTTCGTTCAATCTCGACCGCGGCAAGGTGCTCGGCATCGTCGGCGAATCCGGTTCCGGCAAATCCGTCACGGCCTATTCGATCATGCAGATCCTTGCCGAGACGGGCAAAATCGTCGACGGCTCGATCAAGCTCGACGGGCAGGAGCTCGTCGGCGCGGGCGAAAAAGTCATGCGCACCGTGCGCGGCAACAAGATTTCGATCATCTTCCAGGATCCCATGACGTCGCTGAATCCGACCTACACGATCGGGCACCAGCTGACCGAAGCGATCATGCTGCACACCGACCGCGACAAAAAGCAGGCGTGGGACCG
>CAMZEG010000085.1 GCA_947305635.1 uncultured Clostridia bacterium
TCATCCCGTTCATGACCGAGGAGATCTGGCAGAAGCTGACCCGCCGCGTGCTGCCCGGGTCTGCTCTGTCGGTCCATCTGGCCGACTGGCCGAAGCCGCTCGAAGGCTTCGAAGACGACGGCGTGTTGCAGCAGACCGCTGACGCGCGCGAGATCATCGCCGTGGCGCTGAAGCTCCGCAACGAGCATCAGATCAAGGTCCGCCAGCCGCTCTCGAAGCTCTTCCTTTCCTGCGACGACGAAGAGATGGCGAAGATCGCCGTCTTTGAAAAGAATATCCTCGACGAGCTCAACATCAAAGAGCTGGTTCATGTCAGCGACCCCGCCGTCCTCGAGGACAGCTACCTCGCGCTCAACTTCCGCGCGGCCGGCGCTGTGCTCAAGCAGAACGTCAACAAGATGAAGGGGGCGCTCGAAGCCGCCTCGGCCGACGAGATGGCCGCCTATGTCGCTGCCGCGAAGGCAGGGGAGACCGTCCTCGTCAAGGGCTTCGACGAAGCGTACGATCCGGCGATTTTCACCGTGAACACGAAGACAAAGGCCGGCATCGTCTCCGCGGAATGCGCGAACAAGACGGTCGTGGCGCTCGACGTGGTGCTGACCGACGCGCTGATCAAGGAAGGCCTTGTCCGCGACACGGTCCGCCAGTGCCAGCTGATCCGCAAGGAGGCGGGCTACGAAGTCGAACAGCGTGTGATCGTCGCGCTCAATACAGCGAACAACGCGCTGCTTGCCGCGCTGCGCGAAAGCAAGGCGCACATGGCCGCCGAGCTGCTCGCGCTGGACGTCGTGTTCGGCGAAGCAATCGACGCGGACTACAGCAAGACTGTCCAGATCGACGACGGCGATGTGGAAATCAGCGTAAAGAAAGCGTAAAGAAGAGGGAAAAGGGACAAAGGACTAAGGACTAAGGACTAAGGACTAAGGGACTAAGTTTCATTGTTCCGAGATCATGCCCCGACTCAATCCCTCAATCCCTTAACCCCTCATTCCCTATAAACCGGAGGTTTCATCAATGGCTGACCAAAAAAAATTAGTAGAAGACATCACTTCGATGGAGGAAGATTTCGCGAAGTGGTATACCGATATTGTCAAAAAAGCGGAGCTGATCGAATACACGTCCGTCAAGGGCTGCATGGTCATCCGCCCCTACGGCTACGCCATCTGGGAGCACATGCAGCGCATTCTCGACGGGATGTTCAAGGCGACCGGCCATGAGAACGTCTGCATGCCGATGTTCATCCCCGAAAGCCTTCTGCAAAAGGAAAAGGATCATGTCGAAGGCTTCGCGCCGGAGGTCGCCTGGGTGACCCACGGCGGCAACGAAAAGCTTGAAGAACGCCTGTGTGTGCGCCCGACGAGCGAAACGCTGTTCTGCGAGCATTACGCCAACATCATCCAGTCGCACCGCGATCTGCCGAAGCTGTATAACCAGTGGGTGTCGGTCGTGCGCTGGGAGAAGACGACGCGCCCGTTCCTGCGCTCGCGCGAATTCCTCTGGCAGGAGGGTCACACGATCCACGCGACTGCCGAAGAGGCGATTGAAGAGACCGAGCGGATGCTCAACGTCTATGCCGATTTCTGCGAGCAGTATCTCGCCATGCCCGTGGTGAAGGGCAAGAAGACCGAAAGCGACAAGTTCGCCGGTGCGGTCTCGACCTACGCGATCGAAGCGCTGATGCACGACGGCAAGGCGCTGCAGGCCGGCACGTCGCACTACTTCGGCGACGGCTTTGCCAAGGCCTTCGGCATCCAGTATCAGAGCAAGGAAAACAAGCTCGAATATCCCCACCAGACCTCGTGGGGCGTTACGACCCGCCTCATCGGCGCGATCATCATGACCCACGGCGACAACAACGGTCTGGTCCTGCCGCCCGCCGTGGCGCCGATTCAGGCGGTAATCATCCCCGTCGCGGCGCACAAGCCCGGCGTATTGGAAAAGGCGAACGAACTGAAAGACACCCTCGCCGCCGCGGGCATCCGCGTGAAGCTCGACGACTCTGACAACAGCCCCGGCTGGAAGTTCAGCGAATACGAGATGAAGGGCGTGCCGGTGCGGATCGAGCTCGGCCCGCGCGATATCGAAAGCGGCAACTGCGTCCTTGTGACCCGCCACAACCGCGAAAAGACGATCACCCCGCTCGACGGCGTGGCCGACAGTGTCAAGGCGAAGCTGCAGGAAGTGCGCGACGCGCTCTATCAAAGCGCGCTCGCCAACCGCGAACGCAGAACCTACGACTGCAAAACGCTCGACGAGATCACCAAAGCGCTTGAGGAAAAGGGCGACGGGTTCGTCCGCGCCATGTGGTGCGGCGACGAAGCGTGTGAAGACAAGGTCAAAGAGCTGACCGGCGTCGGTTCGCGCTGCATCCCCTTCGAGCAGGCACAGCTCTCCGACGTGTGCGTCTGCTGCGGCAAGCCGGCAAAGCACCTGGTCATGTGGGGCAAAGCGTATTAAGAGGAAAAAGCACCCTGACGGGTGCTTTTTCAGTGGCTAGTGACTAGTGGCCAGTGGCTAGTCGGTCGGAGATCTCCCTTGGAGATCTCCGACCGTTGTCCGTTTTTCAGCATCTTTTTATAAAAAATCGTTCGACCGCTTCCGCCGTTTTCCGCGGCGGGGGAGAAGGGCAGCTTTTTGTCTGTTCCGGCGGCGCCCTATATTATAATAGTATAGCGAACCAAAAGCCGCAAAACGAACCTTCCGGCGCGCACCTATATATAATAGTATACGATAATCGCCCGTTTTCGCCCTGTTTTCTCCCGCTTTGACGCCGAAACGCCGCCGCGCAAAAAAGCTCCATACTGTATCAAGTGATACACTTTTTATAAAAACTACGATTATTTCGGGAGAATCGGGGGCTTGGGGCGTCCCGAACCGCGGCGAACGGCGTCGGACGGTTTTCGGGGCGGGCGGCGTTTAGAAACGGGGGCCGCGGCGCACACTGAAACTGTCGGTTTTTTACCGCGAAAACGGGGCCGGGTTTTGAGGAGTGAAAACATTCGCCCGACCCGAAAAAGCCCCGTTTCGGGGGCGAATTCGGCGCGCGGAACGGCTTTGCGGGGAAGAAAAGCTTGACAAAACGGGAAATACCTGCTATAATAAGCGGCGCTGATAACTATGCAGCACGTTCACTTCCCGTTTCAGGTTGTGTCAGGCGCAAATTATACCGCGTGTTTTTCCGTGTTTTCCTGCGCCGATACGATCGTCCTCTGTAATAAAACGAAGTGAGGTGATTCGCATGAAGAAGACACTAACCCTGTTTTTTTCCATGTTGATCCTGCTTGCCGTTTTGATCCCGGGCACCGCGGCCTACGCCGCCTCCCCATCCAACAAAGTACAGGTCTTCTCTTACCTGACCCAGAAGCTTGGGTTCAATTCCGCCGCCAGCTGCGGCATTATGGCAAACATCGAACATGAATCCGAATTCAAACCGAGTCTGGTCATCCGCGACGCGAACGGGCTGCCCTCCGGCGGTCTGTGCCAATGGAACGGCGGACGATTCACGAATCTGAGAAACTTTTGCAATGACAGAGGATACGATTACCTGAGCATCGAGGGACAGTTGGAATATTTGAAGTACGAATTGCAAAAGGACTCATTCAAACACATTTACAAATATCTCAAATCGGTTCCCGACAACAAAGAGGGCGCTTACAACGCCGCCCACTACTGGTGCTACTATTTTGAGATCCCCCGCAACCGCGCCCGTCAGGCAGACTCCCGCGGCGTTGCGGCGGCGAACAAGTATTGGCCCGTGTTCCAATACAAACCGATCGGCGACGTGACGCTCAAGAGCGCGGCCGACGGCAAGACCCTCGACCTGGACGACGTTGCCGCCGTGCGCTGGAGCGCTGTGGACGGCAGCGTGGCGAACTACCTTGTCAAGCTGGCCGAAAAGGTCAACGGCTCCTTCAACTGGGACAAGGCGCAAACCTGCGAGGTTCCCGCAAAGACCCACGGGATCGACTTCGATCTCAGCGTTTTGACGCCCGGCCGCTACGCGGTCCGTGTCTACGGCGTCAACAACACCTACAATGCGCAGGGCGGCTGCGACAACACGATCAAATTCGACGTCGCCTGTCTGACGCATGACTTCAACCTCAAAAAGGAATCCCTCCCGACCTTCAAAAAGGACGGCAAGCGCGTCTACGTCTGCAGCCAGTGCGGCGAAAAGAAGACCGTATCGCTCGACCGTCTGACCGAATCCGGCTACGCGAAGCGCAAGGTGCTCGACTTCTCCGCGAACGAGACCTCGGCCGACAGCGCGACGCTGACCTGGAGCCCGATGGCCGTGACCGAAGGCTACCGCATCTGGCAATGGATCGACGGCGCCTGGGTGAAGATCAAGACCCTGTCTGCCAACGCGACCTCGTATAAGGTGGAAGGCCTTTCCTGCAACGAATCCTACGCGTTCCGCATCGCGTCCTTTGTCAAGAAGGGCACCGGAACCGTCTTCTCCGCCGCGCAGGATCTGTCTTTGACGACCCGTCCGGAAAAGACCAAGCTGCTCGAAGCGGTCAACAAGGGCGCCGGCAAGATCTCGCTCAAGTGGGATCGCGTCAAGGGCGTGGACGGCTATATCGTCAACATGGCGGACGACCCCGCCGGCGAAATGAAGCAGGTGGCAGTTGTCAGCAACTGGTGGCCGTTCATGACGCTGCGCGACCTCGACGAAGACACGCGCTACTTCTTCAGCGTGCAGACCTTTGTCGACACCGCAAACGGACGGATCCTTTCGGAAGCGTCCAACGTGCGTTACGCAATCACAAAGTAAAAGAACCGCCCTTGGGGCGGTTTTTTTATAGCATTTTAGGCGGCCGTCGGCCGCTTTTTTCGTCGGCTCACGGCGCTTTCTGATCCCATACAAACAGCCGCTGTTCCAGCGCGCAGACAAGCGGCAGGAGCGCCTGCGTCTCCTGCTTTGTCTGCGGGAGCGCCCAGCTGCCGTCCGGCTGCCGGTTGAGCACGAACACGGCGTCGGGGTAGTAGCCGGTCCTGTCTTCGCCCGTGTCGCCGTAGACGTTGTAGTCCGCCGTGAGCGCGAAAAGGAGACTGCCGTCGTCCGGCTGCGGCGTCTGCGCCAAAAGACGCCGCGACGCTCGCTCGTCGAACCGCACGGCGCAAAGGCCGTATTCAATCGTTTGCTGCTTGAACCAGTCCTTGAGCGCGTCGACCGCGGCAAGGGCCTGCGCTTCGCCGCAGCCGCCGTCCGGGTCGAGCGTGACGGTCGGCTGCAGCCGGTCGATCCGCCGGTCGCGGAAATAAAGCAGTCCCGCAGAGCCGCCCTCGGTGACGGGTTTGTTGTTGCCGAGCACAAGCGGTGCGTAGTGGTCGTAGCCGGTCAGCAGCATGACCCCGGCGAGGACGATGAAAAACAGCCGCACGATGATCCGGTTGGCCTTTGCGGCGTGTTCGGTATTCGCCATACTGTCACATCCTTTTCTTTGTTCTGCCCCAATCATAGCAGAAGCGTGTGCGGAAAAGGATTAAGAGAATCTTACGGTTTTATTACAATGGCGAGGGAGGGGAGAAGGGGTTGAGGGATTAAGGGATTAAGGGATTGAGGGAATGGAGAACCGCAGGGGCGGCCCAATAAAATGCCGCCGCAGGCGGCCACCAAATCTTGCCTTCCCCAGCGCCAAAGGCGCGTTGGGGAAGGTGGCATTGCGCCATCGGCGCAATGACGGAAGAGGCGGCCGCCCGTGCAGCTTTCCGTCAACGGGTCTCTTTGGCAAAGCCTTGCCCCTTCAGTCATTGTGCCCCTCCGTGGCGCGGGCAATCGCTGTGCCGTTGTACGTTTTTTTCCGCGCACTAGCCACTAGGTACTAGCCACTGACCACTAAAAAAGCCGCCCCGCAGGGCGGCTTTGCTGTCGACTATCTGCGCACTGTGCACTCAGTTCAGTTTCATCTCCAGCTTGATCGGGAAGTGGTCGCTCGGGTAGACGCCGTCGTAGGTGTCGCGCAGAACCTTGTAGGAGAGCGTCTCGATCCCCGTTTTGGAGATCATGAAGTAATCGATGTTTTCGTCCGTGAGCGATTGTCCGTAGTTCTGATAGGTCGCGCCGGAATCGGTGTCGGTCGTCTGGTACTTCGCGTCGTTGAAGAGGGCGGTCGCGGCGCGGTAGGTTTCGGTGTTTTCCTCGGCGTTGAAATCGCCCATGATGATGCTCGGCATGCCGCCGAACTGCTCGATCTTCTGCAGCACCAGCTTGATGCCGTTGATCCGCGCCTGTTCGCTGACATTGTCGAGGTGCGTGTTGAACACGACGAGCTGTTTGCCGTCCGCCTTCTGCGCAAGGATCGCATAGGAGCAGATGCGGTTGAAGGCGGCGCCCCAGCCCTTCGACATGACGTCCGGCGTTTCGCTCAGCCAGAAGCTGCCCTTGTCGACGAGATCGAACTTGCTTTCGCTGTAATAGATCGGGCACGACTCATGCATGAGACTGTCGTCGCGGTACTGCAGCACGCTGCCGAAGCCGCGCAGCGCCCGGTCGAGATAGCGCTTGTGGACCGGTGTGACCTCCTGGAAGCCGATGATGTCCGGCGCGGCGTTTTTCAGCGTCTGCAGCAGCAGCGGCGCGCGGTAGAACCAGCTTTTTTTGAACAGATCCTCCGGAGAGAGACAGCGCACGTTCGCGCTGACGACGGTGATGACGTCGGTCTCGTCCTTGGCCGCGGCGCTGTAGTTGCCTTTGTCCAGCAGGTACTGCGGGTAGAAGCAGAAAAAGACGACGACGCAGGCGAGGAGAATGACCAGCACCGCTTTCAGAAGAGCGGAAAGCACTTTTTTCAGTTTACGCATGGGAAGGGCTCCTTTCTTTTCGGCATGGGTCGGAATGGGTTATTCTTCTTCAAAAATCGTTTTGAGCGACCGGTAGCGCCACTGGTGGACCAGTACCGAGATGAGGATGATCCCGACGGCAAGCCCGGCCGCGGTCCGCGCCGTCTGGGTCAGCTGGGTGTGGAACGACGCCATGTCTCCGGTCACGAAGTGGTACATCGTGTAATACAGCCCGCCGCCCGGAACGAGCGGGATGATCGCGCAGGCGAGGTACTGGGTCGCGGGGGATTTCGTCACCTTTGCCGCGATTTCAGCATAGAGCGCGCCGAACAGGGCGGGGAAGAGGTTTTGGAAAAACGCGTGGTGCAGAAAGCGCAGACAGATGACATAGACGACCAGCGTCAGCACCGCGCCGATCACCGCGCAGGGGATCAGTTTTTTTCGCAGGCGGAACAGCAGCGAAAAGCCGCAGGTGCCCGCCGCGCCGGCAAGAATCAGGATCAGCGCCTGTTTGAGTTCCATCTCGTTCCCTCCTTATCCGAAAATCAGAATCGGTATCGCGAAGCCGCAGGCGATCGCGAGCGCGAGGATCAGCGATTCCAGCAGCCGCAGCAGACCGCTCATCAGATCGCCGCACAGCATCTCCCGCACGGAGTGGATCAGCATCAGGCCGGGAATGATGAGCATGATGTCGCCGATCATGATCATGCTCGCGTTGTCGGCAAGACCGAGCCGGACGAAGCCGAGCGCCAGAAAGCCCGCCGTTGCCGAAGAGAGCGCCGTGACGAACAGCTTGCTCATGCCATGGACCTTGACGAGTGAGCCGATCAGCCAGAGGATCACGGCGATCGGCGCCGCGGCGAGCGCGTCCTTCCACGAGCCGCCGAAAAAGACGGTGAACGCGGAGGCCCCGAGAATATAGCCGATGCAGGCCGTCGGGTGCAGACGCACCGGGTCGCTGTTGATCTTGTCGAGTTCTTCGCGCGCCGTCGCGGGATCGGCGGGGTCGGCGCAGACGCGGCGGGACAGGGCGTTGAGCTTTTCCAGCTGCATGAAGTTGGTGGCGTAGCTGTATATGCGGCGCGACTGGGTCGTCTCCTTGCCGCTCGGGTCGCGCGTGGTCGCGACGATCACCGACACGATGGAAAACACGTCGGTCTGCTGCATGCCGTAGGCGCGGCAGATGCGCACCACGGTCTCCTCTACGCGGCTGATTTCCGCGCCGCAGCGGATCATGCTTTTGCCGAGATCCATCGCGAACGAGAGGACGTCTTCAACGGGAAAAGCGGGTTGTGCCATGCGGTTGCTCCTTTCCGTAGCGAATGAAGCGCGTCAGCCCTTTTGAAACAGCAGGCGAACGCGGTAAAACAGGCGATGGAACCAGGCGGTCAGACCGCCGAACAGTTCCTGACTGTGGTCTTTATGACAGTAGGGACAAAGGTCCTTGACATGCGCGCCGCACAGCACGCAGTCGCCGTTTTCGTCTAGCACGGCGTGGCCCAGCGGCTTGAGGGTGGTCTGCGCCGTCTTGGTCGCGCCGCAAAGCTCGCAGTGCTCTCCCTGCGTTTTGCCCGCCGTCGTGCAGGTCACGGGCACGGCGGGATCGATCACGAAGCTGTGGGGCAGGGGGTTCAGCTCCCGCGTCTCGAACGCGGTACAGTTTTCGCAGTCGCGGCGTTCCTCTCCCTCATCGGTGCAGGTCGGCTCGACGGTGGTGTGCCAGTCGCCGTAGGCGTGCGGCAGGGGACCGACCGGCCGCGTCTGGAACGCGGTACAGTTTTCGCAGTCGCGGCGTTCCTCTCCCTCATCGGTGCAGGTCGGGTCAACGGAGGTGTACCAGTCGCCGTAGGCGTGCGGCAGGGGACCGACCGGCCGCGTCTCAAACGCGTCGCAGCCTTCGCAGTCGCGGCGTTCTTCGCCCTCCGCGGTGCAGGTCGGGTCAACGGAGGTGTACCAGTCGCCGTAAATGTGCGTGTGCGGTTCGTCGTCCGACGCGGACACAAAGCCGCAGCAGCCGAGCAGCAGCCAAAGCGAAAGCAGGACGCAGCATGCGCGTTTCACGGTATCACCTCCCATGCGTCTATCATAGCAGATTTACGCGCAAAAAGCAAGCGCCGCAATCTACAAATCTGCTTCGGAAAGAGATTCGGGCAACCGCCGTGGTTGCCGCGACGCACCCCCTCAGTCACGCCCTTGCGGGCGTGCCAGCTTTCTCGGCTCCCGCCTCGGTCGTTGCTTTTGCGGCAATGCCGCAAAGGTCGCCACCGGCGACCCGCAACCCCAGAGGGGGCGCCAAG
>CAMZEG010000086.1 GCA_947305635.1 uncultured Clostridia bacterium
AGCTCTGCGCCTTCATGGCGGCGTTGATCGCTTCCTTGGTGACATCCTTGCCCTTCACGACGGCCACCAGGATGGTGGTGGAGCCGGTGGGAACCGGGACGCGCTGGGCGGAGCCGATCAGCTTGCCGTTCAGCTCGGGGATGACCAGGCCGATGGCCTTGGCAGCGCCGGTGCTGTTGGGAACGATGTTCACGGCGGCGGCGCGGGAGCGGCGCAGGTCGCCCTTTCTCTGGGGGCCGTCGAGGGTCATCTGGTCGCCGGTGTAGGCGTGGATGGTGCACATGATGCCGGACTTGATGGGAGCCAGGTCGTTCAGGGCCTTGGCCATGGGAGCCAGGCAGTTGGTGGTGCAGGAAGCGGCGGAGATGATCTGATCGTCAGCGGTCAGGGTGTCGTTGTTGACGGAGAAGACGATGGTCTTGAGATCGTTGCCCGCGGGCGCGGAGATGACGACCTTCTTGGCGCCGGCGTTGATGTGCGCCATGCTCTTTTCCTTGGAGCAGTAGAAGCCCGTGCACTCGAGGACGACGTCCACACCGATTTCGCCCCAGGGCAGGTCGGCGGCGTTCGCCATCGCGTAGATCGTAAGCACTTTACCGTCGACGGTGATCGTGCCGGCTTCGTCGTCCGCGCAAACCGTGTGCAGATTGTCGCCGATCTTGCCGCAGTAACCGCCCTGCGCGGTGTCATACTTCAGCAGGTGGGCAAGCATGGACGGCTTGGTGAGGTCGTTGATCGCGACCACTTCGTAGCCTTCCGCGCCGAACATCTGACGGAACGCCAGACGGCCGATTCTTCCGAAACCGTTGATTGCAACTTTAACTGACATAGTGGTACCTCCGTAATTGAAGAATATTTTTTTGCTTTTCTATATTATCCGATTTCAAAAGAATTTGCAACCGTTTCCGGCAAAAAAATGTGCGTTTTGCGAAAATTCGGAAATGTAGACAAAATAAAGGGGAAAACGGCGCGGTTTGACGTGAAAGAAGATGGCAAGAAGTGCACAGTGCGCAGTGCACAGTGCACAGGGACGCGGGGAAGAGAGCGGCGGCGGGAGAATGCGTTGCCGCGAAGGGACTAAGGGACTGAGGGATTAAGGGGTTGAGGGATTGAAGGATGAAGAATAAAGTCCACGTCGCGGTGAGCCGCAGTCTTCCTTGCCCTCCCCGCCAGCGGGGAGGACAAGGGCGTTATCGGCAGGCCGAAAGCAGCAAAACGCCGACCGGGGATCAGGCCGCCGGCCGGCGTCAAAACGGGGAAAGAGAATGAGAGGCTGTTGTTATGGCGATACGCTTGTGCTGATAAATTTGCCTGTCGGGCCCAGAACAGCCGTGCAGTCGCCCTTGTCTGTGTGCAGCGTAACGGTGATTTTGTCTTCTTCGACCAACTCGTCGAAGCTTTGGACAAATGCGCCCTGAAACTGCACATGTTCCTGCATCATGAAATAGTAGGCTCGATAGAGTGAAAGCATCTGCACGTTTTCGGGTTTGTTGATATCGGGAAAATAGTACTCGATACCAAGATATTCTCGCGTTTCCTGGTTGTTGGAAAGACAAACGCCGTACATGCCGTCATATTTCGCCACGAAGTCGCCCTTGTCGGTGTGCAGCGTCACATTCTGATAACCGTCGCCGTCCTGCCTGATGTCATAGCTTTTGACGTTCGCCTTTTTGAATTTCGGATAGCGGTTCATCAGCACATACGCTTTTTCCAGATAGGAATTCGTCGTGTTTTTCAAATCCGGGAAGCGCTCCACGGCCTCTTCGCCGAGCACCCGGATCGCCGCGGCTTCCTCCGGCGTGTAAGCGCGGGTAGTGGCAGGCTCTTGCGCTTTTGACGTCGATGGCGGCTCGGTCGCTTTCGTCGTGGTCGGTTCGGGCTTCTTCGTTGTCGTCGGCGGAGCGGTCGTTGTCGGCGGCGTCGACGTCGTCCACTGCGTGGTCGTCGGCTCCTGTTTTGTGGTTGTGCTCGTTGCCGGGTCAACCCCCGGGCCGGTGGGCGTCACCAGCGCCACCTTGCCGCCGCTGCTGATGTCGTCATAGGCATAAAACGTCTGGGCCGGGTTGATGACAGCCGGATTGCTGCCGGAGATGTCCTTCAGCAGAAAGACGATCCGGTAGCTTTTCCCGACTTCCAGTTTGATCGGGCTGCCCTTCACTTCCGGTTTTGTCGCCACGCGCACCAGGTCTCCGTACAGCGGCAGCTGCGTATCGGTCCTGAACGGAGAAACCGTCGCCCAGTCGCCGTCAATGGAAGTCACCTTGCCGTCGAGGAACCATTCGACCGCTTCCAGCACTTCCAAACGGATGAAGTCGGTCATGCCCAAGGGATAACGTTCTTCAAACAATGTGCCTTTTTCATAAATAACACGAATGCGCCAACCCACCTGCGGCGGTATTTCCGCATACCCCGTATCCTTGAGCGACAGCTCCACCTTCGCGTCGGGTTTCACGCCGGCGTCGTCCGGCGATGCCGTCACAGTCACAACGATTGAACTCGTATGTACTTCAATTATCGTTGCGTCAAAGAAGGTCATATCCTGCGCAATATCGGTTGTATGCAAATCCTTCAGCCATTCGCCCGTTGTGGCGTCGGCAAGATACGATTCCACAACCTCCTGCGTATCATAGCGCTCTTTTGTAAACAGCAATTCGTTCTGCGCTTCCAGATAGCTTGTGCGGTACACATAACGCACGCCGTTTTCAAGCTGTTCGCGCGTGCCGAGCGTCAGCTCATAGAGACCCTCCATCCGACCGAGCTCGTTCGTCAGCTTGTTGCTGACCTCGGCGGTCAGGTTCGGCAGCTGCAGATTCAGCTGGTGATAAGGTACGACCGCGGCTTCGCGGCCGATGGTTTTGAGGTAGGCGCCCGCCTGCGCTTCGCATTGGCGCGTCACCTCGTCGCTGTCGCTTTGCGTCGGGTTCAGCGCGCGGTGTTCCAGCTTCTTCGGGAACAGGCGTTTGATCGACGACGCGTTTTCGCTGCCGTCACGCGGATAGTCGATCTGCTTGCAAATGAAGCCGGCATCGCGCAGCTCCATCGTCAGCACGGCCACCGACCAGTGACCCGACACGTCGGTAAAATAACCGTTGATAAAGCCGTAGCGCTCAAAGCCGTGGTAGAGATAGACCGTCCATGTGATGCCGTTTTGTTCGCAGCCATACACGACGTGCCCTTCCGTGGCGCATTCGCCGCCCCAATAGCCCTCGGCGTTGTCTGCGAGAAGCACTTCATGGATCGCCTGATCCATCCCGTCGGGGAGCGGCACGAGCGCGTTGGGTTCTTCCGGGGATGTTATTTTGAAATCGAACCACAGGAGATGCGGGTAGCTGTTCTCCGGCTCGTCGGCGAACCGGAAATGCGCCTGAAAGCGGTAGGCGCCGGGCGCTGTGCAGTCGCAAAACGCGGAGGGTGTATAGTTGTAGGTTTGTTGTTCCTGCGCCGGCAACTGAAACCGGAGCGTCGTATCCCAGTCATTGTTCCGGACCTCCAGCGGCGCATAGGCGCCGTCGGCCTCGCGCAGCATCCACACGGTTTCATTCGCCTCAATCGGCTGATCGCCGGTGTTGACATAGGTCACTTTCAGGCGCAGCGTCTGCCGGTCCAGAGACACAGACTCCGGCTGCACGGTTACAGCTTTGCTGTCACTGCCGGTGTTCAGTACGGTCACGACTGCAGGTGCACGCTCCTTCGGAATGGTCATGAAGCACACTGCCACAACGGCGGAGGCAATCAGCGCGAGCAGAATCACCCAGAAGGCGGGCTTTTTATAGTTCAGCACAGACTTAATCCGGCCCTTGACTCCCGTTTCGCCGAAGGCGACCGGACAGGCGCGGACAAGGTGCTTCGGAGAGCTGCAGCGCAGCAGCGCCTCGGCATAGGCTTTTTTGATCTCGCTCCCCTGCTCCTGCAGCACCCGCTCGTCGCAGGCAAGCTCGATGTCGCGGCACAGCAGCACATAGGCGACCCACAGCACGGGGTTGAACCAATAGAGCGTCAGCAGCACAAAACCCAGCGGCTTCCAAAGCTGGTCGCGGCGTTTGAGAGGGGCGCGCTCATGCGCGAGAATCAGCGGCCGGTCGCCTTCCGCCGCATCGGACGGAAGGTAGATCCGCGGGCGCACCACGCCGAGGATGAACGGAGACGAGATTTTGTCGCACAGCCAGACGCCGTCTTCGGCTTTGACCGCCTCGCGCACCTGCAGCCGCAAGCGCAGATAGCTCACAATCGCATAGAGCGCCAGCAGACAGACGCCGCACAGCCATACAACCGTCAGCACGCTCCCCCAGTTGATTGCCGTTTGTTCGGCGACCGCCTGCGTCGGTGCGGTCGGCGCCGCCGCCGTTTGCAACACGGTATTCACCGCGTGGTCAAGCATAGGCAGACCGGACTGGACGTACAACCCGCCGACGTCGCTCGACGCCGCAACGGGCGTCCGCGACGGCAAAAGCGAGAACACGCTGGAAAGCGAAAACGGAAAGATGAGCCGCAGCCCGACGAGCGCCCACAGGGCGCACAGAAGCTTGCGCGGCGCTTTTTTGAAGATCAGCCGCACGAGCACAAGGGCGAGCACGAGATAGCTCGCCTGCACGGCGGTGTTGAGAAACGTCAAGCCGAGCGTGTTCATGGCGTCTCCTCCTCATAGTCGTCGATCAGCTTTTGCAGCGCTTCGACCTCGCGGCGCGTCAGCTTCTTTTTCGCCGTGAACGCGGCGAGAAACGCCGGCAGCGAGCCGGAGAAGGTCTCTTCGACAAACTGTTCGCTCTGCGCGCTGTCAAAGGCTTCCTTCGTCAGCAGCACGCGCACCGTGCCGCCCTCGTTTCGGAACAGCCCCTTGTCGCAAAGGCGCTTGAGCACCGTGTAGGTCGTGCTCTTTTTCCAGCCGAGCGCGTCTTCCGCCAATTTGACCAATGCGGTCGAAGAAAGCGGCGCGTTTGCCCAGATCAGTTCGGCAAAGCGGCGCTCCGCTTCGCCCAGACCAAGTGATTTCATTGTAACGCCTCCTTTCGGTTTACATCTTGTAGACTGCACTTTCATTCTACATCTTGTAGACCAGTTTGTCAACCCCTTTTGCAAAACTTCATAAATCCGACACAGATTCGATTTCAAGAAGGACTTGTATTTTTCGCGGGAATCGCTATAATATATAGTATTAAACTGCTTTCGGAAAGGAGACGCCCCATGCGCGAAATCACGCTTTCCAACGGGCTGCGCGTGCTGCTGCTGCCGCAGGCGCATCTGCAGTCGGCCTATTTCGGCCTCTGGGTCGCCGCCGGTCCCGTTTTTGAAACGAAGGAGAACAACGGCGTCTCCCACTTCATCGAGCATATCGTCTTCAAGGGCAGCGAGACGAGATCCACGCTCGAGATCGCGCAGGGCGCGGACCGCCTCGGCGCGACGCTCAACGCCTACACGGGCAAGGAATACACTCACTTCTATACACGCGCCCTCGCCGAAAACATCACGGCCGCGGCGGAGATCCTGCTCGACATGGTGCTGCACCCGCGTCTCGACGAAGCGGATCTTGCAACCGAACGCGGCGTGATACTCGAAGAAATCGGCATGTGCGAAGACGACCCCGCCGACCTTTGCTGCGAGCTGGCGGAATCCTCGCTTTTCAAAGGCAGCCCCTACGCGCTCGAGATCCTCGGCACGAAGGACACCGTCCGCCGGATGCAGAAGGCGCAGTTCTGCGCCCAGCTTGCGTCCTGCTACACCGCAAAGCGGATCGTGATCGGCGTCGGCGGCAAGTTTGACGAAGACGCGATCCTCGCCCTCATCGAAAAGATGTGCGGCAGTCTTCCGCCGGGCGACAGTCCCCGCTGGCCGCCGCTGGCGATCAATCAGGGCATCTACCTCAGGCGCGCGCAGTTCGAGCAGACGCATCTGCTGCTCTCGTTCCCCGGGATTTCGCTGCAGCACCCGGACCGCTTTGCGCTGCAGGTCGTGCTCTTCGTCCTCGGGACGGGCGCGTCGTCGCGGCTCAACCAGCGCATCCGCGAACAGCTCGGCCTGGTCTATCAGATCGACGCCTGGTCCGGCCGCTTTCTGACGGGCGGCTACCTCGCCGTGACGCTCTCTCTTTCCGGCGAAAGCCAGAAGACGGCGCTCCAGGAAACGTGCAAAATCATCCGCGAACTTCCGGAAAGCTTGGCGGAGGACGAAGTGCAAACCGCGAAAGCGAAGCTGCGCGCAAGCTTTCTCATGAGCCGCGAACAGCCGCACGCCGCCCTTGCCGCCTACGGGCACAACCTCTTGCTTTTCGGCCGGCAGATCGACGACGAAACGTTGCTGCGGGGCCTTGCGCTGGTCACGCTCCAAGACGCGAAGGACGCCGCCGCGCGCTATCTCAACCTATCCGCCGCCGCGCTCACCGCGGTCGGTCAGGTCAAAAACGAAGCTTTCTACAAAGCGATCCTGCAAGGAGAAACGTAAATGATGGAAGAAACAAAGCGCATCGTGATCAAGGTCGGCACCTCCACGCTGACCCACGAGACAGGAAAGACGAATATCCGCCGGATGGCGCAGCTTTGTGCCGTCCTCGCCGATCTGCACAACGCCGGCCGCGACGTCGTGCTTGTGACAAGCGGCGCCATCGGCGTCGGCGTCGGCAAGCTGGGTCTTCCGGAAAAGCCGCAGGATATCCCCGGGCGGCAGGCGGCCGCCTGTGTCGGCCAGACCGAGCTGATGTTCATGTACGACAAGTTCTTTTCGGAATACGGCCAGAAGATCGGTCAGCTTTTGGTCACGAAAAGCGACTTTGAAAACGAGGAGCGGCGCAAGAACCTTTCCAACGCGTTCAGCCAGCTCTTCGCCTTCGGGGCGATCCCGATCGTCAACGAGAACGACTCCGTCGCCACGGAGGAGATCGTCTACGGCGACAACGACAGCCTGTCCGCGATCGTCGCGGTGCTGACGGGCGCCGATCTGCTGGTGATTCTGACCGACACCGACGGGCTTTTCGATCAGAACCCGCACGAGAACCCAAACGCGAAGCTGATCCCCGTTGTGGAAACGATCACGCCCGAGACCGAAGCGCTCTGCGGCGGCGCGGGCACCGCGCGCGGCACCGGCGGCATGCTGACGAAGCTGCACGCCGCGCAGACCGCCACCCAAAGCGGCATCCCCGTCGTCGTGATGAACGGCAAGGATCCGCAGGCGCTCTACCGTCTTTTGGACGGCGAAGCGATCGGCACCCTGTTTTTAGGAAAGTGAGGAACAAAACGATGCTTGAACAACTCGGCAAAAACGCGAAGGAAGCGAGCCGCATCCTGATGACGGCGAGCACGACCCAGAAGAACGCGGCGCTTTCCGCGATTGCGGCGGCGTTCCGCCAGAACAAGGACTACATCCTTGAAGAAAACGAAAAGGACCTTGCCGCGGCAAAAGAGAACGGCATGTCGAAGGCGATGCTCGACCGGCTCGCGCTCAACGACGTGCGCGTGCAGGGCCTTTCGGACGCCGCGGCCGACGTCATGGCGCTGGCGGACCCGATCGGCAAGCTCCGCGGCGGCACAACCCGCCCCAACGGCCTGATTATCGGAAAGGTCAGCGTGCCGCTCGGCGTGGTGGCCGTGATCTATGAGGCGCGGCCCAACGTGACCGCGGAGGCCGCAACGCTTTGCCTCAAATCTGGCAATGCCGTGATTTTGCGCGGCGGCAAAGAAGCGCTGCGCTCCAACATCGCCATTGCCGAAACCATGCGCAAGGCAATCGCGTCGGTCGGTCTGCCGCGCGACTGCGTGCAGCTGGTGGAGGATACGTCGCGCGATTCCGCCAACGCATTGATGACGCTGACCGAGTATGTCGACGTCCTGATCCCGCGCGGCGGCGCAGGACTCATCCGCGCGTGCGTGGAACACGCACAGGTTCCGTTGATTGAAACCGGCACCGGCAACTGCCACGTCTATGTGGACAAGGACGCCGACCTGGATATGGCGCACCGCATCATCTTTAACGCCAAGGTGTCGCGCCCGTCCGTCTGCAACGCCTGTGAAAGTCTGGTCATCCACCGCGCGGTTGCCGAAACCGCCATTCCGCCGATCGTCTCGTCGCTGCAAAGCGCCGGCGTCCTGATCCACGGCGACGAAACCGTCTGCGCACTTGTGGACGGCGCGGTTCCCGCAACGGAAGAAGACTACGGCAAGGAATACCTCGGCTATGAAATCAGCATCCGTGTGGTCGATTCCATCGACGAAGCGATTGCGCATATCACGCGCTATTCCACGGGGCACAGCGAATGCATCGTGACCGATTCCGTTTCTGCCGCACAGCAGTTCACGTCGCAGATTGACGCTGCGGCCGTTTATGTCAACGCGTCGACCCGTTTCACCGACGGCGGCTGCTTCGGCTTCGGCGCGGAGATCGGCATTTCCACCCAGAAGCTGCACGCGCGCGGTCCGCTCGGTCTGCAGCAGCTGACCAGTGAAAAATACATTGTACACGGCAACGGGCAGATTCGCTGAGGAACCGCTATGGAACAAAGTAAGAAACGAAAGATTCTCAACTATGCAGTCGGCACGCTGATCCTTCTGTTTGTGGTGATCGGCGTGGTCAGTACCATGCGCTTTCTCGGCAGCCACGTGCAGCATCTTTCCCTGCGCGAGCAGCAGCGCGAACAATTCCGTGTCATGCTGCGCCCGGTTGTGATGAACGATCCTGCCACGTTCGACGACGTGTCGCTGGCAAACCCCGACGAGCTGCTGTCCATCGCCATCTGGAGCATTCTGCTGCAGAATCCCGATCCCGACCGCTACGACTTTGCCGAAGGACAGATGCTGCTGCCCAAAACGGAGGTGGAAGACAGCCTGCACACCCTGTTCGGCGCCGACGTTGCCATCCGTCACGCAACCGTTGACGGCGGCGGCGTCACCTTCAGTTATGCCGAAAAGAAGGGCTGCTACACCATTCCGATCACGGGCATT
>CAMZEG010000087.1 GCA_947305635.1 uncultured Clostridia bacterium
CACCGCGACGCGATCCAGCTTTCGAACGGGACGAAGATCAAGCCCGTCGCGACGATCGACGGCAAGCAGGCGGCGCAGGTCATGATCATCACGGGCTGTCAGGAGAACGGCAACGGCGTGACGGAATTTCCCGACTGGGAGCAGAACCTCGTCTTCGCGCTGCAGCTGCAGGAGAAGATGGAGTCGACCTTCCCCGGGCTGACGCGGCCGGTCTTTTTTTCGCCGCGGCGCTACAACATGCACCTGTCGCACTGTTCGCTTCTATTGGAGGTCGGCTCGGACGCCAACACGCTCGAGGAGGCGGCCTACAGCGGGCGGCTGATCGGGTACGCGCTCGGGCAGCTGCTGCGGGACTATCAGGAGGACACATGAAACGGGAACTCGAACTCTATCTGCTGTGCGTCGGCGCGGTGCTGTGCCTGACGGTCATTCTTTGCGGGTGTGCCCTCGCCGGGGCAAGGATGGCGGAGATGATTGGGTGAGGGGCAAGGGGCAAGGGACAAGGGACTAAGGGATTAAGGGACTAAGGGATTAAGGGACGAAGAAATGCTCGGAGTGAAACATAAAAAACAGAGTGCAGGCGGACTGCACTCTGTTTTCTTGTTATTCCTGTTGATTATTCGGCGGCAGCTTCTTCCTTGATCTTGCCGTAGAAGAAGTCCTTGCGCTCCGGGGTGTTGAGCACGATGACGGGCTTGATCTGGTTGAGCACGCGGCCCTGCGAAAGCAGCAGCTCGCGGTAGGCGGCGTAGGCGCCGCTTTCCAGCTCGAAGAACACCGAATCGCCGATCATGTTCCAGCGGCGGTATTTCTCGTACTTTTCGTTGCACTCGCGGAAGAACTCGTCCACCGCCACGCTCAGTTCTTTTCTCTGTTCGGCAGTCAGCGGGGTTTCGGGCTCGGCGACCATCACATAGTGCGGCATGCCGATGTTCGTTTCGGAATAGAAGCTGTAGCCGCGGAAGGTCACGTTGTACTTCTCCTGCATCTTTTCCGCCACCCAGTCGAGCATCTGGGTCGTCGTCTTCTCGTTGGCGAGGTTCAGACCCATGTTCGAACGGTAGAGGAACTCGATCTTCGGCGTGTTGTTGTGCATGCCGGTGATCTTCACGATATCCATGATGCGGTAGCGATACAGACCCGAGAAGTTCGTGATGATGATCTCGTAGTTCTTGCCGACTTCCACTTTGTTGAGCAGCAGCGGACGGGTGCCTTCCGGCGCGTCCTCCGGCAGGAATTCATAAATCAGGGAGCGCGGCAGCAGCACGGAGTCGTTCGCGTTGAGTTCAACAGGCATCGCCATATAGCCTTCGGACGCGGCGTAGCCCATGTTGTGCAGGGGGATGTCACCCACATAGCGGCGCAGCTTTTCGACATAGACCGCAAGGGTCGAGCCGATCATGCCGTAGCCCCAGACGAGCTTCGGCCAGATCTGTCTGCCGACAGGCACGGGGCCGTCAAAGCCGCCCTCGAAGATCTTGCGCAACTCAGCAGCGCGCTGTGGGTTGGGCGTCATTTGGCCGTAGTTCTTGCGCAGATTATCGGTGGCGCGGACGCGCGGGTCGATGGTGCCCTTTTCGATATCGTCGCAGATCATCTGCCAGTTCTCTTCGAGATACTCGAACATGTTCGTCAAAAGCGTAATGACCAGCGAGCCGAGATAGGTCACGTCGGTGTTGATCAGCGCAAAGCGCAGCTGGAAGTACGCGGTATCGGTATGCTCTTCGTCTTCGGGGAAGAGGATATCCATCGGGGTCGTGGTGATGTTCTTCAACAGGGGTTTGACATAGTAGAACGGGATCTGCGCGGCGCCGTTCGCCATAAAGCCGTTCTTCATCTTGACGCCGTTGAGCGACAAAACAAGCGGACCCATGGCGGTCGGGAGCTTCTTCAGGCCGCACTGTTCCTTGAGGTATTTGTTGGCGCAGGCCGGCGTGGCGGCAAAGCCCATGCACTGCATGTTCCAAAGGTCGCGCGCGGTCTTCGGCTGCAGCTTCGGGATACCGACGGAGCCGGAGGAGGAGCAGTAGCGGTGAATCTTCTGCGAGGTGATGATTTTGCCGTTGTCGCCGTCAAGCATCCGGCCGATGTAGGGAAGATAATCCTCGAACGTGGAGATGGGCACCTTCTCCTGATACTCACGCAGAGAGTGCACGTCTTCGAAGTGATACTTCCGGCCGAGTTCGCAGTCCGCGTTCTTCTTCATGATCTTCTGCAGCGTCTTTTCCTGCGTTGGCATCGCCTCTGTCGTGAAGTGGTTGAAGCCCTTGTAAACGATGTTGCCGAGAAATACGCCGTAATCTGTTGTGAATGACATAAGTGACCTCCGATTATTGATAGTTTGGTGAATACTTACTATATTACTATATCATATCTTTCCCTGTTTTGCAAGGGGAAAACGAAGAAAAAAAGGGCGAAAAATCGAACGCGGAAAGACCGCCTTGCGGCGTTACCGGTTCCGCCCCGTTTTGACCAGCGCGGCGGTCACAAAGCCAACCACTGCCTCATAGATCAGCGCGACGCCGATCAGACGCGTCATCAGCGACGACAGCCCGTTCGGGTTCGAAACGATCAGAATGCCGAGCGCGAGCCCGCCCGCGGAAAGCAGAATTGTCAGCAGCTTGCCGAACGGCATCTGCAGCGCCGAAAGCAGCTCGAACGCCGAAATGACGATCAGCACGATCCCGAACAGAAACGGCAGCACCGCCGAGACGAACCCGGGCGCGAACAGAAACACCAGCCCGAACACCGCCGCGATACAGCACAAAACGATCACGGGAACGGTGCGCGCCCCCTTCTTGAACAGCAGCTCCACCAAAAGGCCGACCGCCGCGCCGGCCAGACACAGCACGCCGATCAGGCGGATATAGACCTGCAGCGTTTCCTGCGGCGCGAACAGCAGCAGACCGCCCGCGACCAGAAACAGTGTGGATACAAAAATGAGGTTGGAAAAGAGCTTTTTCAGCGTCTCCATAAGAACACTCCTTTTTCCTTTGCCTTGACAGCGCGGCAAAGGCTTCGTATAATAGGGCTATGAATAAACCGAAAGGATGTACCGTGATGCTGGACTTTTCTTCCGATTATACGCGTTCCGCGCACCCTTTGCTGCTGGAGGCGATTGCGCAGACGGCGGGCAAACAGTTTTCTCCCTACGGAACCGACGACTGCAGCGAGCGCGCCCGCGACGCCATCCGCGCCCTTTGCCGCGCGCCGCAGGCCGAGATTCATTTTCTCACGGGCGGCACGCAGACGAATCTTTTGGCGATCGACGTTTTGCTGCGCGCGTTCGAGGGCGTCATCGCCGCCGACACGGGGCATATCGCCCTGCACGAAGCGGGCGCGATTGAACACACGGGGCACAAGGTGCTGCCGCTCCTGCACGAAAACGGCAAGCTGACCGCCGAGGCCGTCGCAAAGTACTGCGAACGCTTTTACGCCGACGAGAACCACGCCCACATGGTCTTCCCCGGGATGGTCTATCTCTCGCAGCCGACGGAATACGGCACGTTGTACAGCCTTGCCGAGCTGCAATCGCTGCGAAGCGTCTGTGACAAGTTCAGGCTGCGGCTTTATGCAGACGGCGCAAGGCTCGCCTACGCGCTCGCCGCCGACGAAAACGACGTCTCTTTGGCCGATCTTGCGGCGCTGTGCGACGCGTTCTATCTCGGCGGGACCAAGTGCGGCGCTTTGTGCGGCGAAGCGCTTGTGGTGCCAAACCCGGCGAAAACGCCGCAGCTGTTCACCGTGGTCAAACAGCACGGGGCGCTGCTCGCCAAGGGCTTTGCCGTCGGCGTGCAGTTTGCGCGGCTGACGGAGGACGGACTGTATCTGACAATCGGCCGCTCCGCCGTGCGTCACGCGGACCGCATCCGCCGCTGTCTGCGCGAAAACGGCTATATTCAGCCGATCGCTGCGCCGACGAATCAGGTCTTCGTCTCGCTCGAAAACGAAACGCTAGCCGCTTTGCAAAAGCAGCTTCGCGTCAGCTTCTGGGAGCCGGACGGCAACAGCCGCACGATCGTCCGCATTGCGACCGACTGGGCGACGACCGACGTGGACGTCGACGCGCTTTTGGCGCTGTTTTAAGTCCGTCTGTTCTTTCGTTTCGGGTACGTCAGCGCGAAGCTCGTATCGAGCAGCGCTTTGACGTCCTCATCCGCTGCGGTCCCGTCGAGCAGGACGCTCAGCCAGTGCAGCTTGTTCATATGGTACGCCGGGAGGATGCCCGGCTGAGAAAGATAGGACCCGCTCATCATCGGGTCGCACTTGACATTGACGACGTCGACCGTCCCCTCCCCGGGCAGGCCGAGCCTGTCGCGGCGCACGGTCATGGCAACCGCGAACCACTTCCGGTTCGCCTCGTGCCGCAGCACAAAGGCGTCCGGCAGATCGAGCCAGGGATATTCCGGCGCAGCGCCGTAGGTATCCGCTATATAGCGGATCAACGTTGTTCGATCCATACTGTTCTCCGTCAAGGGTTCAGCTTCATCACTTGCTGAATCGCCAGCGCAACGCCGTCCTCGGCGTTGCTTTTTGTTTGGTACGGCGCACCGGCCTTGCACGCGTCGCTCGCGTTTGCCATCGCGAAGCCGTAGCGGGCAACAAGATCCTGCCTGTGGTGCCTCACGGGACCTACGAACGCCATACAGCTTTCAGCGGGAATTCCCAGCGCTTCACACAGCTTTTGCAGCGCCGTGCCCTTGTCGGCGCCGGCAAAGGTCACGTCGATACTGATCGGAAACGACGTCGTCACCGCAAGCTCCTCTCGCGCGGAAAGCTCGTCCCACACGCTGCGGTACACGGCGCGGTCCGTGATGTAGGCGGTGAACTTTTCAATCGGCGTGTCTTTCAGCGTCGCCGCGAGATCGTCGCAGATGACCATTCCCCGCTTTGCCGCCTCCACGAAGATCTTCGGAAAGGCGTCCGCCGGGAAGAACGGCTCTTTGTTTCGCTGCGCATAGCTTTTTCCGCCGGCATAGACTTCCAAAAACGCGGGCAGTTCGTCAAAGCGGCGCAAAAGCTGTTTGCCGGTTTCGCGGGGCAGCGGCTGCTCGAACAGCACCTTGCTGCCGCCGCGGTCAAACACGCCTGCGCCGTTGGAATAGATGATATAATCGATCTGCGGCACCTGGTCGCAGACGTTGCCCAGAATCGAAAGCGTCCGGCCGGTTGCGACGGCGATCTTCGCGCCGCGTTCGTGCGCCAGCGCCAGCGTCTTCCGGCTCGCGGAACTGACTGAAACGTGGTCGGGCATCATCAGCGTGCCGTCCAGATCGAGGGCGATCATCCGGATCGCCGTGTCATTTCTCCCGCCGCTCACGGTTCGGCGAAAAAGGCGTCGCGCTGCGCTGTCAGCCAGGCTTCCACCTGCGGCAGACTGTCAGCCTCGCAATCGAACGCCGCGCGGGTAATCTCCTCTTCCGGGCAGCTTTGGAACGCGCGCAGGCCGGACCAGACCGCCGCGCGCAGATACTCGGTATCGTCGATTTTTTCGATGTATACGGTATAGTTGAAGATTCGCTGTCCCCACGCCGCCTTGGCGGGGTCCTCGGTCTGCGACCCGTAATAGGGGTTGTAGCTGCCGCCGATCCGCGAGCCGCCGATCAGCCATTCAAACAGCGGAATAAAAAGATCCTGTCGCATCGTATTCACCCTTTCCTGAAACTGGGTCTATTATACCGCATTTTGAAACCGAGGTCAAGCCTCGTTCAAAAACAGCAGAGTTTCGCACTCGTCATGCCAGAGCAGCACAAACGGCAGCGGCAGCACCGACACGCACGCGAGAAACGGCAGAAAAAAGCCGCGCCGCAGCGCCCGCAGACTGTTCCGCTTTCCGGCGACAAGCCGCACCGAATCGCGCAGACTCCGCCAAAACGACGCGCCGCAAAGCAGCAGCAGCGGCACAGCCCGCAGCAGCGCGTTCCAGCGCAAGAAGAACACGAGCGACACGGCAGTCAGCAGCAGGCAGCAAAGAAGCAGCGGCCGCTGCGTTTCAAGCGGGTACCCGGCGGCACGCCAGGAAAGCAGTACAAAAAAGAGCCCCGCCGCGGGACACAGCGCGGAGAAGGCCAGCGAAAGCCGCACGGCGGGAAGCAGAGACAGCCGCAGACAGGCTCTCCCCTTTTGGCGCGGGGAAACAAAAACGCCGGTCGCCCGCCTGAGCGCGAGCGCCTTTGTCTCCAGCCGGAAGACGGCGAAGAAAAGAGCGGCAGCAATCAACACCGGCAAAGAAAGCCGCGGCCGGACGAACAGCAGAACCGCCGCCGCGCCGCCCGACAGGACGGACGCGGCAAACAAAAGGAGCATCGCCGCCGTCCCGCGCAGCCGCCACAGACGGCAGCTTTCTTTCGCGCGGAGCTTTATTTCTTCCATCGCAACCACCTCAGGGTTAGTTTGCACGGGTGGGGAAGAGGTATGCGCAAAAAGAATGAAGAATGAAGAGCAGAAAGCTGTATAAAGAATTGAGAATGGGAAATGAATCATTCCACATTCCAAATTCAACTGCACACTGCAAACGCCACACTGCACACTGCAAAAAAAGAACGCCCCGCAGGGCGTTCTTTTTTTAATCTTACATCATCGTATACGCGCCGGAGAAGGCGTTGTTGTACTGCGCGCCGCTGCTTGTCTGCAGGAACGCGGCGGGTACGGTGAACTGGACGTTGGAGCCCTCGGGCACCGAAAGTTCGCTCAGATCGATCGTGATGTACTGGTAACCGTCGGCGTTCTTGGAACCGCTGCGCACCGTACAGGGCGCGCTCTTGGGCTCGCCGTCCACCTTGATGCTGATGGTCTGGCTGTTGTTCTGGAACGAGCCGTCCCAGCCGTTGGAATCGATCGTAACGACCAGCTTTTTGTCCGACGTCGTCGCAATGTCGTTGATCACGACCGTCTTCGCGCGGCGGGTCGCGGACGTTGTCGTCGTCGCCGCGGTCGTCGTCTGCGTCGTCGATGCCTTCGTGGTGTACGGGGTCTGCGTCGTCGTCGGCGCCGTCGTCAGGTACGGGTTGTAATACGAGGTTGTTGTAGTATAGGGATTCCGGGTCGTATAACCCGTCGTGTAGGTCGGCAGCGTCGGGCTCACGGTGACATAGGTCACGCCGCTCAGATTCTGCGAGGTGATCACCGACGGCGTCGTCATCGTCGGCACGGTCAGCGACGGGTCAGCCGGGTTGGTCGTTGTCGTCGTCACGGTTTCGGGATGGAACGCCGTTGTCGGGACGGTTTGCATCGTCTGTCCCTGCTGCGTGGTCAGAATGACCGTGCTGTTGTTTTCCGGTCCCGCGGTGACCGAGGCGTATTCGCTTGTCGAATCGCTCGATGACGGGTCGGTGGTCGTCGTGTTGGGATCAAAGCTGAACGACGGTAGAGAAGGATCGTTGGAGCCGCCCTTGCAGGCCGCGAACAGCACCGCAAGCGCGAGTACCAGCACGACCGCAATTGTTTTCCTGTACAACGGGATCGCCCCCTTTCCAAGCAGATTTCACAATAATTGATTATACAATACTTTTTCGCGTCTGTCAATCGTTTGCAACGAATTGCTCCGGATGTTCACGAATATATTTTGCACCCAGGAGTTTAATCTTAGTTAAAAGATCCTGCGCGGCAAATTCTGCGTCCGCTGCGGCAACGGCGTTCCAGTCGAGCGAGGTGGTCTCGTCGTTTTCGTCGAACATCGTCACAAGGCGAGACAGCGTTTCGTCCGCGTCGTGCAGACCGATCAGATCGAGCGCCGGCAGCAGCCGCGAGGAAAGCAGGGTGCTGCTCTCCTTGAAAAAGGTCGTCGCCGTTTCGTCGGACACAAAGACGTCCAGCACATAGATCAGCTGCTGCGCTTCAGGCAGACGCGCAAACGCGCCCTCGGGGTCGTCGCTCTTTTGCAGCGGGATCTGCAGCGACAGCGCCGTCCCCTCCAGCAGCTCCGTTTCGGGCGCGGCGCCGATCGCCGCCGCCGTCAAGGGGTAATAGGTCTTTTTCAGTTCCGCCAAATGACGCATCTGCGCTTCTTCGGCGTGAAAGGTCTTCTGGTGAGCTTTGTAGGCCTGCGCCGCTTTGCGGAATATGAACGACGCGCCCACGGCCACCGCGACAAGCAGCAGCGCGTACGGCCAGTAGTCCCGGAACCAGGCGATTACGTTATTCATCTTCTTCCTCCTGTGTCAGCAATGCTTTGTAGATCTCCGCTTTTTTCATACCGCTCTCCTGCGCCGCCCGTTTTGCCGCGGCGGAGGGAGAAAGCCCGTCCGCGACATATTGCTGCGCAAGCTGCTGCGCCTGCGGCAGCGTCCAGCTGCCGCCGTCCGTCTGCGGTTTTCCCGCGACGATCAGGACGAACTCTCCTTTCGGCTGCACCGTTTCGTAATAGGCGCAGGCTTCGTCGAGCGTCATGCGCAGCACCTCTTCGTGGATCTTGGTCAGCTCCCGCACGAGCGCGATGGCGCGTTCTCCGCCGAACGCCGCTTTCAGATCGCCGAGCGTCGTTTTCAGCTTATGCGGCGCTTCATAGAAGAGCATTGTCCGCGGCTCGTTTTCAAGCGACTGCAGATGGGCGCGGCGGCTTTGTTTGTTCATGCTCAGAAAGCCTTCGAACGTAAAACGTCCCGCGGGCATCCCGGACAGAGAAAGCGCCGTCGCGAACGCCGTCGGGCCCGGCACAACGGTCACCGGTACGTCATGGTCGCGGCAGAGCTTGACCAGATCTTCGCCCGGGTCGGAGATCGCGGGCATTCCCGCGTCCGTCACCAGCGCGCAGCTTTCGCCGCCTTTCAGCCGGGCGAGGATCTGCTCGCCCTTTTCGCGGCGGTTATGCTCAAAATAGCTC
>CAMZEG010000088.1 GCA_947305635.1 uncultured Clostridia bacterium
TTGGTCCGCCCGGAGGGATTCGAACCCCCGATCTTCAGAATCGGAATCTGCTGCGTTATCCAACTGCGCCATGGACGGGTATATGGCGGCGTTTTGCCGCCTTATGTTATTTGCTGATTGCGCGCTCGAGCCAGATGCGTCCGATATCCATCGCGGCGTACAGGCCCTTTTTCTCGGTCTTCTGAACAATGCGGTCATGGGGACGCACATTGGGGTCGGTGTTGATCAGCTGCACCGAGACCTTGTCGGCAACCTGAACGCCCTTGACGTCCTGCGTGCTGAGGATCTGCAGCATCAGCACATGGGAATCGCTCATATTGCCGTAATAGATCGTGTTGCCCTTGCGGACAAGCGGACGGTCCTTATACATCAAAAACTCGTTTTCCTTTTTCGCTGCCATACGCGTCTTCCTTTCAACCGAGCAGATAGTTGCGCACCATTTCCTGCAGCAGCTCGTCGCGGTCGATGCGGCGGATCAGGCTGCGGGCGTTGTTGTGCGTCGTAATGTAGGTCGGATCCTCCGAAAGCAGGTAGCCGACGATCTGGTTGATGGGGTTGTAGCCCTTTTCGCGCAGCGCGGCGTAGACGGCGTTCATCACCTGCCGCATTTCGTCGGGCGCGTCCTGATTGAGCGTAAACTGTCTTGTCTTATCCATAGGTCGAACCTCCGATCCGAACAGTCTTCTCTTTTGCGTTACAATGTATTATACATCAAAACGCGCAAGAAAACAATGGGTATTTGCAAAATAAATGAAAAATAATTCACGCGCCGCACGCACTGGTCGGCGTTAAGCGACGGCCGCCGTCGCGCGGTAGGCGTAGTCGCCGTAGACCCACGCGGTCTCGCCGTTTTCGTCGTAATCGAAGACCCAGTTTCCGTTTTCCGCGGTCAGACAGAAGGACTGCTTTTTCTTGAGATACAGCCCGCCCTTAAGCGCGAGGTATTCTTCAAGGCAGAGGCCGGATTCACGGATCTCCTTTGCCCAGTCGACGCCGACATAGCGCCAGTGCCACGGCTCGGGAATGATCCCGGTGATCGGCTTCTTTTCGGCGGTGTAGCGCAAAATGAAGCCGTATTCGTGCGCGTGCTGGAGCAGCCATTTGTATTCCTTCGTCTGCGCGAACCACTGGCCCGTGCCCTTGACGTCGACGGCGAACCCGAGCTGATGCTCGCTCGTGCCGGGATACAGGATCTGCGCGGCGGTCTCGCGCTGCGCCTGCTCCATCGAAAAGCCGGCTTTGCGGTATTCATTTACGCTGTTCTGGAACAGGAAGTTCTGGTGGGAATAGGAGCGGTAGGTGGAATACGGCGTCAGATAGCAGCCGTCGAGCGCGGCGGCGCGGTACATCGCCTCGTAGTACGGCGTGACGCGCTTGTCGAGCACATAGCCGGTCGAAAGGATCTGGCTCGTTTCGGGGGCGTAGCCCTTCGGCAGTTCGCGGTAGCGGTTGACGAGCGTCAGATTCCAGTCCGCGCTGTAGGGATCGACGATGAGGCGGCCCGTGTCGGCGCTGCGGCGCTGCTTTTTGGCGGGCGTCCCGTTCCACGAGAAGACGTTCTTTTCCTGGTTCAGATCCGGGCGGCGCAAAACGGCGTCGAAGGTGACGGTCGTGCCGTCCTGCTTCACGTTTTTCAGCGACGTTTCGGACAGCACATAGTAGTTCGCGTCTGGCGCGTCCCCTTCCATCAGGTACAGCACGCCGTCCTTTTCCACATAGAAGGACTCGACAAAGGTTTCGGCGAGATCCTTCGAGAAGAAGCGGCGCAGGTAGCGCTTGAGCTTGGCGGCGGTGCGGACAGAGCCGGTGTCGATCGCGCGGAAGGAGCATACCATCAGCCCGTCGTCGGTCTCCGCCGTGAGTTTGATCGTGTTTTTGCTTTTGCAGCGCAGCATCGCGGTATCCATCCACTGGTGCGCCGCGGTGATCGCCGTGCTCAGCTGCTTTTTGAGAAAGCTCTGCGTCACGGCTGTCGCGCCGGAAGCGGCAACGAACGCGCCGTAAACATAGCCGTCGGCCGTCTTGCTGAACGGACGCAGCTTATAGTAGTAGATATGGTTCGCCTTGAGCCCGGTGTCGCGGTAAAAGCTCTTGCCGCGGACGGAGGCGATTTTCCGGTAGCTCCCCTTTTTGCCGGTCTCGCTGCGGTAGATCTGGACGCCGTCACCGTAGAGATGTGTGCCCCACGAGAGCAAGAGGCGGGTTTTCTTTCCCTCGTTTTCCACAACGACCGGCGCGTCCTCCGTCTCATCGTCATCGGCGGCTATCGCGCAGGGAAAAGCGGAAAACACGCTCAGAACGAGCAGCGCGGAAAGAAGGAAAAGGACAAAACGTTTCATACGAAACCTCCGTTGTCAGCTTTTCTTCATTATACCATAACTTTGCCGGAATGCAAGTCTTCCGCGGGGAAAAGAATTTGAAAAAAAGAAAGAAAACGCTTGACAATACAGCGCCGTTTCGCTATAATAATCAAAGTCACAAACACCTTTGCGGGTGTAGTTCAATGGCAGAACCCCAGCCTTCCAAGCTGGTCGTGTGGGTTCGATTCCCATCACCCGCTCCAAAATAAGCATGCGGTTTTAGCTCAGCCGGATAGAGCAACTGCCTTCTAAGCAGTAGGCCGGGGGTTCGAGTCCCTCAAACCGCGCCAAATATATGGTGGGTATAGCTCAGTTGGTTAGAGCGCCAGGTTGTGGCCCTGGAGGCCATCGGTTCGAATCCGATTATCCACCCCATTTATTTTTTTATGGCGAAAATACAGGGGTGTAGCCAAGGGGTAAGGCATCGCACTTTGACTGCGACATTCGTAGGTTCAAATCCTGCCATCCCTGCCAAGAATCGACAAGCTTCTGCTTGTCGATTCTTCATTTATGTCCGCAGGACATAACTTCATTCAGCGACAACAGTGTCGCTGACTTCATTTCAGCTATCAAGCTGTACTTCGTTGTGCGGACACAAATGAATGAGGTTGCCTTACGGCAAATGAAGTGCTGCGCAATGAAATGTGCCTGCGGCACAATGAAGTTGTCCTACTGACAAACGGATTGACTTTTTAACTTTCATACTATATAATCTCAGTGGGTGATCTTATGAAAGAAGATAAACTTGGTGATTTGTCAATGGAACTGTCTGTTGATATCTTAAATCTTTGTAAAAGATTAAAGGCTCAAAAAGAATACGTTGTTTCAAATCAAATTGGCAGAAGCGCTTCAAGTATTTGCGCAAATATTGCAGAAAGCAAGTATGCTCATGGAAGAGCTGATTTTATTGCAAAATTACAAATCGCTCTAAAAGAGGCAAACGAAACGAGCAAGTGGTTGGAAATGTTGCTCAAAACAGACTATATAGATCATTCAGAATATAAAGAATTCAACAAACTATGCTCTACAATACGTGTTTTACTCATAAAGTCCATCAATACCGCTAAAGTAAATCAAAGATAGTATAAACACAGCGGCAGCCGGTGAGAACCCCTCACAGGCTGCCGAGTCTTATTATTACAGGTACTTCAGTTCGATCTTGCCGTCGACCAGCTCCGCGGAAACCGCAGAGACGTTTTCGTCTGCGTGGTCGATGATGATCGACGCGACGCCGTCTTCGATCTCCTTGCGGATCAGGTTGCGCAAATCTCTCGCGCCGCGGGTGCCGCCGACCGCCTTTTCGGCAAAGTAGGCCGGGACGTCGTCGGTCCAGCGGAAGGAAAGCGGCTTTTCTTCGAGCGATTCCTTCAGCTCCGTGAGCATCAGCACGGCGATCTTTTCATAGTCCTCTTTCGTCAGCGCGTTGAACACGGCGACCTCGTCCACACGGCCGATGAATTCCGGCCGCAGGAAGTCGGACAGCGCTTTGAGCACGCGTTCCTTCGTCGCTTCACCCTGCGCTTTGCCGAAACCGAGGGCGCCCGCCTTCTGGTCGCTGCCGGCGTTGGACGTCATGACGATCACGGTGTTTTCAAAGTTGACCGTTCTCCCCTGCGCGTCCGTGATGCGGCCCTCGTCAAGGATCTGCAAAAGGATATTCATCACGTCGGGATGCGCCTTTTCGATTTCGTCGAAGAGGATCACGGAATAGGGCTTGCGGCGAACCTTTTCGGTGAGCTGACCCGCTTCGTCATAGCCGACGTAGCCCGGGGGCGAACCGATGATCCGCGAGACGCTGTGCTTTTCCATGAACTCCGACATATCCAGCCGGATCAGCGTTTCGGGCGTGTTGAACAGCTCGTTGGAGATCTGCTTTACAAGTTCCGTTTTGCCGACGCCGGTCGGGCCAACGAAGATGAACGACGCGGGTCTGCGGCGCGGGCTGATCTGGACGCGGCTGCGGCGGATCGCGGCTGCGATCGCGTGGACGGCCTCGTCCTGGCCGATGATCTTGCTCTTGAGTTTTTCTTCAAGATCCGCCAGACGGCGCAGGTCGCTTTCAATGACCTTGCTCGCGGGGATGCCCGTCCAAAGCTCGATCACCTTCGCGATATCCGCTTCAGTGACGGCGTTGTCCGCCGCTTTCGGCTGGAGTTCCTCCGCCGCGTTTTCGAGCTTAACCAGCTCCGACTTAATGTTGGCGATCGCTTCGTAATCGACGTTGTCCGTCGCTGCGGAAAGCGCTTCCTCGGTCGCCTTGAGTTCCTCCTGCTCGCGCAGGTTCAGTTCGAGGTCGGAGATTGCCTTGTTGCGCAGATTGGCGCAGGTGCACGCTTCGTCCAGCAGGTCGATCGCCTTGTCGGGCAAAAAGCGGTCGGTGATATACCGCTCCGAAAGCACGACCGCGCGGCGGACGAGCGCGTCGCTGATGCAAACGCGGTGATACTTTTCATAGTATTCCTTGATGCCGAGCAGGATCTGCGTCGCGTCCTCGATCGAGGGCTCCTCCACCTTGACGGGCTGGAAGCGGCGCTCGAGCGCGGCGTCCTTTTCGATATGGCGGCGGTACTCGTTGAACGTCGTGGCGCCGATCACCTGAATTTCGCCGCGGGACAGCGCGGGCTTGAGGATATTGGCGGCGTTCATGGAGCCTTCCGCATCGCCGGTCCCGACGAGATTATGCACTTCGTCGATGAACAAAATGATGTTGCCGTTGTCCTTCACTTCGTCGATCAGGCTCTTGATACGGCTTTCAAACTGGCCGCGGAACTGCGTGCCGGCGACGAGCGCCGTCAGATCGAGCAGATGGATCTCCTTGTCCGCGAGCTTCGCGGGGACGTTGCCGCGGGCGATCCGCTGGGCAATGCCCTCGGCGATGGCGGTTTTGCCGACGCCGGGTTCGCCGATCAGGCAGGGGTTGTTCTTGCTGCGGCGGCACAGAATCTGTACCGTGCGGGCGATCTCCTTGTCGCGGCCGATGATGTTGTCGAGTTTGCCGTCGCGCGCGCGGGCGGTCAGATCGGTACAGTAGAGCGTCAGGAACTTGCGCTTCTTTTGCTCCTTCTTCTTTTCGCGGGCGGACTGGCGCGGCGGGGGCGTTGTCGGCTTTTGTTCCTTCGCGGGCATGCTGCCGGCGTTGGACTGGGTCGGCAGGTTCTGGATCGCGTTCTGCAGATCGCCGAACAGGCCCTGCAAAAACGGCATCGTCGGCGAACCGCCGGCCTCAAAGCCGCCGTCTTCCTCGTCCGAATCCGGGAACAGCGAAGAAAACTGATCGGAGATGGAGTCCACGTCTTCTTCCGTGATCCCCATCGATTCCATCATCTGCTTGATCGGACCGATATTCATTTCCATGGCGCATTTCAGGCAAAGGCCTTCCGGCACGGTTTTGCCGTCCACGATCTTTGAAATGAAGATGACAGCCGGACGCTCATGGCATCTGCTGCATATAACTTTTTTCATGTGTATCTCCCAAAACGGCACACAAGAGCGAGCCCTCATGCGCCTTCAATGTACTGCTTATTCCGTTTCTTCAGTCTGCGCCGGTTCTTCCGCCTGCGCAAGCTTCTGGGCTTTCTTTTCGGCAAAGAACGCGCCGACCTGCTGCTTGATGCCGGGGACATAGGACGCGAAGGCGACCAGACACATGATCGCGGCGATCACGACGAGAATGCCGGTGAGCACCTCGGGCATCGTCCAGAGATTGGTCAGCGCGCCGACCTCCGGGCCGAACGCGATGATCAGCGTCATCACCGTATAGAAGACGACGGTCGCGACTTTGCCGGGCATCTCGGCCGCGCCGGGCCGCAGGTTGCAGATCAGCATGGCGAGGCCGCCGAGGACCATGAAGCCCTCCTTCGCGAGGAAGACGACGAACACCCAGCCGAACGCGTTGATCACGGGACTTTGCGCCTGATGGAACTTGATGAGCAAAATGATCGCGACGGTGATCTGCGTCAGCTTGTCGGCGACGGGATCGAGGATCTTGCCAAGGGCGCTGACCTGATTGAAGCGGCGGGCGATCTTCCCGTCGAACAGGTCGGTCAGGCCGGAGATCACGAGGATCAGCACCGCCGGCACGAGCTGGCCTTTCAGGTACAGCACGGCGAAGACGGGAATCAGCCCGATACGGATCACGGACAGCAGATTCGGAATGGTGAGCGAGCCTTTGAACAGATCTTTCATTTCAGTAACCTCCCTTAAAGCGCGGCAACGTAGCCGCTGATGGAATCGAGAAAACCGCTGACCCATTTTTCAACGTAGGAATGCCGCACGATCTCGATCAGTTTTTCGTTTGATGTCAGGCCGCACAGCAGACCGACGGTAAGCGCGAGCAAGAAGACGACCACCGCGCCGCGCAGCATACCGAGCACAACGCCGAGCCCCGTATTGATCTGTTTGATCGCGGGCAGCTCCTTGATCAGGCGGTTGAGCAGGCGGAAGACGATCTTCAGCACGACGGACAGCACGACGGCGATCAGCACAAAGAGCGCGGTGCGCACAACGGCGGACGCGATCGGGTCCACCGCGGCCTCCATCAGCCGGTCGATCGCGTGCTTGCCGGTCAGGTCCAGTCCGTTGACCTTTTCGATCAATGCCTCTTTGGAAATGCCGAGCAGCTGCATGACGCCGCCGATGGAATCGGGGATCGCCTGCAGCGCGGCGGAGACCTGCGCGCCGAGATCGGCGCCCGCGGCAGAGCCGAAGCCCTGCGTGATCCGCTCGCGCAGCGGGGGCTGGACGATTGCCGTATAGACAGGCATGGCAAGCTGTGAAGACAGCAGCTTCGCGCCGATCATCGACAGCACATAGGCGGCGAGATCGAGCAGCGTCGCAAAAAAGCCTTTCTTTGCCGCGATCACGACCGACAGGACGAAAACCGCAACAAAGCAGAGATCCAGGATGTATGACATAAACAGCCTCCGGTTTTATTTAGCGTACGCGAGAAAGCTTAAAACTTCCTTAAAGCAGCGCGCGCCGAAATTGCCGATAGTATAGCACAACAAAACGAAATTGTCAATTCTTGAACAGATAGCCGAGCGTGTAGTGGTAGACGTGGCCGTTCAGCACGTCAAGACCGAGCTCGCCCCCGCTGATCGCCGTGACGACGCTCCCCTTGCCCGAGGGATTGACCGCGAGGACGTGGTCCTCCGTGAGCAGATAGATGCGCTTGCCGACGCAGCAGACGTCGATGATGCGCTCATTGGTGCCGAAGACGTAGCTTACCTTGTTGCTGCCGGACAGCAAACGGACCTCGTACGCGTCGAACGCGCCGAACTGCGGCGTCACGAGCGCGGTGTGTTCGCCGTCGCTGTCATAGGCGAGCAGCGTTTCCGGAAACTCATAGACGTTCGGCTTCGGCTTGCTCTTTTTGACGTCGATCACAACGCGGCGGTCGGCGCAGACAACGGCGATTTTGCCGCCGGACAGGAAGAAGCAGTCGATGGCGGCGACGCCGGTCAGGGTGTATTCCCACTGGGTCTGGTCGGAATAGACGTCGAGCAGGTACAGCTTTGTAATGATTTCGCCGTTTTTCGCGTTGAGCGCGGCGACAAGGATATCGCGGCGGTTTTCGGCCAGCGAAAGCGAGACGATGTGATCCTTTGCGCAGGACCAGCGGAACAGCTCTTTACCGCGTTTGTCGTAATAGGACAGCAGGCTCGCGCTTTCGGTGCCCTTGCTCGCGATCAGAAAGCTCCCGTCCGCGGCGACCGCGGCGGTCAGGATCTGCGCCTTGTCGAGCGATTCGCCCTCGAGCAGCACCTTTTCGTTGGAGAACAGCAGATATTTGCCGGTCAGCCGGTCAAACACGAGGCCGTATTTTCCGTTGGACTTGATCACGGGCTCGACATAGTCGATCACGCTCAACAGCCGGTAGGCGCCGGAGGGCGACACCAGCGAGAGCGACTCGTCGGTCAGCACATAGATATGCGCGCCGACCGCCTGAATCGAACGGATCGCCTTGCTCGAGAACGAGACAGGGAAACCCTTTGCGCGGACGCGGACCGTCTCTTTTTCGGCGTTCTCCGCCTGAATGCGCGGCGTTTCCTCAATGGATTGCGCGGGCTCGATCGGCGCGACCGTCTCGCCTTTATCGCGCTGTTTGACAAGGAACCAGACGGCGCCGACGAGCAGCACGCAGAGCAGCACGATCACGGCGACGGCAAGATAGCTGCGGAGATTGCGCTTTTTGCGCCGGGTCTTCGTCTTGTTCTCATAGACGGGCGCGGCGGGCGCTTCCTCCTCAACGGGGGCCGGGGCGGGTTCTTCGCGGTCTTTGAAGATGGCCGCGCTGTCAAGGTCGGGCGATTCGCCGAACACGGACAGCATCTCCCCTTCCGCCTTTTCGGCCGCGTCGGCCGCCGGGGTTTCGATCGTTTCAGATATTTCCGTCGTTTCTGGTTCCGCCGTCAGATCGAGCGTATCGTTTTCATCATAAGGCGCCATCCTGCCA
>CAMZEG010000089.1 GCA_947305635.1 uncultured Clostridia bacterium
TGTTGCAGACGTCCTCTTCGAGCACGCCGGGATAGTCCTTTTTCATCTGCCACGGGGAAACGCCGTGATAGTAGCCCTTGAAGAAGATGATCTTCTTGCGGTGGGTGTGGGCGCGGGCGGCCATCATCGCGCCCTGGGTCGCGTCGTTGCCGTTCTTCGCGAAGAAGGCCCAGTCGGCGGTCGCAACGGTGTCGACGAGCAGCTCGGCGCAGTCGACCATGACCGAGCCGGGGGTGGTGGTGCAGTTGGCAAGCTCCATCTGCTTTTTCGCGGCGGCGTCCACGTCGGGGTCGCAGTAGCCGAGCACGTTCGGGCCGTAGGCGCACATATAGTCGATGTACTTGTTGCCGTCGACGTCCCACATATAGGAGCCCTTCGCCTTGGTCAAAAACAGCGGCCAGTTGGAAACGGGGATGAACTGTCCTTCCGCCGGGCCGAGGTGGCCGTAAACGCCGGAGGGAATGATCTTGGTTGCCTTTGTGAAGAGCTCTCTGCTCTTCTCGTGGTTTTCAATGATGGGAATGTTAGCCATACGAACGCCTCCTTATGCTAAGTACAACGCAACTCTGTCGAGAATGCGGTTGAGATTGTCGATCATGTTGATCAGACCGCTCATGGTAATCGTCCCTTCGCCGATGCAGGCGACGGCGTTGACCTTGCCGTCGAACAGATCGCGGGCCAGCTTGACGGATTCGAATTCCATCTTGGAGCGGTAGGACGCCGGCTTTTGCTTGATCGTGACAAAGTGGTGGTCCTTGACGCGGATCGTCGCGGCGACGCAGTCCTTGATGCTCATCTCGATGATGCCGTCGGGGACGTTGGACGCGGAGAACGTGCCGATATCGTCGTTGTTCGCGATCTGGGAGATCGTGACGGAGATCAGATAGAACATCAGCTTCGTGCTCGTTTCAAAGAAGACAGGATCCTTGAGATCGTCCTCGGTCGCGCGCAGGTACTTCGTCAGAATGTCGGTCAGCTTCGTGAAGTTGTTCAAAAGGAAGCCGATCTTGTGGAAGCCCTTGACCGGAATCGGGGTCACAGTGCCGTCGATCAGGCCGTTGAACTTTTCGCACGAAGAGAACGGCAGCAGCACGGTCGCCTTGGGGTTCGCGCCCTGCTCCATCCGGCAGCGGCCGCCTTTGAAGGTCAGCGTTGCCGCCGGGCCGCCCTTGACGGCAAACGCGATGGAGACCGGCTTTTTGACCTGGGCCAGCGCGCTCGCCTCGGCATCCAGCTCACAGAGATTTTCCAGCGTGCCGAGAATCCCGTAGAGGTTGATGTACGCTAAGGTTTTTGCATCTGTCATAATAGCTCCTCCTTGCCGTTTCCGCCCTTTTGGAAAAAAGCGGAGAACTTGCCAATATAGTTGTCTTTATTGTACCAAAATTGCGGCCGAGTGTCAATGCTTCTTTAACAAATATAACAAATCCGTGCAAAAATTCGCAATGCTTTTGACATGTTGCACAAAGAGCGGGAAGGGACGGAGGGAATAAGGGATTGAGGGATTGAGGGATTGAGTGTGCGGTGTGCAGTTGAATGTGAAATTTGGAATGTGAAATGTGGAATTGAGGAAAGGGAGAACCGTAGGGGCGGCCAGTGGCCGCCCGTGATTTCTTGCCGCCAACGATTTGCTGCGGCTGGGTTCAAACCTCTTCAGTCACGCGCATAGAACGCTTCGGTTATACCGCAAAGCGAGCGAGCGCGTGACAGCTTCCCCGCAAGCGGGGAGCCTTCTTGTACCCTTTCGCGGCGCGGGCGCTTATTTACCGCCGAAACGAACCTTCCCCGCGCACTGGCCGCTAGCCACCGGCCACCGGCCACTCAAAACAACAACACAACCGCCCCCTTGCGGGAGCGGCTGTGTCGGAGAGGAAAAGAAAATGAAAACGAGCGGCAAGGGTTACCTCGCCGGGATGGTGTCCTGACGCAGGGGAAGCATGTTGTAGACCGTGTTGTCGCGCGAGACCATGCTGACCGGGATCTCCGGCACCAGCAGGTGCAGCGCGGACACGAAGCTGTTGCTGTCTTCGCCCGGGAAACCCGTCACAAGCAGCGCCGGCTTTTGCTTCGCCATATGCGCGGCGACCGTGAGCGCCGGGTCGTCGCTGAAATAGATCGCCATATCTCCGCCGGCTTCTTTCGCGAACGAGAAGAGCTTTTCCAGCGTGGCGGGTTCGTTTCTGCTGAAATTGGATGAGATCGGCAGCACCGAGACGACTTCGAGCGCGGCGTTGTTCTTTTCGGCCAGAATGCGCCCGGCCTCGACGAGCTGTCCGGAGGACTCCTGCGGTGTGACGCAGACAAGAACGGTGGATTGCTTTTTCATGACTGCACCTCCTTACTACGCCTTTATCATACCGCGAACACCTAAAATCATCCTAAAACGCAGGTTACGAATTTCTGAAGATTTGTTTAAGAACAGATTGTGAAATTTTGGCTTTTTTGTTGACAGCGCCGCGCAATTCCGTTATGATGGAAAAAAAACATCCGACAGGAGGTATTCTTTATGAAAGTCTTTATGATCGGCGGCACGGGTCTGCTCGGCTGCGAAGCGGCGACCGAACTGATCAAGCGCGGCCATTCCGTGACGTCCGTCGCCCTGCCCCCGCTGCCCGAAGGCGCGCCCATTCCCAAGGAGATGGAAATCCTCTTCGGCGACATCAACAAAAAGAGCGACGAGGAGATCGAAGCGCTGCTGAAAGGCTGCGACTGCTTCATCTTCGCCGCCGGCGTCGACGAGCGCGTCGAGTTCCCCGCCCCCGTTTTGGAATACTATCACAAGTACAACATCGCGCCGCTCGAGCGCATCCTGCCGCTTTGCAAAAAGGCGGGCGTCAGACGTGCGGTCGTTCTCGGTTCGTACTTCGCGTACCTGACGAAGCTGCGCCCGGACATGAAGCTGACCGAGCGCAACAAGTACTTCAAGTCCCGGATCATGCAGGAGGAGGTCTGCGAATCCTTCGCCGACGACACCTTCGGCGTGGCCGTGCTCGAGCTGCCGTACATCTTCGGCACCCAGCCGGGCAGAAAGCCGGTCTGGACCGTGCTGATCGAGCAGATCGGCGTGATGGACAAATGGCCGTTCACGATGTACCCGAAGGGCGGTACGGCTATGCTGACCTGCCGCCAGGTCGGCCAGGCGATCGCCGGCGCCGCGGAGCGCAGCAAGGGCGGCTTTGAAGCGATCCCCATCGGCATGTACAACATGAAATGGACCGAGTTCCTTTCGATCGTCTATGAAGCCCGCGGCATGGGCGCCGACCGCAAGATCCTCTCGGTGCCTCCGTTCGCGATGAAGATGGGCATGATCAAGGTCGCCGCCGATTACAAAAAGCGGAAGATCGATTCCGGCATGGACCCGTTCAACCTGCCCGACATCATGGACCTCGACCTGTTCATCAACGACACCTACTGCCGCGCCCTCGGCGTGCAGGACGACGATATCAAAGAAGCGATCGCCGATTCCATCCGCGTTTCCGAAGCGGCGTTCAGCGGCAAAGTCCAGCTGCTGGACATGAAGGGAGAATAAAAAAAGCGCCCCGCGGGGCGCTTTTTTTAATTCGGAATTCGGAATGCGGAATTCGGAATTGCGCGGGAGAACGACGCGCAGTCTTACAGCGATCGCCCGCGTTCTTTCGTTGGCTGTGTACGCGACAAAAGCCGAATGTATTACCATCTCCGAAACGCGGGCAAACGCTTTTCCGTTGTCCCTTTTTCCCCCGCGCACTAGGCACTAGGCACTAGCCTCTAGCCACTGAAAAAGCCGCCCCTGCGGGCGGCTTTTTCATCCGTCAATAATCTCCTGTGCAATCACGCGGCGTGTCACACAGCGGTCCATCGCCTGCTTTTCAATGTAGCGGTGGGCCGTCGGCTCGTCCATCCCCTTTTGCTCAATGAGCAGCCATTTGGCGCGGTTGACAAGCCGGATCTCCTCCATCTTCTCCTGCAGCGTCAGCGTCTTCTTTTCGGTCTTGCGGACGCGTTCGCGGGCGCTCACGAGCCAGCGCAGCGCAGCGGTGAGGAGACTTTCCGAGGTCGGCTTGCGCAGCGTGAAGACGCCGTGGGGCGTCACGCGGGCCGTGATCTCGTCGAAGAACGATTCGCGCAGCAGCAGCAGCGCGACCGTCTCCCCGTTGCCGCTGACGTCAACGGCAAAGCGCACGCCCGGGTCGTCCGGCAGCGGCGCGTTGATGATCACGAGGTCGTACACCCGCTCGACAAAGGCGCGCTTCGCGGCGGCGACGTCGGACACCCAGCAGACCGGGTCGAACCCGGACGCGGGCAGCAGCGAAGAGAGCGCGGCGTTGAATTTTACCGCCGCGGATACCACGAGCACACTGTAGACGCGCTCTTTCAGTTCCATCTCTGCCGCCTCCTTTCGCCGGGTTTCGGTTTCTTTCGCTTGTCGTTACGTTATCTGCCGCAGTAAATATCAAGGACGCGCGCGGGGATGTGCGCGCGCACAAAGGCGCTGTCCGCCGCCGCGGCGCAGGCTTCATCAAGCGTCACGGGGAGTTTTTCATACCGCGCGAGGGTCGCCTCGTCCACCTTGAAGAGGTTGACGTCGGACGCCGGGGGCAGCGGCATCTGCTGCGCCAGCCCGTCCAGCGTGGCGTAGATCATCAGCGCGAACGCGAGATAGGGATTCGCCGCCGGGTCCGCGGCGCGCAGCTCCATCCGGCGGTAGGCGTCGGACGCGGCCGGGATGCGGATCAGCTGGGAGCGGTTCTCCGCCGACCAGGAGATGTAGGCCGGGGCCTTGTTGCGGCCGAGCCGCTGATAGGAGTTGTCGGTCGGGTTCAAAAACGCCGTCATCTCCCGCGCGCGGGACAAAATCCCCGCGATCATCGATTCGAACGCCGCCTCGCCCTTGCACGGCTGCACGGAAAGGTTGATATGAAAGCCGTTGCCCGGCGCGTCCGGCAAAGGCTTCGGCGAAAAGTCGGCGCAAAGGCCGTTGCGGTGCGCGACGGTCTTGACAACGGTCTGGAAGGTCATCGCCTGGTCGGCGGCGGTCAGCGCGTCGGCGTAGCGGAAGTCGATCTCGTTCTGGCCGGGGCCCTCCTCGTGGTGGGAGCTCTCGGGGCGGATGCCCATCTGCTCAAGCGTCAGACAGATCTCGCGCCGCACGTTTTCGCCGCGGTCGTCCGGGGCGATATCCATGTAGCCCGCGTTGTCATACGGCTCCTTCGTCGGGCGGCCGTCCTCGTTGAGCCGGAAGAGATAGAACTCCTGCTCCGCGCCGAAATAGAACGCATAGCCCTTTTTCGCGGCGTCCTCCATCGCGGTCTTCAAAAGCCCGCGCGTGTCACATTCAAACGGCGTGCCGTCGGGGTAGGTGATGCGCGCGAACATGCGCACCACGCGGCCCTGTTCGGGCCGCCACGGCAGCAGCGTCAGCGTGTCCGGCTCGGGCCAGAGCAGCAGATCGGAATGCGCCTCGTCGCCGAAGCCGGCGATCGCCGAGGCGTCGAACGCGATCCCGTAGCGGAACGCGCGCTCCAGCTCGTCCGCGAGAATCGATATATTCTTTTGCTTGCCGAAGACGTCGCAGAATGCCAGCCGGACAAACTTGACGTCCTCCTCCTGCGTGAACTGCAGGACTTCTTCCATGGAAAACTGCAAGAAAAGCACCTCCCGTTTTCGTTTGCTTTCAAAGAAAACGCTCACCCCGGCGCGGGGGGACCGTACCGAAATGAACGCCTTTGCTCATGGTTGTATTATACCTGCTTTTGCGCGCTTCGTCAAGTCCGGCGGGCAAAAACACATTTCACAAAAACGGCCGCCGCGCCCTTCCTATTTTTGGTTTCTTTGCAAAATCTTGCAGTTTCTTTGCGTTTTCGGTTGACAAAACCGTTTTTGCGGGTGTAAAATAACCTGCGAAAGGCAACGGCGTCTTGGTTCCATATAGTATAATATGGGCTTGTTTTGTTGCCTGCAACTGAATCAGAAAAAGGCAAAGGCGTCTTTTTCGCGACAGCGCCGCTGTCCGGAAGAGCCGCTTTTTCTGTTTTATATGAGGAGGATTTTCATGTCTTACGTCAACGAAGTCATCGAACAGGTCATCAGGGAAAACCCCAACGAGCCGGAATTCCACCAGGCTGTCAAGGAAGTGCTGCTCTCGCTCGAGCCGGTCGTCGCCGAGCACGAGGAGGTCTTCCGCCGCGACGCGCTGCTGGAGCGGCTGGTCAACCCGGAGCGTCAGGTCAAGTTCCGCGTCCCGTGGATTGACGACAACGGCCAGGTCCATGTCAACACCGGCTACCGCGTCCAGTTCAACAGCGCCATCGGCCCCTACAAGGGCGGTCTGCGTCTGCACCCGAGCGTTAACCTCGGCATCATCAAATTCCTCGGCTTTGAGCAGATCTTCAAAAACTCGCTGACCGGTCTGCCGATCGGCGGCGGCAAGGGCGGCTCCGACTTTGACCCGAAGGGCAAGAGCGACCGCGAGATCATGGCGTTCTGCCAGAGCTTCATGACCGAGCTTTCCAAGCATATCGGTGCGGACACCGACGTCCCGGCCGGCGATATCGGCACCGGCGCCAGAGAGATCGGCTACATGTTCGGCCAGTACAAGCGCCTTTGCAACCAGTTCACCGGCGTGCTCACCGGCAAGGGTCTGCCGTTCGGCGGCTCGCTCGCCCGGACCGAGGCGACCGGCTACGGTTTGCTCTATATCACGCAGGAACTGCTGCGCTGCCACGGGATCGACATCGCCGGCAAGACGATCGCCGTTTCCGGCGCGGGCAACGTCGCGATCTACGCGATTGAAAAGGCCCAGCAGCTCGGCGCGAAGGTCGTCACCTGCTCGGATTCCACGGGCTGGATCTACGATCCCGACGGTATCGACGTGGCGCTGCTCAAGAATATCAAGGAAGTGCGCCGCGCGAGACTGACCGCCTATGCCGACGAAAAGCCCAACGCCGTCTACCACGAGGGCCGCGGCGTCTGGAGCACGAAGTGCGATATCGCGCTGCCGTGCGCCACGCAGAACGAAGTCGGTCTCGAGGACGCAAAGCTGCTTGTCGCCAACGGCACGACCGCCTTCGCCGAGGGCGCGAACATGCCGACGACCGAGGAAGCGACCGCGTATCTGCAGGAAAACGGCATCCTCTTCCTGCCCGCCAAGGCGGCGAACGCCGGCGGCGTTGCGACCTCCGCGCTCGAAATGAGCCAGAACTCCGAGCGTCTGCACTGGACGTTCGACGAGGTCGACGCGATGCTCAAGAAGATCATGGTCAACCTGTACCACAATATCGACGACGCGGCGAAGAAATACGGCTTCGAGGGCAACTTCGTGGTCGGCGCGAACATCGCGGGCTTTGAAAAGGTCATGGAAGCGATGATGGCGCAGGGCATCGTCTGATTCCGATTCACCATGCATAACCAGGGGGCAATGACGTCTGTTCGGTTTTCCGAGCGGCGGCACTGTCTCCCTTTTTTTGTTCCAAAGGAGAGTTCATATGTGTTCAGTGATGGGTTATTGCGGCGCGGGGCCGCTGCCGCCCGCCTTTTATGAAGGCTTCGGCAAAACCGTTTCCCGCGGGCCGGATATGCACCGGATCCTCGACCTCGGCGAGGGCGCGCTCGCGTTCCACCGCCTGTCGATCATGGGGCTGACCCCGGCGGGGATGCAGCCGTTCACGCGCGGCAAATGCGCGCTGGTCTGCAACGGCGAGATCTACGGCTTTGAAAAGATGAAGCGCGCGCTCGAAGAAAAGGGCTACGCGTTCCAGAGCGATTCCGACTGCGAAATTCTGCTGCCGCTGTATTTCGAATACGGCGTCGACATGTTCCCGATGCTCGACGCGGAGTTCGCGCTGGTGCTCTATGACGGCGCGAAAAAGACCTTTGTCGCCGCCCGCGACCCGATCGGCATCCGCCCGCTGTACTACGGCTATGGCGACAGCGGCGTGATCGTCTTCGCCAGCGAGCCGAAGAACCTCGTCGGCCTTTGTAAAGAGGTGCGTCCCTTCCCGCCCGGCTGCTACTGGGCGGACGGCAAGTTCGTGCGCTACTGCGACATCGCCGCCGTTGACGCAATCTGTCACGACGACCTCGAGACCGCCTGCGGCCATATCCGCGAAAAGCTGATCGCCGGTGTCAAAAAGCGCCTCGTCGCGGACGCGAAGGTCGGCTTTCTCCTTTCCGGCGGGCTGGACTCCTCCCTCGTCTGCGCCATCGCCGCGCGCGAAAGCAAAACGCCGATCCGCACGTTCGCGATCGGCATGGACAAGGACGCGATCGACCTCAAGTACGCGCGGCAGGTCGCCGACTTCATCGGCAGTGACCACACCGAGGTGTATATGACGAAGCAGGACGTGCTCGACAGTCTCGACGACGTGATCCACCTGCTCGGGACGTTCGACATCACGACCGTCCGCGCCTCGATGGGCATGTACCTGCTTTGCAAGGCGATCCACGAGCAGACCGACATCCGCGTACTGCTGACGGGTGAAATCTCCGACGAGCTGTTCGGCTACAAATACACCGACTTCGCCCCCTCGGCAGAGGCGTTTCAGGAAGAGTCGCAAAAGCGCGTGCGCGAGCTGCATATGTACGACGTTTTGCGCGCCGACCGGTGCATTTCGGTCAACTCGCTCGAAGCGCGCGTCCCCTTCGGTGACCTCGACTTCGCCCATTATGTCATGGCGCTCGACCCCGCAATGAAGCTCAACACCTACGGCAAGGGCAAGTACCTGCTGCGCCACGCGTTCGAAGGGCTTTCCTATCTTCCGAACAGCATCCTCTGGCGCGAAAAGGCGGCGTTCTCGGAC
>CAMZEG010000090.1 GCA_947305635.1 uncultured Clostridia bacterium
GGCTGCCGCACTGGTCGCAGCGGGCGTTGCACTTTTTCGTGATCTCGATCAGCAGGGAATAGAGGGGATATTGTTCTTCCACGGCGGTTTGCTCCTTCGTTGGTTTCCGCTTTTACTGTAGCACAAAACGGCGGGGATGTCAACGTCTCCCGGCGCTTTGCGACGCCGTCCGTTCAAATGATTAGACCGCGAAAAAGCGCAAAGTGTTGCGCAGTTTTGGAAAAAAGTTGCCATGTAAGAGTGCACAGTGCACAGTGCGCAGTGCACAGAGCAGTCGTCAGTCGTCAGCAAGCGCGGAAACAGCGTTGCGGCTTGCCGGGACGTTGCTGCCGCGCTCATTCCAAACTCCACATTCAACTGCACACTCCACGCCGGGGGGCCGGCGGATTTCGATGAAGACGGCGTTTTCTTCGCCCGAAGGCTGTACTGTTGTACGCCGAGGGCGAAAAAACGTCGAAAAAAGAAAAACAAAATATGGGTATGGGCGAAGCCCATCCAAAGAAACATAAAAGAACAGAGCGCAGGTCGTTTCCTGCGCTCTGTTGACTTATCAGTTGATTGTTTTTCTTTTCGTTCTTCGCGAAATGCGCCGGCCCTTAGATTCTGTGGCCGTCCGTGATACGGATCTTACCCACGATCGGGGCCTTGATCTCGCCCTCGAACGTGTCCTCCTCAAACGTGAACGCGCCGGTCAGCTTGCGGCCGGGGAGCACCGAGATGGCGCCTTCGCCGGAGAGGGTCTTGCCGTCCGGCTCTTCCACGAGGTTGAGGAACTTGAGCTTTGCGGATTTCAGCGCGCCGGGGAGCACGGTTTCGATTTTGTAATCGCCGTTTTCGTCTTCGCTGATCGTGAACTGCACTTCGCCGCGCGCCAGACGCACGTTGATGTTGCCGGCCCAGGAGCCGATACCAATTTTAGCCATAAAAAATACCTCCTGAAATACTATTACTTTTTATATGGTTTGCCGATGGATAAGCCCTTCTTCAGCGCCGCGATATTCAGCTGCAGCACGCCGGGGGTCTTTGTTTTGAACTTGTCTTCCAGCGACTGGATGAACGCTTCTTCCGATACGATGCCGGTCGCGCCGATCAGCACGCCCAAAAGCACGATGTTCGCCGCCTTCGCGTTGCCGAGCTCCGCCGCCAGATCGTCGACCGCCGCGGAGATCACGGTGATGTTGTCGCGCTGCTGCGGGTCGGAAACGAGGCTGGCGTTGCAAAGCAACAGGCCGTCCGGTTTGAGATCCTCTTCATACTTGTTGTAGGCGAGATTGTTCATCACAATCAGGTTGTCGCAGCGGCGCGGCAGGGGAGAGACGATCGGGTCGTCGCTGATCACGACGGTGCATTTCGCGCTGCCGCCGCGCTGCTCGGGCCCGTATTCGGGCAGATAGGTCGCGTGCTTGCCCATACGCATCGCCGTCTGGGCGAGCGTGATGCCGGCAGACATAATGCCCTGACCGCCGGAGCCGGAAAAGACAAAGGATGTTTTCATCGCAGACCCTCCCTTACTCTGTCTTGTCTTTGTACACGCCCGGCTTGAAGTACGGGATCGTGTTCATATTCATGTAATCGAGCGTCTGCAGCGGCGACATATGCCAGTTGGTCGGGCAGTTCGTCAGCAGCTCCACGAACGTGAAGCCTCTGCCGTCCAGCTGGGCCTGAAACGCCTTTTTGATGCCCGCTCTCGCTTCGCGCACGCCCTTCGGGGAGTTCAGCGCAAAGCGGGCGACATAGGCCGGCGCCTCCAGCGCGGCGATCAGCTCGCACATCTTCATCGGGTAGCCCGTCGTCTGCGGGTCGCGGCCGTAGACCGTTGTGGTCGATTTCTGGCCGATCAGCGTGGTGGGGGCCATCTGGCCGCCCGTCATGCCGTAGGTCTGGTTGTTCGCGAAGATGACCGTGAAATTTTCGCCGCGGTTCGCCGCGGAAATGATCTCGGCCAGGCCGATGGCGCAAAGGTCGCCGTCGCCCTGATAGGCGAAGACCAGCCGTTCGGGGTTCGTGCGCTTGATCCCGGTCGCCGCCGCGGGGGCGCGGCCGTGCGCGACGCTCAGAAAGTCGCCGTTCCAATACAGGATGTTCAGCGCGGAGCAGCCGACGGAGATCACGTTGAGCGAGTTATCGCCCTGCCCGAGCTCTTCGAGCACGTCGGAAATGAGGCGGGTCGCCAGCGAATGCAGACAGCCGGGGCAATAGCCGCTCGGCGCGTCGGCGATCATTGTGGAACGCTTGTATTCAGCCATCAGTTCGCACCTCCTGTCACGATCTCCTTGATTGCGTCATAGACGCCCTCGTCGTCCAGCAGGCAGCCGCCGGACCGGCCGTATTCATAGACCGGGCAGCGTTCCGCGACCTGCAGCTCGATATCGTCGCGCATCTGGGCGGGAATCGTCATCTCGATATCGATGATGCCCTTGACGCGGCTGTAATCGAGGTCGTGGATGATCTTTTTCGGGAAGGGGAAGAGCGTGATCGGGCGGATCATGCCGACCTTATAGCCCTCTTTGCGCAGTTCCATGATCGCTTCCTTCGCCACGCGGGACGCGATCCCGTAAGCGACGACGACGTATTCCGCGTCGTCCAGCTCGTAGGTTTCGAACTTGACGTCCTCTTCCTCCCAGAGCTTGTACATCTCGCCGGCCATCGTGTTGATGCCCTCGAGGATCGGCTCGGTGTAGATCGGGGTGATGTTGCCCTGGTAGTCGCGGCCGTTGCGGCGCGTCAGGCTCCATTCGGGCAGATCTTCGTCCGTCAGCTTCTTCATCGGCGGAAGCTCGACTTCCTCCATGATGTTGCCCAGACACCCGTCCATCAGCACGAGGACGGGGTTGCGGTCGCGCTCCGCGTAATCCCACGCGTTATAGACGAGGTCGGCCGCCTCCTGCGCGGAGTTCGGCGCAAAGACCATTGCGTGGAAGCCGCCGTGGCCGAGCGCCTTCGTGGCCTGCAGATAGTCCGACTGCGCGGGCTGGATGGAGCCGAGACCCGGACCGCCGCGGCTGATGTTGACAATCAGCGCGGGGATCATGGCGGCGGCAAGATAGGAGATGCCCTCGGCCTTGAGGCTGATGCCCGGGCCGGAGGAGCTGGTCATCGAGCGCGTGCCCATCGCGGCGGCGCCGTAGACCATGTTGACCGAGGCGATTTCGCTTTCACCCTGGACGAACGCGCCGCCCACCTCGGGCAGCCGCCAGGAGAGGTATTCGGGGATCTCGTTCTGCGGGGTGATCGGGTAGCCGGCGAAGAACCGGCAGCCGGCGCGGACCGCGGCTTCCGCAATCGCTTCGTTGCCTTTCATGAATCGCTTTTCACTCATGCGTCGTCTCCTCCCTTTGAAACTTCAATCGCGCCCTCGGGACACATCATCGCGCAGACGGCGCAGGTGATGCAGGCGGACTCGTGCGTCATCTCGGGGTAGAAATGACCCCGGCGGTTGCGCGTCTTGCCGATCTGGAGGATCTGCTTCGGACAGAACTTGACGCAGTAGCCGCAGCCTTTGCAGAGGGCTTCGTTGATCTGAACCATATTACCGTTCTCCTTTCTAAATCACATGGAACGCGAGTTCCTTGCGACTTTCGATATTGAGTTTATTGAAAATGTGGCGCAAATGCGCGCGCACACTGTTCACAGTGATACCGAGGAAATCGGCGATCTCCTGGTTGGCCATGCCCGTTTTCGCGAGCTTGGCGACGTTGTATTCGATCCCGGTCAGCGAATCGGTGATCGTTTCGCCCGTCAGCGCGTTGTGGACGAAGACCCAGTGCTTGTGGTAGCTGTTCGCCAGCTCCTGAATCTGCTTGTAGGCCGACGGCTGTTCGTAGCGCAGGCATTTTTCGAGCATCCCGAACAGCATCCGCCTGTGCTCGGCAAAGGGCATCAGCAGCCCGTCGGGCGCGGCGAGCTCCCACGCGTGGCGGAAGTAGTATTCCGCCTTGTCCCACGCGGCGCGCAGCATGTAGCCGCTCGAAATAAGCAGGCAGAGGTTGATCTCCGTGATCGTACAGGGCTTTTCCGCAAAGATGAGGGCGCCCTCCGCCATCCCGATCGCGCGGCCGACGTCGCCGATCTCCATCAGGTAATGGGCGTAGATGTAAAAGGCCATGGGCTTGAGCGAAGCCGGGACGGAAAACGCGTTGACGCCGAACTGGGGGAAATGGATCTCGCGGATATTGAGCGTCAGGATGTTGAAGTACAGCAGGTACATGTCGGTCATCTTGCGCAGCGGATCGTCGGCGGGAAGGATGCCGCGCAGAAGCTTGACGCTGTTGTAGTTGTCCAGAAGGGTGTGCACATTCCCGTCGGCGAGGGCGCAGACGGAACGGCACAGAAGCGACGCGACCGAACCGGAAAAGTCCTCGAGGTCGGACAGGTCGGCGAACTGGTGAGACGCCGCGGCAATGTCGCCGCGGTAATACAGCAGCTCTGCTTCACCGATCTTTCGGTGAATGTCGTCGGTCTGCGCGGCGCAGAAGCGGGCCGCTTCGCCCGGGGAAAACCGGCCCGTGGTCAGTACCAGCGGGTTGAGCCGGGCGGTGGAATCCAGCGCGCCGAAGGGTTGCGGTGTCATACTTGCGGTTCGACTTCCTTTCGAAAAAAGCAAAAACAGCTTTTTGGAACGATATCTTTTGTATTATAGCACAAAGATATGAACAATGCAATCGTCCGTCGGCAGAAAATTATGGACGAACAAAATCGAAACTGTGAAAGAACTGTGAAGTATCGTCCAAAAAAAGCCGAATTGGGATGATGAAAAAGAGGGCGAAGACTGGTATCATAGTGACAGTTCTTTTTCGAATAAAATCTGAATCATTGTGAGGTGCCCTTCATGGTTGATCCCGGCAACATGAGTTGCTACGCATACTACAAAGCCTGTACGGACGAGTACGGCGAATACTACTGTCAGCAGCATTTCGGCAAATGGTTTCTGAACACGGAGATCATCGCCGATATGGACGCGCTCGCCGCCTTTGTGCGCGTGGAGCTCGGTCTGAAGCCCGGCGACGTCTATTCGGTCTTCATGCCGACGACGGTCCAGAGCATCGTCGCCTTCTACGCGCTCAACAAAATCGGCGTCATCGTCAACTTCATCCACCCGCTGCTGCCGCCCGACGTCGTCAAGGAGACGATTCAGCAGCTGCACAGCAAGGGTGTGATGGTGCTCGACGTGCTCTCGCGCAAATACGCCGACATGCTCAACGAGCTGGATCTGCCGATCCTCGTCTGCCACAGCTCCGACTACGCCCCCGCGCTCAAAAAGGCCGCGACCAAGACGGGCGAAAAGCTGCTGGAAAAGGCGTTCCCGAAGCTCAACAACCGCGAAGAGTACCGCGTGGCGCTCAAGCGCTTTATGAAAGCGAACGTCCAGGATCACTGCGACTGCGACAAGACGGCCGTCTATCTCAACGGCGGCGGCACCACCGGCAAGAGCAAGACGATCAAGCTGACGAGCCGCGCGATCAACGAGATCGTGTACCGCATGTCGAAGCTCGACCGGATCCACCGCCCCGGCGAAGAGGCGGAGATCATCGTCCTCCCGCTGTTCCATTGCTTCGGTCTTTCCGTCGCGATGCATATGGCGATGTGCAACGGCGCGCGGCTGATCCCGATGATGCAGTTCGACGCGAAGCTGTTCAACAAGCTGATGCGCAAAAACTGCGTGGTCGGCATCCTCGGCATCCCCGTAATGTTCAAAAAGCTGATGAACGAAAAGCACTTCGACCACAAGTGCCTCAAGAATATCCGCCTGTCGTTCTGCGGCGGCGACGACGCCCCGCAGGTGCTGCTGGACGAGTTCAACGGCTATCTTGAAAAATACGGCGCCGTCGGCAGACTGCGTCAGGGCTACGGCCTGACCGAGGTCGGCTCCGTGTGCTGCACCTGCACCAACACCGAGTTCAAGCCCAACTCCATCGGCCTGCCGATCGAGGGCGTGCAGATGGCGGTCTGGGACGACGACGGCAACGTGCTGCCCGACGGCGAGATCGGCGAACTCGTGATCGCCGGTCCGACGGTCATGAGCGGCTATTACACCGAGGACGGCCACGACGGCGAAGGTCTCGAGGCCGACGAAAACGGCGTGCTGTGGGTCCGTTCCGGCGACCTCGGCTACCTCGACAAGGACGGATTCTACTTCTTCTCCGGCCGCAAAAAGCGCGTGATCATCATCTCCGGCTACAACATCTATCCGAGCGATATCGAAAAGGGCCTTTTGACGCTCCCGTTCGTCAAGGAAGCGTGCTGCGTCAAGGGCTTCCAGAACGGAAAACCGATCGTCCGTCTCTTTGTCGCCTATAACGATACGGATCACGACCGCGCCGACTATGAAGAACAGATGCGCGCCTATATCCAGAACAACTTCTCCTGCTTCTCGGTTCCGCGCGATATCGTGGAAGTCGAAAAGCTGCCGGAGACCCCGCTGATGAAAGTCGACTTCCGGCTGCTCACCCAGAACTGCCCCGAGGACGCGGTCTACGACCCGCCGAAGGGAGTCAAGGAACGCTTAATCGCCATTTAATCTATGTTTTTGTCTCCTTCAGGGAACGGACATGGGCACTCTTGCCCGTGTCCTTTTCCTTTTTACAAGGGGTGCTGGAGTGTGCAGTTGCAAATTCCACATTCCAACTCCACACTGCACACTGAAAAAAGCGCCCCGCAGGGCGCTTTTGCTTGTGCTTATTCGTTGTTGTTACGCTGCTTCGGCTGTCTCCAGCGGGATCGACACGTCGAAGTCGCGCGACCAGTTGGCAAGGAAGAAGTTGCGGCCCTTGAACTGGACGTGGTCGTCGAAGACGTACATCACAAGCCCTTCGCCGAAAACGCTCGTGCCGCCCTCGAGGAAAGTCCCGTAGCCGTAGCAGGGAAGGTTGACGCTCGTGATATGGTCGCCGACATGCTCGATCGTCGTAAAGCCAGCGGGGTCCTCCGTTGTCGGTTCGAGCGCAAGGGGATAGTGCTGGTGTCCGCTGATATAGAAGATGTTTTCGTACCGGTCGAGGATCGAGAGCAGGCGCTCGCTCACCGCGTTCGACTCGAAGCCGTTGCCGTGCTCGTTGTTGCCGACGGCGTGGGTGTAGTTGAGCGGCTGGTGGTTGATCACGAAGATCGGTTTGCCGTCCGCTGCTTCGGCGGCGTCGGCGAGCGCGGTCTCCAGCCACGAAAGCTGGGCGTCGGAGATCGTCGCGGCGGTGGTGTCGGCCTCGGAGCCGAGGACGATGAACGGGTAGCCGCCAATCGTCCGGGACGACCAGACCGTGTCGAAGTCGGTGCCCATGATGGTGTTGGAGTACCTGAGAAAGTTGTCCTTCGCGGGGCCGTAGGTGTGCTCGTCATCGTAGCTTGTCCATGTGTCATGGTTGCCGAGCGCGAGGATGATGTTGTCGACCTTGAGGTTCTTGTCGATCGTCTTCTGCAGCGCCGTCCAGTTTTCGTCGTTGCCGTTGTCGGTGCAGTCGCCCGCGAGGACAAAGAGGTCGGGCTTCACATGGCGTGTCAGGTCGCGCAGGCCCGGCGGCAGCGCAAGCTGGCGGTAGAAGACGTCGCCGTAGTGCACATCACTGATCAGCGCGGCGGAAAGGCGCACGCCGTCCTCCTTTTTGACGATCAGGTTGTTCCCGACGCTGAGGGTGGTCAGCGCGAGGAAGATCGCGGTCAGAAACGGGATCGCTTTTTGTAAAAGCGCTTTGAGTTTTTCCATACTAACGCCTCCGGAATCAGGGTTCGGTTGTATTATAACAGGTTCGGGGCGGGAAATCAAGGAAGCGGGAGCATTTTTAGTGTGCAGTGTGCAGTGACGCGGGGAAGGGGGACCGCGCCCGCGGGGCGTGGTGGGTGAGGCCTCGAAGCGCAAGCCGCAACAGATTTTCAGCGGCAAGAGATCACGGGCGGCCACCGGCCGCCCCTACGCCTCAATCCCTCATTTCCTCATTTCCTCATTCCCTCAGTCCCTCAGTCCCTCAGTCCCTCATTCCCTCAGTCCCTCATTCCCTCGTTCCCTCATTCCCTCAGTCCCTCAGTCCCTCAGTCCCTCAGTCCCTCAGTCCCTCAGTCCCTCATTCCCTCATTCCCTTAGTCCCTCATTCCCTTAGTCCCTCATTCCCTTTCCCAAAACTTTTCTTTCATTTTTCTTCTCTTATCTCTTTACATCTTTTTTGTTTCGTGATACAATAACATGAAGTTGATTATAATCGGAAAATCCGGCTTGTTTTATCAACTGCGAAACTCGTAAAATCTTTTGTAACCATATCAAAGGAGGACAAACAATGGCAAGAAAAATGAAGACCATGGACGGCAACAACGCTGCCGCGTACGTATCCTATGCGTTCACGGAAGTTGCGGGCATCTACCCGATCACCCCGTCCAGCCCGATGGCGGACTATGTGGACCAGTGGTCGGCGCAGGGCATGAAAAACATCTTCGGCACGACCGTCAAGGTTTCCGAAATGCAGTCGGAAGCCGGCGCGGCAGGCGCGGTGCACGGCTCGCTCGCCGCGGGCGCGCTCACCACGACCTACACCGCTTCGCAGGGTCTGCTGCTGATGATCCCGAATATGTACAAAATCGCCGGTGAGCTGCTTCCGTCGGTGTTCCACGTGTCCGCGCGCTGCGTCGCGTCCCACGCGCTGAACATCTTCGGCGACCA
>CAMZEG010000091.1 GCA_947305635.1 uncultured Clostridia bacterium
TAACTGTGCGTGGACAGCGGCGAAATGCTCGGCATCATCGGTGCAACCGGCAGTGCGAAATCCACGCTGGTCAATCTGATTCCGCGTCTGTATGACGCCACCGCGGGCACGGTTTACGTGGGCGGCGAGGACGTCAAAAAGTATAAATTCAAAAACCTGCGCGACGGCGTGTCGGTGGTGCTGCAGCAGACGATGCTGTTTTCCGGCACGATTAAGGACAACATCCGCTGGGGCGACCCGGACGCGACGGACGAACAGATCATCGAAGCCGCTAAGGCCGCGCAGGCGCACGACTTCATCATGGAAAAGGAAAACGGCTACGACACCGAGCTGGGTCAGGGCGGCAACACCGTCTCCGGCGGCCAGCGGCAGCGGCTGTGCCTTGCCCGCGCGTTTGTCAAAAAGCCGAAGGTGCTGATTCTGGACGACACGACGAGCGCCGTCGACACCGAGACCGACGCGAAGATCCGCGCGGCGCTGCGGACCGACGCCTTCGCGGGCATCACCAAGATCATCATCGCGCAGCGCATCACGTCCATCATGGATGCCGACCGGATCATCGTCATGGACAACGGCGTGATCAACGGCATGGGCACCCATGAGGAGCTGCTGAAAACCAACGACATTTATCACGAGATCTTTGTCTCGCAGCAGGAGGGGGTGTTGGCGCAATGAGCGAAGAACAAAAGCTGCATCCCGAAACCGAAGCGGCCGAGACGGCCGAAACGCTGCAGGAGACGGCGCTTGCGCCGGAAACGCCCGCAGCAGAAGCGCCGGCGGAACCGGCCGAACCGAAGGCCGACGCGCCGCAGGACGAAGCGAAACCCGAAGCGCCCGATGCCGAAAAGCCGAAAACCCGCCGCGGCAAAAAGCAAAAGAACCCCGAAGACATGACCCCCGAAGAGCGGGAGGAATGGGAAAAGAAACAAAAGAGCAAGCCCAAAAACGTCAAGCAGTCCGCCAAACGGCTGATCGGCTATATCGGCGAGCACAAGGGCAAGCTGGTCATCGTCGCGCTGTGCGTCATCCTTTCAACGGTGGTGAGCGTGCTGACGGCGCTGCTGATCCGGCCGATCTACCGGACGATTCAGGACGTCGTGCTGGGGCGGAGCACCGACGGCGAGGCCGCGATCGCCTCCATCGGGCACTACCTGATCTTGCTCGCGATCGCCTATACCCTCAGCGCGTTCTTTTCGCTCCTGTATACGCGAATCATGCTGAACGTCTCGGTCAAGACCGTGAAAAAGCTGCGCCGCGATCTGTTCAACCATCTGCAGGGCCTGCCCATCAGCTGGTTCGACAAGCGCAAGGTCGGCGAGATCATGAGCCACTTTACGTCCGACGTCAACCGCGTCAACGACCTCGTCGCCGATTCGTTTCCGACGATCATCTCGTCGAGCATTCAGGCGATCATGACGATCGCGCTGATGATCTCCTTCAGTTGGAAGATCACCCTGACGCTCTCGTTCGCGGTCGCGCTGATGGTGCTGACGGTCATCGTGATCACCAACAAGGTGTCGCCGCTGTTCAAAAAGCAGCAAAAGGCGATCGCCGCCTGCAACGGCTATATCGAAGAGTACATTATGGGCATCAAGGCCGTCAAGGTCTTCTGCTATGAGGACCGCAGCAAGGCGCGGTTCAGCGAGCTGAACGAGGAATACCGGAAAATCGGCGTCAAGGCGAACATCATCAGCGGCTTCATGGGCCCGATCATGAGCATGATCTCCCGCCTGAACTATGTGCTGGCGATCACGCTAGGCACAATCAGCGTCACCCGCGGCCACATGGACGTCCCGACGCTGACGACCTACCTCAGCTACGCGTCGAGCTACGGCGGCCCGATCGTTTCGATTGCAGGCACCTACAGCGCGATGATCTCGGCGCTCGCCGGCGCGGAGCGCATCTTTGAGGTGCTCGACACGCCCTATGAGACCGACGAGGGCAAGGTGCGTCTGGCGCACATCATCGCGACCGAGATGGGCTGGGAGGAGACCGAAGACGAAACCGGCGCCCTCGCCTGGAAGATTCCGCAGGATGACGGCACCTTCACCTTCGTGCCCGTGAAATGCGACGTCGATATCAAGGACGTCAACTTCTCCTATGTGCCGGACAAGCCCGTGCTCAAGCACGTTTCTGCCCACGCGAACAGCGGCGAAAAGCTGGCGTTCGTGGGTTCCACCGGCGCGGGCAAAACGACGATCACGAACCTCATTAACCGCTTTTACGAGATCGAGGACGGCGAGATCACGATCGACGGCATTCCGATCCAGGAGATCAAAAAGGACGACTTGCGGAATTCGATGGCGTTCGTGCTGCAGGACGCGAAGCTCTTTGCCGGCACCGTCCGCGAAAACATCCGCTACGGCAAGCTGGACGCGACGGAGGAGGAGATCGTCGCCGCGGCGAAGCTCGCCAACGCCCACAGCTTTATCAAAAAGCTGCCGGAGGGCTACGACACCGAGCTGCGCGCCGACGGCGTGAACATCAGCGCGGGCGAAGCGCAGCTGCTCAACATCGCGCGCGCCGCCGTCGCGAACCGGCCGCTGCTGGTGCTGGACGAAGCGACCAGCTCCGTCGATACGCGCACCGAGCGCAAGATCGAAATCGGCATGGACCAGCTGATGGAGGACAAGACCGTGCTCGTGATCGCGCACCGGCTGTCGACGGTCCGCAACTCCGACGACATCATTGTCCTCGAGGACGGCGAAGTGATCGAGCAGGGCAGCCACGAAGAGCTGATCGCGCTCGGCAAAAAGTACTATCAGCTCTACACCGGTCTTTACGAAATGACATAAGAAAAAACACCCTTCGCCTTGCAACGGAGGGTGTTTTATTGTATAATCGACTTACAGCCTGTGATAGACCAGCTTGCCGTCTTCGAGCGAGGCGGTAAGCACTTCGTCCTCCAGCAGCGCCTGCAGATAGATCCGCACGGTGTAGGTCAGCTTCGCGTATTTGTCCATGTCAAGGTCGATCGCGAACAGCCGGCAGGTATCGGCGAAGATCTCTTCAAAGGTCTTGCCGTCGCTCAAGGCGAGGATCTCGCGTTTGTTGTCCGCGAGCGCTTTTGCGTTCAGCCGGCACAGCGCGGAGATGTCGTTCGAAGCCGCCGTATGGGCCGGGACAAAGAACGCGCCCTGCAGCGTCGCGAGCATGTTCGCCGTCTCGATGCTCTTGTTGATATCGTAGAACAGCGGCAGGCGGTAGCTTTCGAACGTGGAGGCGTCGACGATCGCGTCGCTGAGAAACCAGACGTCGTCCGGCGTCTTGATCCCGACCATGTTGTAGCAGTGGCCGGGCAGGGGGAGCAGTTCAAACCCCGCGGGGAGGACGTCCTCCATCAGTTCCTTCGCCTTGGTGCCCACCGGGCGGAAGAAGAAGTTGCGGCTGCGGTTCGTCGGCACGCCGAGATAGTAGAAGTTCGGCTCAAGCAGGTTCTCTTCGATGAAGAACGTTTCGATATGCGGCGCGTAGATGTCGCAGCCGTAGAGGTCGCGGAACAGGCGGTTGCCGGTGATATGGTCGATATGGCAGTGGGTGTTCAGGATCATGCGCACCCGCCAGCCGTGCGCTTCGATCGCCTTGTTGAGATCGGACGCGCTCTTCTTGTGGTCGCCGGTGTCGATCAGCACGCAGGTGCCGTCGCCGAGATCGTATACCCCGGCGTTGGAATAGCATTTGAGATAATAGGTGTTGGCGGCGCATTGGATCAGATTGAACATGGCGCGGCTCCCTTCTTGCGGTTCTCGCAGCCTATTGTAGCACACCCTTGCCCGTTTGGCAAGAGAAAGGACGGCAAAACATGAAAGTCGCAATCGTCGGCTCGCGCGGCCTGCGCATCCCGATTCCCGCGGACGCGATTCCCAAGAACACGACGCAGATCGTCTCCGGCGCCGCGAACGGGATCGACCGGATGGCCCGCGCCTTCGCGCTCGAGCACCATATCCAGATTCTGGAGATCCTGCCGGACTACGACCGCTACGGCCGCCGCGCCCCGCTGATGCGCAACAACAGCATCATCGATTACGCCGATTATGTGATCGCGATCTGGGACGGCAGAAGCCCCGGCACGAAGTATGTGATCGACCGCTGCCGCGCGCTGCAAAAGCCGCTGCGAATCATCCGCGTGGTGGCCCGTCCGCTTGGAAAAAGTTGAAACAATTGTGAACGAAACGGGCGCGTTGTGCAATATATACAAGAAAAAATCGTCACATTTTTTTAAGTTTAATCAAAAGACGTATTGCAAAAAACGACAGGTTTTGATAGAATAAATATATCAAAAATCCGGAAGGCGGTCGATCCGATTATGGTTTTGCTGGAAGAGCGTATTCGTAAAGACGGAAAGCTGTTTCCGGGCGATATTTTGAAGGTGGATTCTTTTCTGAACCATCAGATGGATATCGATCTGCTCAACGAGATCGGCAAGGAATTCCATCGCTTATACAAGGACTGCGAAGTTAACAAAATTCTGACCATCGAGGCCTCCGGCATCGGGATCGCTTGTATAACTGCGCAGTATTTTCATTGTCCGGTTCTCTTCGCGAAGAAGACCAAGACCAAGAACATCGCCGCGGCGGTCTATAAGACCGAGGTCAAGTCCTACACCCACGGCACCACCTACGACGTCATCGTCTCGAAAGAGTTCCTCAAAAAGGGCGACTGCGTGCTGATCATCGACGACTTCCTCGCCGAGGGCAACGCGCTCGCGGGCCTTGTGGACCTTTGCCGCCAGGCGGGCGCAGAAGTCGCCGGCTGCGGCATCGCGATTGAAAAGGCCTTCCAGCCGGGCGGCGCGCGGCTGCGCGACGCGGGCGTGCGGGTCGAATCGCTCGCCATGATCGACTCGATGGACGGCGGCGAAATCAAATTCCGGTAAATCGCACAAAACGTGCATTACAAAAAAACAAATTTCAAAACGGAGGAAAAAAGCATGAAAAAAATTCTTGCGGTGCTGCTTGCCGCCGTGCTCGTTCTTGCACTGGCTGCCTGCGGCGGAAACACCAACAACGAAGCGAAGGACTTCAAGGCCGGTTTCATCTTCCTGCACGATGAAAACTCCACCTACGACCTCAACTTCATCAACGCTGCGAAACAGGCTTGCGAAAACCTCGGCGTGACCGCGGTGCTCAAGACCAACATCGACGAGTCCAACGACTGCTATGAAGCGGCGGCGGATATGGTCGACAGCGGCTGCGGCTTCGTGTTTGCCGACTCCTTCGGCCATGAGTCCTTCATGATTCAGGCTGCGAAGGAATTCCCCGACGTGCAGTTCTGCCACGCGACCGGCACCCGTGCCCACACCGAAAACCTTGCCAACTATCACAACGCGTTTGCTTCGATCTATGAAGGCCGTTACCTTGCCGGCGTCGCCGCGGGTCTCAAGCTGAACCAGATGATCGAAGAAGGCAAGATCACCGCGGAAGAAGCCAAGATCGGCTATGTCGGCGCTTGGACCTATGCGGAAGTAATCTCCGGCTACACCAGCTTCTATCTCGGCGCGAAGTCCATCTGCCCGAGCGCGACGATGGAAGTCCAGTTCACCGGTTCCTGGTATGACGAGACCGCTGAAAAAGAAGCCGCGACCCTTCTGATTAACGACAAGTGCGTGCTCATCAGCCAGCATGCTGACTCCATGGGCGCCCCGACCGCCTGCGAGACCGCCGGTGTCCCGAACGTCTCCTACAACGGCAGCACCCAGGCCGCCTGCCCGAACACCTTCATCGTTTCCTCCCGTATCGACTGGACGCCGTACATCGAGTACGCCATCAAGGCTGCGATGGAAGGCACCGCGATCGACGCTGACTGGACCGGCACCATCGCGACCGGTTCCGTGGTTCTGACCGACGTCAACGAGACCGCCGCTGCGCCGGGTACCGTTGAAAAGATCGAAGAAGTCAAGGCCGGTCTGGAAGACGGCAGCATCCATGTCTTCGATACCGCGAACTTCACCGTGAACGGCGAGACCCTCGACAAGTATGAAGCCGACGTCGACACCGACGAAGCCTACACGCCGGATACCAACGTTATCGCGGACGGCTACTTCCATGAGTCCGAGTACCGTTCGGCGCCGTACTTCGATCTTCGCATCGACGGCATCACCCTTCTCAACGAGAAATACTAATCGCTCATGACCAATCCAGCCCGGGCGGAGGCAGTCTTCTGCACCGCCCGGCGCTCTCTTTTAGAACTGAAAAATACACTGCGCCTTACAGTGTATTTTTGAATTTTAAGCAAACACCGTTTGCATACGGCAGGGGGAAGAGCCAAGTGAACACGACACCCGCGATTGAACTCAGGCATATCACCAAGCGGTTCGGACAGATCGTGGCGAACAAGAACGTCTCGCTCACCGTGTACAACCACGAGATCCTTTCGATCCTCGGGGAAAACGGCAGCGGCAAGACCACGCTGATGAACATGATCTCCGGTATCTACCATCCCGATGAGGGCGAGATTCTGATCGGCGGCAAACCGGCGTCGATCCATTCGCCGAAGGACGCCTACCGCTATAAGATCGGCATGATCCACCAGCACTTCAAGCTGGTCGACGTCTTTTCCGCAACGGAGAACATCGTGCTCGGCATCACCGAGGGCAAGTACGATCTCAAGGCGGCGACAAAGGTCATCCGCGAGACGTGCGACAAATACGGGTTTGAGATCGATCTGACGAAAAAGATCTATCAGATGTCCGTGTCGGAAAAGCAGACCGTCGAAATCGTCAAGACGCTGTACCGCGGCGCCGACATCCTGATCCTCGACGAGCCGACCGCCGTTCTGACCCCGCAGGAGATCCGCAAGCTCTTCGCCGTGCTGCGAAGAATGCGCGACGACGGCAAGGCGATCATCATCATCACCCATAAGCTCCACGAGGTGCTGGAGATCTCCGACCGCGTCTCGGTGCTGCGCAAGGGCGAATACATCGGCACGATCAACACGAGCGAAGCGAACGAGAGCATCCTCACCGAAATGATGGTCGGCCAGAAGATCAGCCTCAATATCGAGCGCACCGAGCCCAAGGACGTCCAGAAGCGGCTGGTGCTCACCAACGTGTCGGTCAACAGTATCGACGGCCGCGCGATTCTCAAGAACGTCAACTTCACCGCCTATTCCGGTGAGATCCTCGGCATCGCGGGCATCTCCGGCAGCGGCCAGAAGGAACTGCTCGAATCGATCGCCGGCCTGCAGCAGCTCAAGAGCGGCAGCATCATCTACCACAACCCGAAAACGGGCAAGGAGGAGGATCTGCGCGACAAGACGCCGCTGCAGATCAAGAACCTCGGCGTCCGGCTCTCCTTTGTGCCGGAGGACCGTCTCGGCATGGGCCTTGTCGGCTCGATGAGCATCATCGACAACATGATGCTGCGCTCCTACCGCGAGGGCAAATCGGTCTTTGTCCGCCGCAAGGAGCCGCACGATCTTGCCGACCGGATCATCGAAGATCTGCAGGTCGTGACGCCCGACGCGCAGACGGCGGTCCGTAAGCTCTCCGGCGGCAACGTCCAGAAGGTGCTCGTCGGCCGTGAGATCGCCGCTTCGCCGACCGTGCTGATGGTGGCGTACCCGGTCCGCGGTCTGGATATCAACTCGTCCTACCTGATCTATAACCTGCTCACGGAGCAAAAGGAAAACGGCGTGGCGGTCGTTTTCGTCGGGGAAGACCTCGACGTGCTGACCGAGCTGTGCGACCGGATCCTCGTCATCTCCGGCGGCCGGATCACCGGCATCGTCGACGGACGCAACACGACGAAGGAAGAGATCGGTCTGCTGATGACCAAGGCGCACCACGCGCCCGACGCGCAGGGAAAGGAGGCCCACGATGAAGAAAACAACTGAGAAACCCGTGCATGAGCAGCTCGTGCAGATCTCGAAGCGCGCGGCGCTGCCTTCTTGGCAGTCGTGGCTGATCCGCGTCGCCGCCGTGCTGGCCTCGCTGATCGTCTGCGCCGTCATCATCGTGCTGTTCACGGGCGACAACCCGTTCGCGATCTACGCGACGATGATTAAGGGCGCCGTCGGCACCTCCCGCCGCGTCTGGAGCCTGATGCAGGGCGTCGCGATGCTGCTTTGCGTCTCGCTCGCCGTCACCCCCGCGTTCAAGATGCGCTTTTGGAACATCGGCGCCGAAGGCCAGGTTCTGATGGGCGGCCTTGCGACCGCGGCGTGCATGATTCTTTTCGGCAACAAGATGCCGAACTACCTGCTGCTGCCGCTCGTGATCGTCGTCTCCATCGTCGCCGGCGCGATCTGGGCGCTGATTCCCGCCGTCTTCAAAGCGATCTGGAACACCAACGAAACGCTGTTCACGCTGATGATGAACTACATCGCGATCCAGATCGTCTCCTACTTCACCTACATCTGGTCGGTGCCGAAGGGCTCCGGCAAAATCGGCGTCATCAATCCGTCCACCCAGGCGGGCTGGCTGCCGTCGATCGGAAAATACAGCTATCTGCTCAACATCCTGATCGTCGCGGCGCTGACGGCCGCGGTCTATATCTACCTGCGCTACAGCAAGCACGGCTATGAAATCGCCGTCGTCGGCGA